>CAYYBE010000034.1:0-1620 GCA_964470345.1 uncultured Candidatus Babeliaceae bacterium | reverse complement strand
CCCCCAAGCCAAAATCGGGAGAGGGTTTTCCCCTTACGCAGGCATGTATGGCTGTCCTAAGAAAGCGTTTTGCAAGGCAAACAAGACGTTTTCCCCGTTCTTTCTTACTGTTGAGATGTAACCCCGGATTCTAGCAAAGTGGTCAGCACCAGTCTTGCTTCTAAAGCAGCCCGACACGTTTTGTTTTACCTTGGCCATCCGTACATCGCGTTCAGCTTGATTATTATCGAAGGGTACGTTGGAGTCATACGTAAACAGAAGCACCTGTTGCTGCCGCAGCACGAAGCGCTCCCAAAGATGTCTGGGAACAGTCCTTTTTTCTGGCTGTACGCCGCCTGTTTGCTAGTAACCGTGTTCCAAAATTTGCCGATACTCTTGCTCATAGAGCTTGATTTCTGCATCAGATGGCCAGTTTTCGAGCGTCTTCGTTGCTTTGTTGAGCTTACCAAGCAGGTGTCGCATATCTTTGGCCCAACCTTGATTTGTATTCTCAAGAACACCCGTTAGTTCACGCAGTAAATGAGCATTGCACAATGCATGGCGAATCAGATCGAAGTTGAAATAGGACGACCAGCAGTCATGAACAAGCGTGCCCTTGAACTTAGGCAAAATACCCGCAGCCGTCATGGCATCGCTGCCTCGTTTTTCATGAACCAGATAGTAGGTTAATTTGTCCGTTGAAATCAGATGAAGCCAGTAAAGCCTCTTGAGGACGCGTAAGCCAGTTTCATCTGCATGAAGTGTTTTGGAGGCTATCAAAAGCGCTTTGACCCATTCTTCAAAACCAGCCAAGTTGTTAAAGGCAGTCTTGGTCGTGTTATAAACCGTGCCTTGGCTGATATGAACGCCATAAATGTCTTTGAAAAATTGTGACAAACGTTCGTAAGAGAGAAACTGATAGTTCTGCAAGTAAGTTATCAAGCCCTTGGCCCTGGGGCCATATTGTACAGGCTGTTCAACTCCTGCCGGAAATTGAGCGATATTTTGCTTGCCACATTCTGGGCATTTCTTTTTTTTACAACGATGCTCAATCACATTCAACTTGGGCTCAGGGATTTCAAAGACCTGACGTTTTTCGAAACCATGTGCACCAACGAACGCAAGACTTGTGTTGCAGTCTGAACAATACGTTGGGTGGTGCACTTCTACCGCGTCAGGATTTTCAACTTGTAAAAGCGTTCTGCCAGCGTGACCCTTTTGACCGCCAGGTTTTTTCCCTGTGTAGAAAATTCCAGATTTGTTGAAGAACAGCTTCTTTCTGGCACAAAGCATCCTTGTTCCAAAATCTGATCACACTAAAACCTCTTTGACGTAAAAATTCGGAACGCTGTTTATCATAGCTCTGGGCTTCGAGCAGATTATGTTGGCCGCCATCGAGTTCGATAACTAATCTTTCCTGGTGGCAATAGAAATCAACGATGAACGGCCCTATTGGAACTTGTCTTCTAAATTTGAACCCTGAAAATCGGTGAGCCCTCAGCATTCTCCAAAGCCATGCTTCTGCAGGAGTCTGATTGCTGCGAAGCGTTCGTGCATATTGTTGAATTTTTTCGGGATAGCGAGTAACCACGATGAATATCCTCCTCCTGAGAATACAAACCCTCTCCCGATTTTGGTGAA
>CAYYBE010000033.1:0-1712 GCA_964470345.1 uncultured Candidatus Babeliaceae bacterium | reverse complement strand
CTCTCAAAGCATAAATGTAAATTTGATCTTTCAATGCAAAATGATTGGTTGCGGTTGGAATCGAAAGTTGCTCTAATCGTATAAATGCACAAAGAGAAGCAAACAGGTGATTTGCCTGCGTACGTGGTACTTTTGTTGGAGATTTTGCAAGCGAAACATTGCATTTGAGTGACATATGATAAGTCTCGATCTTCCACCGTCTTTGGTAGATACTCGAGACTTGGTCATCCGTTAACTTGAGATCACTGGCAACCAGATAAAGAATACCCTCAGATCCGTCATCGTTTTTGAAGACTTGTCTGATGAGGTGTACCGAAAACGGTAAATCCTCAAGCCAGACTGTGATACCCTTCTCCAGGCCTAGTGCCCCGCCCAGTCTGATTTGACGAATTTTTGTCGATATACTATCTTTCTCCTTGAAGGAATATCTTGAGGTATGCTTTTTAGGAGACAATGGCATGAAGAAAAAATATATCGTTAGACTTACAGAAGAAGAGCGAGTATCATTGAAAAAAATGATCAGCTCAGGAAAATCACCGGCACAAAAATTGATTAAAGCACATATTTTGTTGAGTGCCGACATATCAGAAGGCACTGTTCTTGCCGATAAAGAAATAGCAAAAAGTTTAAAAACAAGCCCGTCAAATGTGGAAAGAACGCGAATAAGATTTGTTGAAGAATCGCTTGAAATAGCCTTAAATGGGGTAGAAAGGAAGCCAAAAGAGCCTGTTAAAATCGATGGCAAAGTGCAAGCACACATTGCAATGCTTGCGTGCACAACCCCACCTGAAGGCCGAGGATCATGGACGCTTCAACTGTTGGCCAATGGTATAATTGCGGCAAAAGTAGTTGATTATATTTGTCGTGAATCAGTGCGCACAGTTTTAAAAAAAACGAGCTTAAACCTTGGCAGAAAAAACAATGGTGCATCCCACCGGGTAAGGCAAGTGCAGATTTCGTAGCAAATATGGAAAATGTGCTGGAGGTTTATGCAAGGCCCCATAACCCACAATTGCCCGTTGTTTGTCTGGACGAGGCAAGTAAGCAACATGTTAAAGAAACACGAACACCCATTCCAATGACTCCCGGTTCCGTAGAAAAATATGATTCTGAATATGAACGAAATGGTGTGAGCAGTCTATTTATGCTTTTTGAGCCACTTGCTGGCAAACGTTATGTGCAGATAAAAGAACGCCGCACGCAACAAGATTGGGCTTATACAGTCAAAGATTTAGTCGATGTGTATTATCCAGATGCGCCTAAAATAGCCCTCGTAATGGATAATCTTAATACGCACAAAATAGCATCCCTGTATGAAACGTTTCCTCCTGAAGAAGCACTGAGAATTGCACAAAGACTTGAAATTCATTTTACGCCAAAACACGGGAGTTGGTTAAATATGGCTGAAATAGAATTGAGCGTGCTTGCAAATCAATGTCTTAATCGACGGCTTCCTGACCGCGAAACTATGAATCGCGAGTGCCAAGCTTGGGCAGACAGTCGTAACAAGGAAGAGCGTAAAGCAAATTGGCAATTTACCACCAAAGATGCCAGGGTGAAGCTGCGCAGACTGTATCCGTCAACTTAGACTGGGCGAGGCACTAGGTATTACCCAACGTAAGCAAACAAGAATGATCGAAAAAGATGGGAATGACCGTCTAAATGGCAGAATCTAAATAGTAGGAAATATCGATGAAAAAGGTGATCATAGC
>CAYYBE010000032.1:0-1930 GCA_964470345.1 uncultured Candidatus Babeliaceae bacterium | reverse complement strand
TGTACATCGCGCCAAAAGTGTAGCTGTGCGCGTTTGCCACGATTGGCAATATATTTGGCAAGTTCACTCATTACAAAGCTCTCAAAGATCGGCCCACGAAGGTAATGATTAAATAACTGTCGCGAGGAACTGATTTCAAGTAACGCACAACAGAGGCCAGTGTCGTAAAAGTGGAGCTTTGGCGTTTGAATAACTCGTTTATTGAGATTTTTAAAATAGGGTGGAACAAGATAGAGAATATAACTTGCTTGTAAAATCGAGATCCAGGCACGTGCGGTGTTGGGGCTGATGCCGCAATCATTTGCAAGTGAGGTGTAATTAAGTAGTTGGCCAACTCGTCCAGCACAGAGTTTTAAAAAACGTTGGAACGTAACAAGATTGGCAAGATTAATAACCTGGCGGACATCCCGTTCGACATAATTGCTTATGTAATTGGCAAACCAGGTTTCGATATCGATTGGTTGGTCGTAGAGCCGGGGATAAAACCCTTTTACCAGTGTTTCTTCAAGCGAGTTAGGCAGAAGATTTGCTTGTTTAAGCTCGTTTACCGTTAAAGGGAGCAGGGTAAGTGATGCGATTCTGCCGGCCAGCGTTTGTGAGACTTTTTCATGAACCAATAAATTCTGTGATCCAGTGATAACAAAACGGCCAGGGCGATAGGCTTGGTCGATAATGCCCTGCATATAATTTAATAGTTCGGGGGCTTCCTGAATTTCGTCGATAATAAGGCCCGGCGCGTCGTCATATGACGCAAAAAAAAGCCGGGGATCGGCAAGGGCCATTGCCCGTTTATCAAGATCTTCCATGGTAACGTAGGCGTAATCAGGCAAACAACTCTTCACCAGGGTCGTTTTTCCTGATTGGCGGGGACCAACAATTCCCACGGCCGGGAATTGGGTTAAAAGTGAGCGAAATTCGTCTGTTATTTGTCGTTTAATCATATTTTGCCCTTTGTTTTACTCGTTTTTAACCTGGAAATGCAAGATGTGCAATGCCACTGCATATCTTGCATTTTACCAAAAATCCCATGCTTTTTACAGAGTTGTCTGTCTTTGATGTTAGTTTTTAATTTACCGAAATATCTTAAATGATCCGCAAGGGAAAATAGCGATCAGTTTCTCATCTTGAGCAATGAGTATTTTTGCAGGTTCTTTGGTGGGAAGCCGAAAGAGCTCCTCACCCGTATCAATATCCCAAATACGGATTGAGCCATCAGTACAAGCGCCGGCAAGGTGCCCTTCATGAAACGTGAGTGCGGTTATTGCATGAGGAAGAGATCCTAAGCGTAAGAGCGCTTTTCCTGTTTGTGTCGACCCAATAATAAGTTGGGCAGTTCTTCGATTCTCATGGCCAGGATAAGCTCTTTGTGCAAGCGCGACTCGTTGGCCAGGCAACTCAAGAATGGGGCAAGATCCGGGGTATTGCTCTAGCAAGAGGTCCTTTGCTTTTTCAGTAGCCAAAGCTTTGGTCGTTGTATCTTCAGGCTTGATGCCGTAGAAAAAATAGAGAATTGGATGCTGGGCGCGGAGTTGTTTGAGGGACAGCATCTGATCAGCTGCTGTGAGGTCCAATGTTCTGACTTCTAGATCAGCAGAGAACATATAGGCTTTATTGAGATGGGAGAGATGGTGAATCGCAGAGATTGCTTTGCCTGTCGGGGAAAATATTCGCGTACACCTTTCTGTGTCAACGTTCCAGATTTGAATGGCTCCATTACTAAAGCCGAGTGCAAGCAGATTTGGTGTGATCATATCGGCGGTAGTTGCGATACATGCTCTATTGCTGAAAGCATATTTGTTGAACACTATGTTTTCTAGGTAACCCTCAAAGGGGTGGCCATATGCATAGATAAGAGCAGTAAGTTTGAGTGGAAAATTCTTGAGCAGTGTCCTGGGAACTATTTGGGTTGGTGGAACTGGGGGCTCGGGTA
>CAYYBE010000031.1:0-1949 GCA_964470345.1 uncultured Candidatus Babeliaceae bacterium | reverse complement strand
AAGAACGGGTATATTTGAAGAACATGCAAGCAACTGGAAAAGCTAATCTTCTGAAGAAGTTAAATAAAAGTGTAACAAGAACGGGTATATTTGAAGAACATGCAAGCAACTGGAAAAGCTAATCTTCTGAACGGGATAGACTGACTTAGAGGGACAGGCTTCACCAATGAAATATTCAGTTGCAATGCGAGCCAAGCTTCTGAACGGGCACTTATGCACCAGTGAGTTGACGGCTTCTAAATGTTTCAAATAACTACGTTCAACTTGCTATTACGCCGGTACTATAGCCATTCCCATGGCAGCAGCTTGTTTTTTGAGAGCGGCAACCTTACGCTCGGTATACTGGCGCTCAAATGCCTCCAATCCTAATTCCTGATAATTTTGTTTTGATTTGATCATGGTATACAAGATACGTGCAATTTTATGAGCAAGAGCGGTAAGTGCTTTTGGTGCGCCGAGTCGAGCACGTAGCTTGCGAAAATATCCTCCAAGAGCGTTATTTGCCCTATGAAGTGAGAAGGCAGCAATACGAAGGGCCTGTGCTGCTTTATTAGCAGAAGTTCTGGTGGTTGAACTCAAGATCTTGCCACCGGATATTTTGTTATTCGGACACAAGCCCAGCCATGAAGTAAAATGATTGACTGTAGCCCAGCGACTCATGTCAGAGCCTATCTCTGCAACGATTTTTATAGCATTGGTGCTGCTAATGCCAGGAATAGTGGTGATATTGACACCCAGCATTTCTGTAAGGGTATCGGCTACATCGAAGGTATTGTGTTGCGATTCATTCTTGCGCAACTCTTTAGGGATCGGAGACTCTTGTTCCGATGCTCGAGCGGGAGGTTCTATTGGCGGTAAGGATGATGCAGCTTGTTTCTTGATTTCAGCCTCACATTCAGCAATCTTACCCTGTAACAGATCGTAGATCTCAATAGACTGTTTGAGCGTAAAGATGATCTCTGGTCGAAAGTTGCCATCGAGAGCAAGAGCGATTTCTTCCTCTGTACGCTGGCACTGCGGTTGACGATATTGAGCAAGTACCTGTGGGTTTCGTTCTCCCGCAACAATTGCTCGAATAATTTGCATGCCAGTAACACCTGCAACATCACTAACAACTTGATGCAACTGAATATTCATCATCACAAGGGCTTTTTGTGCCCGTGTAATGTGAGATGCTGCAAGTTCAACTAAGCGTGTTCTGTGCCTTACCAGGGTTCGCAATGCAACTCCGTTGTCATCAGGTCTAAAGGACCCCCGTAACAAACCATACGAGTGCAACTGCTGAATCCACTGGCAATCTATCACATCCGTCTTACGTCCTGGCAGCGATTTGAAGTGATGAGGATTAACCAAGTTGACCTCAAATTCGTTCTGTGACAAGATATCGTATAACGGTATCCAGTAGACTCCTGTTGCCTCCATAGCGATGCTGCTGATGCTGCATGCTTTGCACCACTGTACTATTTTGCGTAGATCGTGAGTAAATGTTCCAAACCGCTGCACCTCTTGCGTGCCATCTGCATGGCCAACACATACCATCAACATCGTTGCACCTATATCAACTCCTGCAACCTGCGGGTTTACCTGTTGCAACTTGCTGTTGTTCGCCTGTTTTTTTATATTTTTTGCTGTAGAATTAACCATGTGTAGTAGCCTTTCTTTGTGTGGTTGTTTACCAAAAAAGGTTACTACACTTTCAAAAAAATGCACGTGTCATTAACGTGACAACCGACGGTCGGCTTGACTGCATCCCTAACTTCTTTTTAGTAATATCGAAAGCGTAGCTTTCGTTGGGCGCTTCTGAGCGCGTATGCTGCGACAAGCGGAAGAGCTATACCGAGCGCGGTCATAATTTGAGATTTTAACTTGCTACTTGATTTCATTACGAACGGCGTGGTCACGATTACGATCACTGGTGCAAAAGGGGATACGATATTCCTGAGTGATCT
>CAYYBE010000030.1:0-2067 GCA_964470345.1 uncultured Candidatus Babeliaceae bacterium | reverse complement strand
TAAAACATGAATCCTAAGCAATTAATTATCAAATGCTATGCCAAGCAACAAGAAGGCGTATGGGTAGCAATATGCCTGGATTTTACCCTGGCTGTGCAAGGTGAATCGTTAGAAGAAGTTAAGCGCAAGCTGGAAGAACAAATTTCGTTTTATGTTGAAGAGGCGTTTCAAGATAAAGAGTATGGCAGTCAATTATTGAGCCGTAGAGCGCCAATAAGTTCATGGATAGAATATTATTTTATCCGGCTTACAAACGTTATTTGCCACAAAGCCAGCGTTATTTTTGATGAAATGCTGCCACTCCGGCTGGCATGAGTGGTGAATTCCCACCGATAACCTGCAAAGAGTTAAAAGCCATATTAACCTACCTTGGCTTTACCTTTGACACCCAAAAAGGTTCGCATGAACACTGGGTATTAATTACCAACAACAGAAAATACAAGATACTCTGTTTAAGGTCAAGCAAAATTACATTGAATTTGATTATCCGGCAATTGTTGGAATAGCATAAAAACGGCTGTTATCGAAAGGCTTGTTATGTTTCAACATACCGTGGATAGCGTGAAGTAATTTGCGCATGACCGCACACACAGCCTGTAATGGCGTCTTGCCGTTAGCCACGAGATGTTGGAAATACGCTTTGACATGAGGGTCATGCTGTTTGGCACTCAAGGCAGGCATATAAAGGGCTGAACGAATATGCCTGTTACCTGCCTTGGATATCCGCGTTTTCTTGTGGACGCTTTTGCCGGAATCGAAGGTCTGCGGATCAAGCCCGGCAAACTTCACCCATTCCCGATGGGAAAGTCCAGGCGGCAATAACAGTAGTTCGCCCATGAGCGCAATGGCGCTAATTTCGGCAATACCTTTAATACCGATCAGTAGCGTGAGTATTCGCTCGAGCTCTGTATGTTTGCCAATCAAGATCAGTGCTTCAGCTGTTAAACGTTCAATGCGTTTCTCCAATTGGGCAATAGCCAGATGAGCATCCCGTAGCACCGATTTCGGTGTTTCCTGAGTGGTGATTAGCGCATGCAGATAGTTTTTGGCGTCGGCTTTTTGACCGGTTAACGCGTTTATGCGGCGAGCGAAACTGCGCAAAGCGATCGCTTCATCGGATGGCCGAGCCCATGCTACAAAGTCCATCCTTGCGGCATATTCTGCCAAGGTATCGGCATCGACCCCATCCGTTTTACTGTTTTTCATCAACACCTTGGCAAAGTTGTGGGAGGCTTTGGGATTAATCACCATGAGCAACACGCCGGCATCATGCAGAGCGATGGACAAATCGAAATGATAAACGCCCGTAGCTTCTAAGCAAACGATGATACCGGGTAGTTTAACCAACTTCTTCACCAACCGGGCGCGATCAGCAGGAGAATTGGCAAACTTCTGTGGATAAAATGGCTTGCCGTTCTTGCGGATCACTAGAACCAGTTCTTCAGCTCCGACATCAATACCAGCAAAGAGAGGTGGTTTTAATTCATTTACAGCTTCTTTAAGTTGAATGTTCGTCATATTTGATTACCAGCTGGAAGAAAGAAAAGTAGACTATTCACTGGTTCCCGACCCTGTACATGCACCTACCCTCCTTGCGTATACAGGCTCTAAGCCTCAGATACTCCACGGCATGGGTGAATAGGGCGGGGGGCCAATCTATCGCACAGGCTCTGTTTAACAACCAGTCCTCAGGGCAAGACGGCCTCCCAATGAACCGTTAAAGCTTATTCGATCTTTCTTCTAAATAGTTCTTTAAATTTGATCATACAAGGGATAGAAGCAGTTCGAGCGTGCCGAGGAAACTGATAAAGTTTCGCTGATTTCATTTTTACCGCCTATAGATTTAGATGTTTGACAGCCTGTTAGTATTAAAACCACGATTTTACCAAGCAAAAATAAAAATTCTTTTAATGAATTCGGTACCATCACTTACCCGGTTTTTATTGATGGTAACGTTACCTATTTACGTTTAGCTAACAGAGTCCAAGGATTGGTTTTCAGTAAAACCGTGGACAAGATAAGCCTTATGATTAAAGAAAGATTTAAAAAAAGATTAGAAAAAGATTA
>CAYYBE010000029.1:0-2168 GCA_964470345.1 uncultured Candidatus Babeliaceae bacterium | reverse complement strand
TTACATCGAACATATTTGTATACACGCTTAAATAGGTTATATGTGATTTTAAACGATTTAAACGAGAACGTTCGATTGTAATCTATGAGTGCCAGGGGAACCCATTAAGTTTTTCTGTTATGAGCCATACACAGCGAAGTAATGCGGTTGTCCTCGCTTCTCGACCAACTGTTTCAACACTCTTTAAGTTTTCCTCATTTGATGCAATACCTGGCGACACAAACTGGAGCTATGCTGTTTTTTTACGAACAACGGCTTCGGGCAAACGGATTGAAAAGTTTATTCCTGCAACAGGTGGGCCCCTGTTCGAGTATAAAATTGCTTTTTTGCGGGCTTTGTTGAGCCGTCGACCGATTTTCCTTCAGGGAGCCGAAGAAGATGTAGAGCGCTTGGTAGTGATAGCTGATGAGATCTGTGGACAGACCAAATACGCAGAAATCTCTTTAAAAGAGCAAGAGCAAGGGCAAGAAGCGTACGTACAAATTTTTGGCGCTCCCCCCATTTTTAATGGTCAAGCGGTACCAGGAGCTCTTGCAGAAATGGATGTATCAGGAACACTCTTTATTAAACATGTTGAGCGGCTGTCCCTTGCAACGCAGCAGGCACTGGTGCAGTTCATGACGACGGGGTTTTATACAGCATTGTTACCCGGTAAGCGGCTTTGTTCAAGTAATGCTTTGATTATCTGTAGTAGCGAAGTAGATCTTAAGGAGCTGGTGGAAGCAAAGGCGTTTTCATCGGAATTGTATGGCGAGCTTACAAAAAATCATCTCGTTTTTCCATCGCTTTCTTCACTTACTGAAGAGCAATTGAGCGATCTTGTTCGTGACATTTCTTTGCAGACTTTTGAAGCTTATGCTGAACCCCATGGCGCAGAGCTTCAGGTGCCCTCGGCTGAAGAGATATTGTATCAAAAGAGACTCAAAACTAAAAGGCCGAGCAGCCTCTGTGTGCTTCGTCAGCGAGTTAATGAGTACCTGGAGAGTAGGCAGCCGAGTAAACCGTTGGGTACTGTCATCTCGGTTTCCGATGGTGCTGACGATCGGAGCGCTTTGGTAGCACGAGCGCAGCGTCTTGGGAAAAAAGCGCTCAAAGACAAAGAGCTTCTCGGTGCACTTATCACTGTGTTTAAGAGCTGTGCTCGGGTAGCCGAACTATTGAATGTTGACCGCGCCACTGTTTTTCGTTGGTGTAAAAAGCACCAGATTCCTGTGAATGTTTGTGGAGCAGACCAACCGGGACAGCAAGAGAAAGCATCGGTCGCCTAACTATTCGTTTGAGCCGCTTGGTCATCAAGATAGGTAAAGTATTCTTTTAAGAAATCACGTGCGATATGGGCAGAGATGACCGACGATTCAACGTGCTCTGCTAAGACAACGACCACAAACGGTGGATAGTTTTTGTAACGGACGTAGGCAGCGAACCAGCCATGTTCACGGTCAGCCTTTTCCAGCATTCGTTTGGAGCCGTTTTTAGGGAGCTTGCGTACCTGTGCTGTTCCCGTTTTCCCGTAAATCGTTACATCTTTTAAGTAACTTAAACTTTGTCCTGTACCCCGTTCGATTACCTTACGCATCGAATTACGAACAAAGGTAAGCGTTGCTGGGCTAATGGTTAATGGTACCCGTATGATAGGTTCTGCTTCCAAAATGCGAGGAGTGACCAAATTGCCATCACAAATTGCATTGATCATGCGACAAATCTGAAGTGGCGTAACTTGTGTATACCCCTGTCCAATAGCAATGATCGGTGTCTCTCCAGGATACCAGGGTTGTTTGAGTGTTGCCTGTTTCCATGCAGTAGTTGGAATAAGACCAGCAACTTCAGGTAATGAGATATTTGTTTTTTCTCCGAGTCCCAGCATATGTGCGTACTGTGCGAGTGTATCAATCTTGAGCCGTTTTCCCATCTCATAAAAGGGGATATTACATGATTTTGCTAACGCGTCTTGGAGTGTCAAGAACCCATGTCCTTCGCGGTGCATACAGTGGTAGGTTCGATTGCCAAATTCGATAGACCCATGGCAAAACCATGTTGATGCCGGGGTAACAATATTTGTTTCAAGTGATGCGATTAACGTTACTAACTTAAAGAGTGAGGCCGGTGGATATGCGGCAGAAAGTGCGCGATTGAGAAAAGGTTTTTCTTCCTGCAGCTGTTGCCACTCT
>CAYYBE010000028.1:0-2463 GCA_964470345.1 uncultured Candidatus Babeliaceae bacterium | reverse complement strand
AGTCTATTGGCTATACGATGCACATGGACGTCAACACAGATCGCGTGAATACCAAATCCTAAACCCAAGACTAGATTAGCAGTCTTACGCCCTACACCGGGCAGCGATAAGAGTTCTTCTTCCGTTGCTGGAACTTTGCCCGCATAATCAGCTAACAGTTTTTGAGAAACAGCACGCAGCACTTCAGCCTTTCTTCGATAGAGCCCCAGGGGACGTAAGAGCATTACAAGTTCATCTTTGGGCAAAGCGAGCAACTCCTGCGGCGTGCGTGCGCGAGCAAAGAGCTTTTGTACAACAGGATAGGTCACCGTATCGCGAGCGCGCAAGCTCAGCAAGCAAGCAATCAAAATCAAATAGGGATCTTTCCCGTATTGATCAATCAGCTGATACCCCATCGGGTCGCCAAATCTGGTACACCCCTGCTCAAGCTTTGCAAAGAGCTGTTCAAGTTTACCCAACGTCCATATTGTTTTATTCATACACCCACACCGAGAGAGAAACCACTTCGTATCCGTGCTTAGAATAAACAGAACCCGCAAAAAACCCTAGAACAATACGAGTTTTTACCATAAGTTATCAGAATCATTCACATCAAGAATAAAACTTGCTATGATCCAATCGATAGATATTGAATTAATGGAGAAGTAGCCATGAATTTCGAAACATTCCAATCATTCGTTAAACCATTTGTGAATTATCTCAAAGTTGAGCGTAATCTTTCTGCACATACCTGCCGCGCCTATGCTAGTGACCTTGAGCAAGTGGTCGACTTTTGGCAATCAACCGAAAAGCGTGATAAAAGCATAAGCACCCTTCAGCAAATTGTTGAACGCTTTTTTATCGCGCTCTATCACAAAAAACTCGATAAGCCCTCAGTTGCCCGTAAAATGTCATGCCTGCGTTCTTATGAAAAGTTTCTTGAGCGACATCATTCACTAGAACTTGGGCTCAAGCTTACCCGCCCACGTCTGGACAAAAAAGTCCCCTCATATCTTTCAATTGAAGAGATTACCCAGTTACTTGATAAAACAAATATTGAAGAATTGGGATCGCAATTCCCGATCAGAGATAAAGCGATCCTTGAACTTTTATATGCTACTGGCATTCGCTGTTCTGAGCTCGTTTCTATCAAAGTACGGGATCTTAATTTTGGAGAGAAGACGATCTTAATTCATGGCAAAGGTGATAAAGAGCGGGTCGTTCTTTTTGGTGAAGCATGCGAAAAACGGCTTTTACAATATCTTACCCATGAACGTTCTGCTATTAAACATGGCGCTGAACCGCTCTTTTTAAACTACCGCTATCAGTCACTTACCACACGCTCGGTACAACGGATCTGCGGTTCATTCAGAAATTTCTTACCAATCAAACGGCCCCTTACACCCCATAAGCTCCGCCATTCATTTGCCACCCATCTGCTCAGCCAAGGAGCTGACTTACGAACGGTTCAAGAACTGTTGGGCCATTCGACTATTGCAAGTACTGAAAAATACACGCATATTTCTCTTGAACGGCTCACCACATTATGTAATGAACAACATCCACTTTCTGCCCACAAAGAACCTGAAGACCATGAAACAGACCATTGAAAACCCACGCGCGCATACCGCGCGGTTACTTTTTTTTATCAGCATCGCCTTCGCAATTATTATTGCGCGACTCTTTTACTTACAAGTGTATAAGAGCACAACTCTCTTTCAATTGAGCCAACACAACTGTCTTCGTATTGAAAAAGTTATGCCTCCACGCGGAAATATCATCGATTGCAATGGGTTTTTAATTGCCACCAACCGCCCACTTGTGCATCTTGCATGGCATGGAACGGGAAATAAGAATTTTGATCAAGAACAGCTCGATACGCTCGCCACACTCGAACAACTCTTTGGATACCAACTTGCTGCAGCACCCGATCTTTTGCCCTTTGAGCATTATGGTCGCGATGTCTATTTGGCCAATGATCTTTCCTTTGAACAACTGAGCACCGTACTTGAGAAGTTTCCCTGCAATAAAAATCTGTTTATCAAAACTGATTTCAAACGATTTTATCCCCAAGCAACAGTTGCATGCCATGTTCTGGGCTACTTAAGCGGCATTGCCTATGAGCCTTCAGGACAGATGGGGCTTGAAAAATCATATAATGACACATTGCGTGGTACCCCCGGCCTACAATTGACAACGGTTAACTCAATTGGCCGTCAGGTTACCACACAAGAGTCACAAAAGGCACTCAACGGGGACACCATCGTCACGACCCTTGACAGCAACGTACAACAGATTGCTGAACGCCATTTCCCTGCCGATTGTGCTGGCTCATGTATCGTCATGGATGCACAAACAGGAGCATTACGTGTTATGATCTCCCATCCGCTGTTTGACCCGAATCGCTTTGTTAATCCCCTTACACCTGAAGAGTGGCAACAGCTGCAGGAAGAAAAACCTTTTCTCAATCGCGCACTTTCTGCC
>CAYYBE010000027.1:0-3064 GCA_964470345.1 uncultured Candidatus Babeliaceae bacterium | reverse complement strand
ACTTGTCCTCAAACTCCTACGTAGCGTACTTCTCTTCAGAAGATTTACACTTTTTATAGTACGCATGTCTATGATTTGAGGGTATTTTATTTTTGAGTGCAGCTCGTCTCGGTTAATAACCTACTGCTTTACTCAGTGCAAGCGCAACACTACCAGCGCTGCCCGTAAAGAGTGAGCTATTAGAAAAGAGCAGATTTGTAAGCCATGATCCGTGAGGATTAATCGGTGCACGCCAGCCAGTTCCAGCAAGAGGAAGCCGTTCCCCAAGATGTTGGAGAGTGCCGATGCTCATAAGATAAGCTGCAGCATACAGACTATCGCTGAATGAGTGAGAATATTTTGCTTTGAGCTTTTTTCCAAGATTGATTCCTAAAATTCCCTGCAGGCAGAGCGTTGCAAACCCAATTGCCCATTCGCGAGCAGGTGCTTTATAGAAAGCTACTTGTTTTAAATCGCTGCCCGCTCTGTGGGCAAGTAGGTTGAGAAGTAACCCTTGTCCCAGGGCAAGAGCGATGGGGGCAGCAACACTGAAAATCCATTGAGCTTTCTCTTTGGGCCCTTTCCAATATTTGGTTCTTTGAACCTGGGCATCGAGTGTAAGAAAGTGTTGCTGATTTTCAGGGGTTATGACGCGGTGTATATTATTTGTAACATCTTGTGCAATACTATCAGCCGAAGCGTCTACTGAGCTTGAGCCGTTTGCTTCTCTATTTTCTTTTTTTAGTTGTTTACATTGTGCAAGAAAAGCTTCTTTTTTGTTCTGTTTGATGTGCTCAAGTGCTTTGGTATCAACATCATTAATGCATCTTTTGTCTTGAACTGCTTTAATCAGTCTTTGTAGCTCGGCATAATGTTCTGTTGAATTTCCGCAGGGGAGCATTTCATTGTTACATAACGAAATGAAATCGAGAGCCTCTTGCCAGGCAACTTCTGCTTCAATGGTACGCAATTCATTGTCATCGGTAGCGTTTACGCTCTCTTGATACCAGACTCGCAAACAAAGGTTGTTGAGGCGCGTGTAATAGCTGCCTTGGACTGAGGGCTTCCGCTGTATCGCGCTTACTTTTTCACGAAATCGTTCTTTTTCAACTACTTTTTCTGTAAGAGCGGCAAGCGTATCTTCATCGTCTTGAGAAGTGTATCCTTGCCTATTTGTCTTGTTTATGAGGTTGTGGATTCCACGTTTGTTAAATGTTCGTCGAGCAAGAGCATCACATGAGTTTGTAAATTTTTGTAACAATTGTCGGCGTTGATGTTCGAGCGAAAATTCAAATGCTTGAAGTGCTTTCGTATTTTCTGGTTTAACGTACCCTTGATCCTCAACCATTTGTTTAAGCTTTTCAAGCTCTTGACTCTGCTCTGGAGCGCATTTTTTTGCAACTTCTTGGTAACGATCACATCGTTCAAGAAATGGCAAAACCTCGTCTTGGAGAAGCTGTGCTTTGGTAGCTGCTTCTTGATCTTGTTTCTTATGAGCTTCTTCAGCGACCTTTTCAAGGTCGATTTTGGGCTCTTTTTTCCAAAAGGCGAGTCGACTCCAGAGGGACTTTTTTGGGGTTTTAGGATTATTTTCTGGAGCTATGAGAAAACGATAGGCTTCGTTGATTTTCTGAAATTTTTGAAGTGCTTGTGGATTCTCTTGGTTCTTGTCGGGATGCAAAGTGAGAGCCAATTGATTGAATTTTGTTTTGATCTGTTTGAGAGAGGACGTTGCTGGCATCTCGAGAATTTGGCAATACTGAGCACGTTGTTCAGCCAGAGTTTGTGGCAGGCTTGCAGCGTGGGAGAGCTGGTAGCTGAAAAATAGGGTAATGAGAATAAGGAGCCGTTGCATTATGACCTCTCAAGGGGAAGTAACGTACTCTTCCACATTAATGTTTTTTACTGTTGCCACTCGTAACCCCGCCGTTCGCGAGAGCGTTGATATGCTTGTCCTGCTTCATACGCTCTTCTCTTTCTATCCAATCACATGCCACGCGTAACTTAATAAGAAGGGAATGCCAACAGACCATTGGTTAACGGCGAAATTTCTCGAATGGCCATTGAGTGGAATCATTTCTCCCAGCGCTTGTCCACCCCCGCGAGTGGCGAAGAAAGTAAGAATGTGTAGGTATTGATTGTTTATGTAAAGTCTTCCCGGAATTTTGCCAGATCGTGCAAGGACCATTTGGAGTGCGGAAAAACCTAGACCAACAAGCCATTCGCGTAAGGGAGCCTTAAAGAAGTGTTCGTTATGAGCTCCTTTGCTGAGATAGTTATTGGTAGCGCCATGGAGCAAGCCGAGTACAGCAAGAGATGTGCAGGCAAGCGCGGTTTGGCCTATTTTTTTGGACCAAGAATTTGAGCGCTTATTTTGAGGTGAGTGTCTACGAGGCGCAGCTGCTCCTGTTGAGCTTTCTTGCTCAGATGCCTGAGCTTGAGAGTCGCTCAATAATGATTGCGTTTGGCTGCTAAAGAGCGTGAAGCTACTGAACACGAGCGTTGTCAGGAGTAAAAATTGTTGTAAGCGCATGCGGCCATCCTTGTTTTCAGTCTGAATTTATTACATGTTGTGCGAGATAGTAATTCTAGTCTAGCTAAGGGGAATAAATACGCAAATGGTTGCGCTGAACAGTGCACTGAAGAAACGGTGTTTACTCGATCGTTAGGCTGACCCCAATATTATGCTCTTTCGTAAACTGCATAAGCTGCGGGGTAAAGGTGATCTTGGTTTTTGTTGCGAGTTTGAGCGATTTGCCCTGCTCGCTGAACGTGAGCTGTAATGGAGCAGAGCCGGGGGTGAGCGTCTCTTTGAGCAAGCTTAATGTTGCGGGCTGTACCTCTGATGGAAGGGTGAGCGAAACGGCGCCAATTGCGCGCCCTTCGGTCGTAATAAAGTCGATGGGGATCAAGTCGTTCGCTTTAATCTTACAGATTTGCCCACTGGTGCTTGCATCGCAAATTCCCTTAACCACAAAAATAGTATGTGATTTTAAGAGTTGTTCTACACGGTTATAGACTTTGGGGAAGACGATAATTTCTGCTTTGCCCGAATAGTCCTCAAGTTGCAAAAAGGCCATAGGGT
>CAYYBE010000026.1:0-3457 GCA_964470345.1 uncultured Candidatus Babeliaceae bacterium | reverse complement strand
TAATCTTCTTCTCATCAATATTCAACTCTTTTGCCAACTCAGTATTTGATGGTTCACGACCATGCTCTTGCAAGAAGGTTCGCTTAATCTTATTAATCTTATTAAGCGTTTCTACCATATGAACCGGTACCCGAATGGTTCGAGACTGGTCAGCAATAGCACGAGTAATTGCCTGACGAATCCACCACGTTGCATACGTCGAGAACTTATACCCTCGTTCAAACTCAAACTTTTCTACTGCTTTCATTAAACCAATGTTACCCTCTTGAATCAGATCAAGAAAGTGTAATCCACGGTTAATATATTTTTTCGCCAAATTAACGACAAGACGCAGGTTGGCACGAGCAAGGTTATCTTTAGCAAGCTTGTCTTTTCGTTGGCATGTGAGCAGTTGATTGTAGTACTGAACGGTCATCTGATAGGGAAGACCTATTTCCATTTCTACTTTTTTGCTTAACTTGCACATTGCACGACGTTGTGAGTGCAAGATTTCAAGCTCACTTTGTTGATCTTCTGTTGGCTTACTGATTTTTTCCAGAACAGCGATCTCTTGCGCCAATTGCTTTGCAGAGCCTTCTTTTTCATGGATCTTATTAATTGCTTTTTCAATACGACGCGTTAACTTTCTCACCAACTTATTGGAAAGCTTTATCGTTTGGATTGTTTGCGCAATCTGCTCTTTATTGGCCTTGACCTCATCAAGCATGTTTTGCTTTTGCTCGGGCCCTGTCAACTTGCCACGGTAGGAGTAATAAATCTTTGCCTCATTTTCCATGAAGGCTTTTACTTTACCGATAATCGTTAACAGATGCTCTTTTTCTTCTTCATAACGAGGCAGATTTTCTTCGTCAAACTCAGAAAACTGAATAATATCTTTCAGCTGTATAGAGTTCTTCTGAAGCTTCTCTCCAATAGAGACTACCTCTTTATGAATAAAAGGAAATTTAGAGATTAATGCAATAGAATCACGCTTGCATGCTGCAATCTGATCAGCAATAACAACTTCGGTCTTCTTATTCAGCAATGGGATTCTGCCAATATCACGAAGATAGCATTTCACGCCATCAGCAATATAGGTACTTTCTCCTGCAGATCGGATAGCAGCTTTTTCATCTTCTTCTGCTTCATCATCATTCTCTTCGGTAACGCTAATGACTTCCGCTTCATCCTCTTGGTCTTCTATCTCTACTACGGTTGGCTGGTACTTAAAGGATCCTGCCGAATCTTTCTCTTCTTTTTCCAAAGAATCGACATCAGAAACACCTTCAATTTCATCATGCATAACCAGATCAATATTTTCTTTTTCAAACGTCTGAAGAATATCAGATGCCTCTTTTTCAGAGAGCTTGGCTCGATCACAAAAATCAATAATTTCTTCGTACGACAAAATGCGGCTTTTTCTTCCACGCTCCAGCAATTCGTCAAGTTCAACTTGCCAGTTTACCGTTGTTTCGCTTACGGAAGGAGCCCCCGCTTTGACGGCACGTGTTTTGGTCTTTTTGGTCGTCGTCTCTACTTTTGTTTTTTTTGCGGTCATAACAAGCCTTTCTCTACCATCCGTTGTTTAAGTTCTTGAAACTCTTGCATAAGCATTTGCACCCCTTGTCCATCCCCTGCCTGCTGCGCTTGAGCCAATTGCGTTTTAACCCGGGTAACTGCAATCTTCCATTGTTTTTTATACAACTGCTTTATCAATTGTTCATACAAAGTACTATCTGGTGAAATTGGTGTTGAAATCAAAAGTCTGTTGACAAAATTCTGCTCATCACTGGAAAGCGTCCCAAAAAACGTAGAAAAGTCTGAATCAGGACTTTCCTCTTTATGTTTTTGAAATAGACGAAAAATATGAGCTAACGACTCTGGCAACACTGTCCCCAACAGTACCTCATCTTCCCTTGCAACCTTTTCACCATTGTTGAGTATAGCACAAAAAACTTGTTTTTCTAGATCTGAAATTTCTTTTTGAATCATTTTCTTCTGTGGTTGCGGCTTTTCCTGCTCATTTACTTTCTTTTCAACCACACTTTGGCGCGATGCCAGCTCTCGTTGCAACGTCGTAAAGGGCACTGCACAGGTAGAAGCGGCTTTTTGCAGCAGCATATCCTGTTTTAATGGGTCTTTGAGCTTTAAAATAATCTCGAGAAGCTCTTTGATACCTGCAAGCCGTTCTTGAAGCGGCTTTGAGGTAAAATCGGCAGAAATTCGGTCAACAGAAAAAGAAAAGACGTCTTTTGCCGACGCAATAAGCGGCTCGAGCTTTCCACCACTTACCAAAAACGAATCTGGATCATGGTTGTCGGGAAGAATAATAATGGCAAGCTCCATCGCAACATTCCAACAGTGCTCGCTGAGGCGTACAATCGCTTTTTGCCCCGCCGCATCACCATCATACAGGACAAAGAGTGTACTTGCGTAGCGAGACAGGTTTTGCAGATGTTCTTGGGTGCAGGCTGTTCCCAGAGTAGCAACCGTATTTGTGTAACCAGCTTGCACCATAGCGATACAATCTAAATACCCTTCAACTACAAACACTGCCCCCTTTTCTTGGACAGCTTTCTTGGCAACTGACAAACCAAAAAGCACCGTACTTTTATTAAAAAAGGTATGATCATGGGAGTTATAATACTTAGCCCGTGTATCATCAGACTTAAATACCCGCCCACCAAAGCCACAGATTCTCCCGAGGTGATCAGCTATAGGAAACATAATTCGATCTTCAAAGGGACTATAGAGCCCATGCTTGCCTTCAAGCACAATGCGGGCCTCCAATAAATCTTTGACGAGAAATCCCTCTTTTTTGAGCTGGGCGCAGAGCTCTTTGAGCGCAGCCGCTCCGGGCGGAAAGTAACCAATTCTAAACAGCGTTTGTGTTGCTGGCGCAAGATGGCGCTGTTCTAAATACGTGGTCGCCTGGTGAAACCGCCCAACCTGCTGATGGCACCAGAGTGCTACGTGGTGGCATAAGTCAAAATACCGCTCTTTAGCCTCAACTGCTTGTTCCGTTTGCTGGAAAGAAAAGTCTTCGGGAAGGGTAAGAGCGTAGCGGTCAGCAAGATAGCGCACTGCCTCAAGTTGCGAGCAGCCTTCAGCACGCGCAATAAAGGCGATTACGTCGCCACCAAGCCCACAGCCAAAGCAGTAAAAAATATCTCGGTGCGGTGTTACGGTAAACGAAGCAGTTTTTTCATGATGAAAAGGGCAATGCCCCTTCCAATAGACACCAGCCCGCTTCAGGGTGGTATATTCTCCTACGACGGTTAAAACAGGCAGTTGCGATTTAACAAATTCAAATACGCTCATATGCCTTATTTCCCGGTCGAGAAGAGATAAGCAAGAGAACAAGCCCAAACGCACTAATGCCAAGAGCAATCCATTGGTGTACCGAAAGAACTTCTAAACCAAAGGACATCACGCGGTCTCCCCGCCAAAAATCAACAATACATCGCTCAAGTCCACT
>CAYYBE010000025.1:0-4947 GCA_964470345.1 uncultured Candidatus Babeliaceae bacterium | reverse complement strand
AGCACCCTTTTATTCCCAAACGAGTTCTGAAGCTAATGCTTCAATGTTAGCGAGCTTTTTTCGCCATAAGCTTGATGCCTTTGCGGGCAGGAGCTCTTTTAGCTACTTTTTTTGCTACGCGTTTGGCTGGACGAGCAACTTTTTTTGCTGCTGTCTTCTTTGAAGCAGTTTTCTTAACTGCCTTCTTGACTGTACGTTTGACTGTCTTTTTCATACAAATCCTCCTTTTGATTTAGTGTATGAATTGGTTTGATCGACCTATCTATTTATAGCCTACCCGATATTTTGTGTGATAATCAACAGTTTGAAAATTTTGTTAATAGTTTTATATAAAATATGATCGACATGTATGCTCGTAATCGGCGCACACATGTCGATCATAGTATTTGTGAGATAAGCTCTCAATGATTGCTATTTATTTGCTGCTGCTGCCTTTTCAAGGAGCACGGGGAGCGTAAGATTTGCTTCCTGGGTTCCGTCCACGTAGCGGAGCGTTACCGTATTGTTTGCAACCTCTTTCTTGCCCACAATAAGCATCCATGGGATTTTTTCAAGTTGAGCTGTCTTTATCTGACCACTGAGTGGGTCAGAACTCAGATCAACTTCAGCACGAATACCCGCTTGCTTAAGAGCTTCTAACAGCGTTTGGGCATATGGATTTTGGTCGTCGGTAATCGTCAAAATACGTACTTGCGTTGGAGCGAGCCAGAAGGGTAAATGCCCTTTATAGTGTTCCAAAAGAATGGCAAAAAAGCGTTCGAGCGATCCATAAATAACCGAGTGCAACATAACCGGCCGTTCCCGTTTGCCAGAAGGGGCAACATAGGTAAGATCGAAATTCTCCGGAAGAAAGAAGTCTACCTGGACCGTGCCACATTGCCAGCGACGTCCCATAGAATCTTCAATGCCGAGTTCGATTTTAGGTCCGTAAAAAGCACCTTCGCCTTCTTGTATAGCATAGGGCACATTAAGTGAGTTGAGTGATTCTTTAAGATCGTTGGTTGCCTTTTCCCAATACTCGTCACTACCTAAAGAATTTTCAGGTCGGGTAGAAATAGCGAAAAAGTAGTTTGCAAACCCAAACTTTTTGAGCATTGTAAACATGAGCTGAACGATAGTCGTAATTTCTTGCTGTACTTGATCAATGGTACAAAAGACATGGACGTCGTCTTGAGTAAAGGCACGAACGCGCAATAGGCCATGTAAAACGCCAGAGAGCTCGTGGCGATGGACATGTCCATATTCAGCCAATTTTAGAGGAAGTTCGCGATAGGAGCGTGGACGTGTTGCATAGGTTAAAATTGCCCCAGGGCAGTTCATCGGCTTAATTGCATAGGGAACTTCATCGACATTGCAAAAGTACATCTTGTCTTTGTAATGGGCATAGTGGCCCGAGCGGCGCCATAACTCATCACTGAGCATGGTTGGTGTGCTAATTTCTTGGTAGTTGCTCGACCCTTGTAATCCGCGCATGTAGGTTTCCATGACCTGCAAAACTCGTTGCCCTTTTGGATGAAAGAAGGGGAAGCCCACACCTTCTTCGTGAAATGAGAAGAGATCGAGCTGCTTACCTAATCTACGGTGGTCGTACTCTTTGAGATCTTCAAGCCGTTGCAGATAGTTTTTGAGCTCTTCTTCAGTTGGGAACGCAGTTCCTGAAATACGTTGCAACGCTTGTCCATCTTTGTTGGCACGCCAGTAGGAGCCTGAAATTGCTTGTAACGCAAAATGTTTAATTTCGCCGGTTGTTGCAACGTGGCCACCACGGCAGAGGTCGCAAAAATTTCCTTGTGTTGAGATTCCAACGAGTTCGTCAGGGATTTTGTCGATCAGTTCTAATTTAAACTGGTTATCTTTAAAAAGCTTGCGTGCTTCGTCTTTCGTAATCTCTTTTTGAACAAGCGGGAGATTGCGTGCAACAATTTCATGCATGCGTTTGGTGATAGCAATAAGATCGTCTTCTTTAAAATTAGTAGTGGGAAGAAAGTCGTAAAAGAATCCCTCTTGCGTAACGGGACCGATCGTCAGCTTAGTGTTAGGAAACAGTTCTATAACAGCATGGGCGAGTAAGTGGGCTGCTGAGTGGCGCAATGCCGCCAACGGCCCCACTTGGTGGTCATTTGTTAATTTACTCATAAAAACACCTATCAAATAAAGTATCTAATCGCCCCAGTATACCACAGTTGTCTCTACCGATAAACTCTTGCCCACGGTTGGAGAAGTTCAGTAGTTTGGGTGAGAGTTTAACCGACGTTGACATAAAGGAGCGCGAAATGGCAAAAAAAGTATTTGTTCTTGATACGAACGTCCTGATCCATGATCCCCGTTCGCTGGAAAGTTTTGAGGGTGCTACCGTTGTAGTGCCTATGATGGTACTTGAAGAGCTTGATCAGTTTAAAAAAGATAACTCAGAACGGGGGCGCAATGCGCGTGCCGTCATTCGCAATCTTGATGCATTACGTGCTCGAGGATCATTGCGTGATGGGGTAAAGCTTGATTCCGGTTGCATCGTGCAGGTGACTTCTGCTGATATTGAGCGTAAATGTATTAATTTCCCTCGCGGAATCACTGACAACTATATTTTGAATATGGTCATGTGCATGAAGCAAGATGGTCTTGATGTCGTGCTTGTTTCCAAAGATCTGAACGTTCGCGTGAAAGCAGACGTTTTAGGTATTAAAGCTGTTGACTATACCAAAGAGGAAGTTTCACTTGAGCAATTTTATCATGGCTGGGTAAGAATCCAGGTTCCATCGATACAGCTCAAAAAGCCAGTGCCGCCTGATCTGTTAGAGCTTGCGGAAGAGCGCACGTTTACCCTGAATGAGTATGTTATTGTCCAATCGCAGCATAATGAATTTAGCTATCGCGTTTTCCGCTTTGTAGGGGATAAGCAGTTTAAGCCAGTTGATCTTTCGAATCTGCATTGGGGTATTGCTCCTCGTAACCCGCAGCAGGCGATGGTACTTGATCTTCTGCTTGATGATTCAATCCAGTGCGCTATTCTTTCAGGTCCAGCAGGAACAGGTAAGACGTTCTTAGCGTTGGTTGCAGGCCTTCAGAAAATTTTGGTTGACCATACATATGAAAAGATGCTTATTTCCCGTCCGGTAATCCCCTTAGGTCCTGATATTGGGTATTTGCCGGGAACGGTAGGGGAAAAGCTCCATAGTTGGATGCAGCCGATTTACGATAATATGGAATTTATTATGCACGTTGCTAATGCTTCTCGCCAACAGCTCGCTATTCAGCAGGAGGAGCAGGGGCGTGACCGCCATGATCGCTTTCAGGGAAATCAATCGCGCCGCCGAGATCGTAAAAAAGAGTTTCGCCATCAAGCATTTCCATCACTGGATGATTTAGTGCATCGGGGTAAAATCAGCTTAGAGGCGATTACCTACATGCGTGGCCGTTCTATTCCGTATCAGTTTATCTTTATCGACGAAGTGCAAAATCTTTCGCCGCACGAAGTGAAAACGATTATTAGTCGTGTTGGTGAAGGGAGCAAAATTGTTCTGGCTGGTGATCCGTATCAAATCGACTCGCCTTATTTGGACTTCGTTTCGAACGGTCTCATGGTCGCCAGTGAGCGTTTTAAGGGCAATCGTCTTTTTGGCTCAGTCTTCTTAGAAACTTCTGAACGCTCAGAGCTCAGCAAATTAGCAAGTACGTTATTGTAAGCGTTCTATGGTAAAGCAGGATCCTGACCCTTGTGTTGGGATCCTGTAACATCTGACAGCGGTATTTTGCTCAAGAGCTTTAAGAACAGTAAGCTCTTTATACACTTTTTTAAGATCAGTTATTTTGATCGTATTTTTCCAATCATTGGTAACAAGAATGCAATTGCGCCACTCGTTTCCGACATGTTTTTCGTTACTTTTATCAAGAGGAACAAGTTTTCCGTTTACGCATATCATAACCGTGATGCCATGTACTTTGGCAGGGTTAATGGTAAATTCGTCAACGCATTTCCATGTTTTTCCTTCAAAGCACATAATACGTATTTTTTTACCAGCCGAAAGTAGGAAGTGCTTTCCATCAGGCAGTACTGCGCCATAGGTTGACTCTCGTTTGGTCGTTGACTTGGGAATTGGCGTGTGGGGAGTTGCTATTTCAATCTGTTCGTTTTTGAGTTGAGCAAGAAGATTGATCAGCTCTGCCAATTCAGTCGCGGTTAAGGTTGCTGCTTGCTTACAAGAAGAGGTGCTATTTGTGGTTTCAGCGCTTGCAGAAGAAGATGATGCAGAGGCAATAAATGTTTGAGCACATCGTTTATGCTTGGTTTGCGCACATTGTGCTCCGACAAGATTCGTTGTTTGCTGAGCGAGCGCAAGGGCAAGCAACAGCAAGGTATTGCGTACGGTGGTCATGGGTAGTAACTCCTTTGGGTATTTTTTCTCATACTTGGGTACATGCTATCCTATCAGATTAATTCAGCCTGTCTAGATTTTGATGCACTTTATTCCTTTATCTTAAAGAGCAGCCAAGCATTCTCTTTTCCGCCCATATGAGTTTTAATAAGCGCATAATGCCCGTGTAGCTTTTCCCCATCAAACTCAATCTCAAATCGACCATCTTTAAGACATTGCTCGAGCGCGACTACTTTTCCGTTATGCTCTCGAAAGCTTTCAAACGTTCCGTGATCCCAAATCTCGACCGTTCCCGCGCCGTAGGAGCCTTCGGGAATGGTTCCTTCAAATGTTGCATATTCCATGGGATGATCTTCTGTTCGAAGCGCGAGCCGTTTTTCACCTATTTTAGTGGGAGGCCCTTTGGGAATCGCCCACGAGATCAAGGCGCCGCCAATTTCTAATCGTAGATCATAGTGGAGATGGCTTGCATCATGCTTTTGGACGACAAAAATGGGGGAAGAGAGATTGTGCTTTGGCATTACTTGTCCTCAAACTCCTACGTAGCGTACTTCTCTTCAGAAGATTTACACTTTTT
>CAYYBE010000024.1:0-5072 GCA_964470345.1 uncultured Candidatus Babeliaceae bacterium | reverse complement strand
TTACCCCGGGCACTACACCGTTAAATCATGTTCTTCTTTTAAGAAGCTCCCCTCTTGAATAACGGAAGTAATTACTAAGAAAAAGATACAAATCAATATATTCATAAGATCATCAGTGCTCAAGGTTAGCTCAAGCATTCGCTGTCCTGGTGGATTATGAAGCGTTGTAATAACACTGAGCGCCATTGTTGCCAGCGGAGCATAGATCGCCCGCATTAATGCAAGTTTACTCATCATATTAAAGAGCGTAACCGTTTTGGGAGAAAAAACCTCTCCACGCTTAAAGCAACGCAATACTTTAATAAAGGTAATAAGACCTGCTAAAAAGATAGCAACTGAAATACCTTCAAGCGCTAAAATCGTAAAGCGACTGCTTCCCGGCACTAATGTTTGCGTTACTTCAACACTTACCTCATTGCCTACACCGGTTCTAAACCACCAGCCACCACCAAATACATAGGCCCAACCACCCAAAAACCATTTGGCAACAAAACTCATAATAATAATGGGTACGAGCGCCCAACTAATAATTTCTAACCACCGTGCATATCGTTGAATATGGTTCATCTCTGTCCCTTTCATATATCTTTCTCGGCCTGACCGAACCTTTGACTAGGATACTCAGGAAGAGCAAAGAGCGGAATACCCATGAAGCATTTCCACCCTTCTGCTCTCCAACAACTCATAACGTACGTACGTCAACTTTCGTATTCGTTTTACTCTTTATCGTCAGTGCCAATTGAATAACTTACTTTTCCGTGCAGACCCAGTTCATGCAAGATATCTAATGCACCTTTATGACGCTCTTTAATATCGTCTGCTATCACCATTAAACGGCTTACGTCTTGATAGAGTGCAAAAATTGCTGCCCTCTGTTCATCAGAAAGCTTTGCATACTTCTCTTGCAGCGGTACGGGCATATTACCTATTAATTCTTCATAGGCAGGCCATCTGTTATTACCTTGCTGTTCTGCTGCGCAAAGTGCACCTGGTACAAGTAATAATCCTAACGCCAATGATTTCATTTGTTTCGACATTCTCTTCCCTTTCTCACGTTTGTATAACAACTTCAACATTCGTAAGCGCTTACATGACTACTATACTACCAACGACTTATCGAAAGTCAATATAATTTTATCGAAAAACGATATATCTTTATTTCTTAAGCTAAAATCGTTGCGTTTAAGAAACAGTTTTTCGTAGGATCTGTGAGAGCGCTCAAGGAAGCAACCTAATGACGTCGGCTTTTTACTGTTGGAGTTCCCATGAATAGAATCCTGATTATAGGAGCTATTGGCTTTCAGACACTCTTGGCAATTGACAACTCTCTGCACAAATCCTATGCGGTCTTTAAAGGTCCCGGGACTGAAGATGTTGTTGAAGAACTCATGAATGATACACAATTTTTTGATGCATTTGTGCAAGATCGTGGAGATAAATTTTTACGTTCAAAACTATTGATTCCTACGAATACAAAAATTCCTGTGCTCTTAAATGTTCAAGATGACAAAATAACAACAGTCGTCTTCAATGTTTATACGCGATTAATGGCAGAAACGGTAACGAAAGAAAATCTTGGTCGAATGAAAAAGTACTATCGCATTATTGAAGCATTAGACACTATCTATGGCGACGAAAAAGCAGAAAAAAAGACAAAATCGAAAGATATCAAAAAAGACCTAAAACAAAAAGACAAAGAGATCAAGGACGCTGAAAAAAAGCAACTTATATCGACAGAGATCGCACTTGCTTATAGCATAGAATAGATACCCTTCATGTACCGTCTGTAGCAAACCCAACAAAACCCTTGCACCATGCGGCAGCTTTTTCATACACTGCGGTGAGTGGTAGAAACCAGTGTTGAGCTTGGTATGTGCGGTAAGGAGTTTTCATGAAATTACATTATCTATTTATAGTCATAGGCATAGCAACCTGCAGTGGATCAGCACTTCCGGCAAGTCTCTCATACCATCAAGCCCTCAAAGACTTGCAAACAACCAACATTACTCCTGATACGTACACAAGGCTTGAACAAGAACTGCAAGTCATACAAGATTTTGTAAAAAGCGCTGGTGCAGCAAAAGCCAATACGTTCTTTAATAAAAAAGCAGGCTGGATCGAAAAATTCATAGCACTAAGAGAAACCGAAATTCAGCAGATACGAAAAAAGCTTGCTAAAAAGCAACCTGAAGTCTCCCAAGAAGAACCGGCACCAGACAAAGTCACTGCCCTCAAACAAGTAGATAAGATATTTGCAGATATTATTCTCAAAACAAAAGATGACAAAATAACCGCACAGATGCTCATCGATGCGCAAAAAGCACTTAATGATTTTAAAACAATAAGCGCACAATTAAATGAGCAAGAACGCACACAAGCCAAAGAGCTCTTGGGAGGGCTTGATTTTACAACATATATTCGCCAAATGAAAAAAACATATGCTATGCGTTTGAACAAAATTCCTGATGCACTTTCAGAAGCGCTTAAAGAGCTCAAAGAAGAAACAGCAAAAACCGAAATTTCTGGAAAAGAGGAAAAAGAAAGCAAAGAAGCAAAAGAAAAAGTAAGTACCCTACAAAAAGCAACCCGTACGGAAGAAAGAGCCTTAGCGCGACAACAACGCATAGCTGGAAGTTCCCTGCCAAGCCCCGAATTTCAAGTTTCATTGAATGATAAAAACCCCTCTAAATTCCGTGAATTCGGCATTATTGGTAACAGCATCAGCCCAACCTATTATGGCATACCGATGCTCGGACACTATGCAGACGCATTCGGCTACCAGATGCTTACCCGTATTGCTCTTATTGAATACCGATACACCGATAAAACTCAAAAACATGAAAACCTTATTCCGGCACCACTGAAGAAAATCATTGAAAGCAGCGGCATCATCCCTGAACTCTATGCATGTATTTGGATCAAACCCAAAGATCATACTTTTGATGACTACAACCTCGTCTATCATACCGTCTTAGGTGACTGGACAGGAAAAACCTATGTAAATATTTCCCCAGAGATGGGTATTTTTAATGCACAAGGTGCCAATTGCAAAACTTCTAGTCCTGTATCGTGTGAATCTATCAAACCTACTGAAGTAAACTGGCACGCAGACCCAGCTTCTAAGCTTGGCGCATTTTCTCCTAATAATGCCCGATTCGTTCTTGAAAAAGCTCCTATTGCTACCTTCTGGAGTTATATGGCACACGGTGGAAGATCGATTATCACCTTTAATATCATTATTACTAATCCAGATCTCAAAAGTAAACTTGACGAAATCATTGATAATAATTGGAATTTTGATGAGTTTAGTCTTGCGCTTGAACCGATCATTGGAGATGGACCAGTGCGAACACTCTTGGATTTAGCAAAAGACTCTCTCTTGTAAAGCTACAGCTCTTACGTAAACTTTACGTCTCTGGCCCGATCACTCCATTTACGTAAGTGTGGCAAAAAGCTCGTAATGTCTTCAAAAAACTCTTGAGGTGTCACTTCAAAATGTTCCCGCAAACAACTAAGCGTATACGCAAGATGAAGCATAGCGCAAAAATCTTCTTGTTCATCATGTGTCAGTAAACCAGCTTCCACAAACAGTGGTACACTCTCAACGTAACAACTACAATCATCAGGAACTTTGGTATTTACCGCTTTATAAAATGCACGAACAATGAGCGTGCGCACAATAAGGAAACGTAAAAAGACAGCTTCCCTTGTAAGTTCTTGCATATAAGAATCCCGAGCCAAAGATTCTGACAATCCTTCTTCAAACAGTAAAAACAACGCAGGCAGATACTTATGCGCTCGTGCATAACAACGAATATCATCTTCTGCCGTTGCACTAAAAGCGCTTTGTACAAAATCAGAGTTCTTCATGTTCAGCCTCCATAGTCTCATCGTCATCATCTTCATCAAGCGGTATCTCATTATTTGAAATAGCCTCAAACATATTTCTGACACGCTGACTCCCTGTCAACCAACGCTGTATCGCATCTCGGTAATCAGCAAATGAGACATCTATGGTCCCCACGCAACTTGGATATTCAGGACAGTCAATTGGCGCCCCGCGCGATCCATAGGTTGAACTGTAGGAAAACTGTAGAAATCCAAGCACTTGCTCAAAATCATCTTCAGGCACCATTTCAAGCCCCGTAATAAAAAGCGCTATTTCAGTAGGACGATGGGGTTCTTGATGCAACAGCTGCCAACCATCACGAGTCGACTTTCCCGGCTCCTTATCTTCGGCAATATAGGAAATAAAATCGGCAAGATCATAGAACGACTTACCACATGCAAGAAAAAGCATCATTTTGGCATCAAAAAGTAACATCCACTGCGTATCCGTACTTTCTTCTGTCGATATGGTAAGCGCACGATTGAGCTTTTCAAGCGCTGCCTGCGTACGAGCACGTAGTTGATCCAATTCTTGTATATCTTCACTCGTAATAAGATCTGAGCCTTTTTGCGCCATAGTCCCTTCTTTCGCTACTTGTTGTATAGGTTAAGTGTATAAGAGAGCAGCAACAAGAACAAGCCAAAATAACTATACAAATCCATTACGTACATCAAAAAATGGGCGTAAAAAAAGACCCCGAGATTTTCATCTCGAGGTCCTAATTTAATCCCTGGCACTACCTACTTTTCCAAGCCGTTACCAGCTAAGTATCATCGGCGCTGTAAGCTTAACTGCTGTATTCGGAATGGGAACAGGTGTTTCCTCACAGCTATACGCACCAGGAAATTTATACATCGAAGAGCATATCTCATTCACAACAAAGCTCTTCGATAAATTATTCAAACTTTATCTTGCTTTGAAATATTTGTAGTAAAAACCATAACTTAGGATACTTATAAACTTTATCATTGGCAAAGGATCTTATACCGCACAACTTAATGTGTTTCAAAAAATAATGCGATTAAAACATTCGATCTATTAGTACTGGTTAGCTGCAATACATTACTGTACTTACACACCCAGCCTATCAACGTTGTAGTCTTCAACGGATCTTATTAACTTACGTTAGGGGTATCTTATCTTGGAGCGAGTTTCCCACTTAGATGCTTTCAGCGGTTATCTC
>CAYYBE010000023.1:0-5629 GCA_964470345.1 uncultured Candidatus Babeliaceae bacterium | reverse complement strand
ACTATGTTTTCTAGGTAACCCTCAAAGGGGTGGCCATATGCATAGATAAGAGCAATAAGCTTGAGTGGAAAATTCTTGAGCAGTGTGCTGAGTACTATTTGGGTTGGTGGAACTGGTGGCTCGATGAGATACTCAGAATCAACTTCTATCGCAGCGGCTGCGGTCTTATATTCTGCCTGTGATGCTTCAACGTGTTGAAAATAGAACAGGCAGACGAGTGCAGCGAGGATGTTGGTAAGCAGGGGTTTCACTCAAGGCCCTTATGCGTTTTGAGGCTCAATTTTTGTTGTTGAAGAAACACTGTTTACTGAAGTGCTTGAGGTGCTTGAAGAGCTCGCAGCCGTTGTTGCTCCTGCACTCTCTGAAGCGGCAGAAGAACTTGAATTGCTGTGTTGAGTAGCGGGGATGTTTGCAACTGTTTCATCTTTTGCGCATACTTTTGATTCTTTTTTATCAGAGCATTCTTTAAGTTCTTGCTCAAAAAAAGACTCGAGATCAAGCAATTTGAGCGCGATATAGACCATACCACTGAAAGGGTTGCTGCCTTCATTGATTTCTGATGCCATGGTTTTATCGCTCTTATAGCCCAGCATTGGCAAGATATTGGCAATTTCTTCCGCGTGCTTTCCGCCGACAAGAATGATAATGTTGTTGTCTTTATGGGTATAGATTTCATGGAGAATTCTTGGGACCATCAGCACCGCTCCGAGCATGCTAAGATTGAAACCTTTTTCAGGTGGAAATGCTGCAGGGAGTGTGAGCTTTTGAACTTTGGGATTTTCAAGAGCTTGTCGTGCTTCATCAGAGTAATACTGTTTTACTGCTGCCTCATAAATAGCTTGTACCTTTTCTCCATCTCGATAATTAAGAGCTTCTTTGGCGATGGTATCCAGTGATGCGAGTATCTCAGAACATACGATAGGAGCTCCATATGACGAAGCATCTTTAGTGTAGCGAAATTCAACAGAAGTTCCTGGAATATTGTTCCCCTTAAAGAGAGCTACAGAGCCGATCATAGCATGTTCAAAAGACATGCTTTGCCAGCCAAGTTTTTTGTTTTTGAATAGTATATTGAGTTGCCAATCTGGCCGCACATTACGAACAGTTGACTGTAATTTCTTTATCCCTTTTTTAACATTTTTATCATTGCCTGCATAGCCAGCGATATCTTCTCCTACAAACCAAGGCTGAGCGAGCTTTTGAGCAAATGCTATGACCGCTTCCATTTGCTTTTTCCCCACAGCATCGCCAGCGTAGGTTCCATGAAAATCGCCGAGCACGTAAACATGTTTTCCTGTTGGACTTATATGCTTTGAGAGAAAGGTAATAACGGGGCTCGTTGTGGTAGTTGCTAAACATGTGATGACTACCAGTGTTCTCATGATGCTTTTCATAGCAGGTTCCTTTATTTAATAAAATGCTCTTGGGTTTCTTATAGTATAAGTATGACCTAAGTAAGATAAGTTGCAAATGGTGAGCGAATCGGTGCACTGGGACTTAACTCTCGGATGTGTGATTACAATTCGGTGTGATAAAAACGCCTGATAGCAATGCTATTAAACCAGCCTAAACTAGCAAACGTAATCCAGGAGTTGGTGATGCCATAACTGATGAGTGGCAGGGGGATCCCGACGATTGGTAACAGCCCGGTAACCATTCCCATATTAATGATTGTTGAAAAAATGATATGTACAATAAGGCCGATGGCCAGGAGTTGTGCGTAATAGTCTTTTATCGTTGCAATTACAAAGAATGCGCGGAAAAAGAGAATGAGATAGATTAAAATAACAAAGAGAGCTCCTATAAAACCCCATTCTTCACAGATAACTGAAAAGATAAAGTCGGTTCTACTTTCGGGCAAAAATTGCAAAATATTCTGTGTACCTTGCAGAAACCCTTTTCCCGTAACGCCACCGGAGCCGATGGCAATACAAGATTGTTCAATCTGATAGCGCTCTTTTCTGCTGTCCCCTTCACCAAAGTACACAGCAATACGCTGCTTTTGGTATGGTTTTAAGAAGGCCCAAGTAATAGGGGCTGTAACGCAAACAATCAAAAAGAGCCAAATAAAGAATTTTTTACCAATGCCTGCAAGCCACATCAGCAGCAGCCCTGAAGAGCCGACGATGATGGCAGTGCCAAGGTCAGGTTGTTTTAAAATAAGAACGGTACTTACTCCCAAAATAACCAATAGCGGAATAAAATAGCCGAACGAGCGGTTCTTGTTGCGTGTAAGAGAAATTGAGTAGGTAAAAAATGCGGGGAAAAAGAGCTTTGCAAGCTCTGATGGCTGGAATTTAATAAATCCTAAATTGATCCAGCGCCGTGCGCCGAGCCCCATGGAGCCTTTGAGGAGCGTGAAGACGAGCAGGACTAATGTGAGAAAAAAAAGAAGATAGCCCCAACGCTGGAGACGACGATAGTCAATACAACTGGTGAGTAAGAAAATCCCAAGCCCTGAGAGAATCCCAAAGAGCTGTTTACTAAAAAAGGGTAGTGGTGGTTGGTCGGGGCGAAACGTAGCGCTATAGACAAAAATTAAGCTAATAAACGAGAGAATAAGAATCAGGACAAAGCCAGTCCAGTCAAAACAACGAAAATAACGCCGATCAATCATGGAATAAACCTATGCGGGCGTATGGGGAATCGTAACGGTGCTCAAATTAAGGCGATGAGCAGTACTTGTTTGATCACTGATTAAGCCCTGTGGCGCAAAAAGCGAGTAGTAGCTTTCAGATGAGCATTTGAGCTCGCCCATTGCCTTGCGAACATGGTTGAAGAGTTGCTCGTAATACTCTTTGCGATCAGTTTCAATGCGCATCCAGATTTTGGTAAAGAGCTCTTGGCTGGTAAAGAGTGCATAAAAGAGCTTGTCGCTGCCCCTATTGTAAGCTGCATCGAGTTTAGCAAATGATTGTACACTCGCATTTTCGAGCACTTGGAGTAACCCTTGGGTGATAAAATTTTTGAGATCAGTGTTATGGAGCTTGTTGTTTTCTTGGAAAAGTGTGGCAGAGCCGACCAGCGCTTGGTGCGCGGCAGTGATTTCAGCATCAAAAGCCGAGAAGGCTTCGGTCAGGGAGTTTGCTACGAGCAGCCGTGCTTGTGAGCGTGTTTTGAGAATTAATTCTTTAACGGCAGCTTGATCAAACGTTGCTATTTTCGTGACATGCTCAAGCATTGCTGCATAGGTTTTATTGCAATCATGATGGTTCAGCTTTGTCTTTGCAGGGCGAGGAGCACGCACAACGGCTTGGGGGTACGGTACTTCTGTGCTGGGATTTCTGCGTGTTTGAGCGCAATTTTGCCAGCTCATCCAGCTTTGCTTAAGGTCAGCAAGTGCTTGTGTCTGTGTGGTCAGTGTTGTTTGTGAACGCATGCAGGACCAATAGGCGAAATTTAACAGTAACTGTGCATCATGGCCAGGTTTGCTTGAACTCTTTAGAGTAGTAAGAACCTGTTCGTATGATGACCCCAGAAAAGGTGCAGTATGTACATTTGCGAAAGCGAAAAGCGAAAAAGAGAGAAAGACTGGATGTGCAAGAGTTTGTCTTGAGGAAAAAAGACCGTGTAAGAGACGACTGATCTGCTTCATAAAACTCTCCCGCCATTTGTTCTAAAAAATGGTCGGGGTGGCCAGACTCGAACCGACAACCCCTCGCTCCCAAAGCGAGTGCGCTACCAATTGCGCCACACCCCGATACCTTACTTTATTTCAAATTTCTTTGCTTAGTTTACCCCGTTTTACCCGAATGTGAAGCCTTTTGGGTAAATATCGAAGCATGGCCGCGCCAGCCATAGCCCTCGTGCTCTTCGGAGAGCTTGCTGAGAAGGGCGAAGGCTGGGGTGAATGGTGAGTCTCGAACTCACGACCCTCAGAGCCACAGTCTGATGCTCTACCAACTGAGCTACATTCACCATAAAATGACTTTCAATGTATGTTGACAGTATACGCAGTTGGAGCGAAAAATCAATGCTCAAATATATCTATTACCCGATCGTATGAAAAATTGTTTCATAGTGATTTTTGACCAAGGGAGGCACTGGGGGAAAGCTTTCAAGTATGGACAGAGCTTGCTTCAGATTTTCTATCGTTCAAAGCCCAAGCTTTACGAATTCACGATAAAGCAGGATCGCTTTTTCTTCTGAAAAATACCCTGGAATGCATACAAAACCTTTTCTTGGCCCCGGATAGGTGATGGCGGTGCCTGATGGGTGTACCATCTTGATAAATCTTAGGATCCGCTCTTCTGGATCTTGAAGAGTTAGAATGACGGGCTTTACATCTTTGACGACGGTGGTAATCAAGTCTAAATACGACCACAATGTTTCTAAATGTATTGGCAGGTGAGAGGGAATGCGTACCCCCATGCCTATGATTTTTACATTTTTGAATTCTGGATTAGGAATTTTTGTGATGAAATCGCAAACGATAACTTTTATAGCCCCATTATCCCGCGCATTTTGAAGTTCTTGCTTGAGCTCAAGCATCTGCTTTTCAGCGGCACTGATATGCTCATGTGCAAGTAGTGGTTTGTAAAGTGGAAAGGGGCATGTTTCGACTGGCTTAAAAGTAATCGAACTAACGTGTTTATTGCTAAATTCGTAGAATTGCGTTGCAAGGGATAGATCTGTTTGCCAACGCTTGGTCAAAATTTCAAGCTCTTGTGCTTCAGTTGCTTTGTTATAAAAAGAACTGGAAGCAGTGAGTGCGATGATTGCAAAATGTTTGATGTTCATGTATTTTCCCCTGAACAAAATAAATTATCCCAATGAGCTCTCAGCAAGCATGTCTTCTAAGCAAAAATTATTGCGGACGAAAGGTTGTACTGGATCCATTCGTTCAAGCATGCTTAGGACCTTTTCATATCTTTTTATTTGGGCTGCAGCTTTTTCTATTGAATGTGTAAAAAAAGTTTTTAAATCCATTGTTTGTGATTGCACAAAATATACTTTGCCTTCTCGGGCCCAACGTTCACGTAATCTATTTTCTTCAGAGTTCAGGTTGAGAGGAACTGGACTATCCTCTACTGAACGCTCAATTTCTGGTTTTGCACCAAGATCTAAAAGTAACTTAATTGTTTCGGGAGAGTAGTATTCAGCAATAACAACATGGCTTAAAGGAGTTTGTCCATTCCAGAGCTTTTCGTTAACATCCAGTCCCTCAGCTAATAGGTTTCCGAGTTCGCTTTGATTACCTGAATCTGCGGCCGCTAGCGCTCCTATGACTTTATAATAAAATTGTTTATCCCAATAAGAAGTTCCTGCTCCCATATATGTAGATTTTGCTTGCAGGCAAGATGTTGCATAAGTTCCTAGGATTAAACACCCCAAGACCAAGCTCTTATAGCATCGATTCATAAATTCCCCCAAAATGTGTGTAATTCTACAACAAGTTTGACAGATTAACCTTGGAGGTCAAACGGTTGTGCTGGCTCAGTACATATGAGACTTTTTGCACGAGCATGGGAGACTTGGGTTATTGCGCCCGTTTGTCCTTCAACTTGGTTTTATGGAGAACTTATGGTCAAAAAAGACGGTCGAAATGCACGGTTTATGGTCGAAATCGACGGTTTCTTCGCCGTCCCCAGGTTAAGCTATACGCGGGAAGCGCTCAAGAGGTCAAGCG
>CAYYBE010000022.1:0-7059 GCA_964470345.1 uncultured Candidatus Babeliaceae bacterium | reverse complement strand
AAGCAATAGGTTTCGCATTTGCGCGCCAAGCGCCACTAGAGATTTAAGCCATTCCTGTTTACGTTGAGACAATATTTCTAATACGCACTCATCGAGCGTTTTTGGGCGATGCCTCTCAGCCCACATTGCATGCTTAAGTGTTTTCATTTTTCTAGTTTCATTCATAAATACGTGAGCGCCATTGCAGCGCCCACGTCTTTTTTCAGTTAATAAGATCAAGCCGCCGTTTTCACGATAACAAGATCGTTGTTTGGTTTCACTTCTTTAGAGACTCTCAGCAAATTGACTGCTTCTGCGGACTCCTTGACTACGAATGTCTTTGCGACACCGCTGAAAAGTTGCTTCATCTCCTGAAGCTTTTTCTTGAAGTCAATGACCTGTGTTTCAGTCAGTGCAACAAGTTTACTTTTCTGCGCTTCCACCTTGATGAATACGACACGCTTATCGTTCGGGTCATTTCCATCAGCGATGTTCTGAACCAACGTTCGTGACAGCCTCAGCGAAGGGTCTCTTCGAAGCTCATCCCACAGCCGATCCATCTGATCGCTTTTCAGTTTTGCGACCTCATAAAGCGTAGCCCATCCATCGATAAATCCGACCAATTCCCTTACAGATTCTCGATAGAGAGCATTGCACTTTCCAACGATAATCAGCTTGTCAGCCACCGATTTGGTAAAGCCTGAATCGTTGATAAATCGCTCAAACGCATGCTGTGAGAGTTGCGACTTTGCTTCCTTAAACAACGATGCAATATCCAGCCATGCATTAGCTGACCTACTGAGCAAAACACGCACCGCTTTAACGCGTCCTTCGATATCAGCAAGATCAGTTTCAGTGAGATTAGAGTTAGCACTAGTTTCGTTTTTAGACATTTTCAAATTCCTTATTTGAAAGTTTCAAAATCAACAGCGTTTTATGTCGCTGCTGCTCATAAGCACAACGCTCATGATGTTTATATTATCTCATATTGCTTTTGAAACGGATGGAACCAAGTTCGTGCCCTGAGTTTTGTTGCGTTATCCTTAATTTCGAACAAAGTTGCGGTACCTAAGTTTTGTTCGGTAGACTTGCTTAGTCCACTCCGCACATGTGTCTGCACATGTGCAAAACCACAGCGGAATACCTATGGCTCGCAAAGCATTTCTTGGTAATGATGACTACCGTCTTCCTAAGAAGCAGGAGGCATATCGTCTTTGGTTTGAATATTTGAAGCTTGCCCTTTCAGATAAAGACATAAAAGTTGATCGTAGCTTCTATAAGGATTGGGGAGACGTAGCTAATACCGATTTTGATGATTGGTGGGATGATCACTGGCAGTTTTTGTTTGCAGTTCCCGCTCCTACCAAGGTCATAAAAACCGTCGATGAGTTTAATACAGCTTCTGCCGATCAAAATTCTCTTGTTCTACGCATTTCGCTTGGTGAGCTTAAGAAAAGACGCGAACGTGACATAGCGAGCATTATAAAACATGCACAAGCCAAACAGCCCCGACTAAGGCAAGCAATAGGTAAACCTAGATTTGAAGTCGGCTTTAAACGCAGCGTAAATTTTAAAACATTTAGGGTGCCTTTTCGTATCTATCAATTTTGGCTTTCGAACAATAGAGATTTAAGACGTGCAGTCCGTACCTACTATCTATGGGCAGACGCGTGGAATAAGAAAAATCCGAAAAGGCAAGCGATACAATTACCGCGTTATTTTAAAGACTATATCTCGGCATTAGACAAGATCGAGCGCCGCGAACTAGATGTCTCAACAAGCGGAAGGAAAAGCATTTCTGCGACTGATTTCGGAGTAGATTGGAATTTGATGAGGTTCAACACTCGGCGATACCTCAGCCAAGCTCAAAAAATCGCACAAAACGTTGCTAGGGGTATTTTTCCAGGAAAGTACTAGATCGAAATTGGCTGCTTGCAGCCACTGAAATGAGCTGTTCGGAAAACCACGTTTCTTCGGTTATTTTGGTATACGATGTTTCAATGGGTTAGGTGTTGCGTCTGTGCTCGTCGGACATGTTCGGAAAACAGTAGATTTATGATCTCTTATCTTTTCCCCCAGCGCTGCTCGAATTGTTTATTCAGTTCAATGCAAGTGGTGTTCGATAGTACTGAGCACTGTTGGATCAATGTTTTTTCTGCAAGACGGCGGTCATTTGCCTCTTTTGAACCACTCAAATCAACATTTGATAAGCCGTCTCCCCCTTTTTTTGGAACAGGCGTAGGCGGCTCGGCCTTTTTTATCTGCTTAGGCGGCGGCTTGGGTGACTCGACCTTTTTAGGAGGCTGTGGAGGTTTGGGCATCTCCATTGGCTTAGGCGGCTCGATCATAGGCGGTTCAGGCATAACTAGGGATGACTCGGGTGGCTGCAGATTGGGCGATGATTCCACTTTTGCCGAAGGCTTATGCATCGGCGTTACTCCGTCAGACGGCATATTTACACTTTCCTCTGTTTTAGATGTTGAGTCGAATGTATCCGCTGAAGCCATCTCGCAATTCCTATAGTTTGACGCCTGACACGCCTTCGCCAATTCCTGAGCTTGTGCAAGCTGCGCTGGAGTCATTTTTGTAGCAATCAGAGCGCGATTTTTTAAAGCTATTTCTCTATCTTCTCCTGTCAGGTTTGATGCACTTAAATCAATCCACATATGAGCGCGCACATAATCCTGTGAAATACCTTCGCCTTCAGCATACATAAATCCGAGTAGGTTCTGCGCCCACGCATATCCTTGTTGCGCGGCGAGTGAATACATCATCGCTGCATTCTTATAATCCTGCACAACACCTTGTCCATTTTGATACATTATACCTAAGAAATTTTGCGCCCTTGCATTACCTTGTTCAGCAAGTGGGCGAAATAATCGTATCGCCGTTGCATACTCACCCCGACTATATGCTGCTGTAGCATCTCCAAACTCATCCGCCCACACGCTTTTGGTGCTTCCAGTCATGAGCAACAGACTAAAAATTAAAACAAAAACAAGGCTCATGCACACCCAACGTACATTGCTGAACGTACAGCCCTCTATTGAACCACCCATCCACTCTCAAATTTTTGACCCGTTTTCCATCGTGTGCGGCTATTTGCATCGGCACAACTGCCCATATATGGCGAACGGATCATGGAAAATTCAGAATCAATCAACTGACCGAGAGAGAAGCACGTTGTTTCATACTGACCAATTGCTCGGTTTTTCATCTTTATTTCAGCGTTGATAACTACACTTTCAATTCGTCTGTTGCCCCATGTTCCCAGCCCATAATCGTCAATTGTGGTCCGCAACGACTCAAATTCCCAACGCTCAGACGCTCGATCTGCGAGCCACTTCTTCAATTCTCGATGCATCTCCACAATCCAGTTTGCTTTACCTTCAATCGTATCTTTGATTTTTATTTCGATATCTTGACTAAGGGCGCGGACGCGAACGCCGTTCTTTTCCCGAAGTTCGACTTGGCGTTTCTGCGAGTCTATACCGTAACTTTTTGCGCGCTCTTCTGAAAGCTTCCGCTCACGCTCTATTTCTTGACGGCGCTGCTCTTCTGATTGAATCTTCGCTTGTTCTATCCCTTTTTGGTCTTTATTTACTTTTTCATAGTCTGCATTAGAACTCCATTTTGGCAGAAATACATACCCAATTGATGTACGTTTTAGTCCTTGCATTAGCTGTTCTAATGCCTTTTCAGACCCAAAAAGTAGCCCGCATCGACCCCGTTGCGCGCCCGAAAACGCCACGTCAACATTTGAGAATGCCGTTTCTCCAAGAGTCTTGCCCATTGCGCGTTCAAACTCGTCACCAAACTCCTGGATCAACGTTTGAAGACCCAGGTCCCCATCAGATCCAACTGCACATACAATCGCGTTGTCGTTCTTTAATGCTAAAGCTCCAAACCCAATTCTTATTCCCTGTTGAATTTCATTCTCAATCTGTTCGGCAACGACACCGCGCCGAGCAACATCAGCGAGATACGAAGCGTTTGAAATCACGACTAACAGGCTAAGTTTCTTCTCACGCAATTGCGCAAAGAGTGGCGTAACCACAAGCTCGTTTAAAGCTAATATGTCGCTACGCTTAAATACGACAAGATCGACTTGCGTCAAATCTTCCGAACTGCAAGGGTCGTCGAGATTGATCTTATTAATGTTGTATTGTTTTTTAACCTGATTGTAGAGATACCACCTTCGATCACTCTCGAATGCTTTGCTTTGAAATCGACAGCCGACTGCTTGCTGTCCCTCAAATACAGCGCGACCTTGTAGGTTAATCAAAGCATTTGGTGCAGACCCAGAAACGTTCATTAGTACCAAAATATCACTCGGATCGCCTTCTTCGATCAATTTACCGATCGGACCCTCAAGGAGTCCCGAGCGCTTTGCAAGTGTGGCACCGACTGGTGTGTTAGATTTTAAAGTTCCGCTAGATTGATCTGCAACGCGCCTACTCACATTTAGATCAAGTATCGCTTTTTCTAGATTCTGCTCGCGCGCAAATACTTCAATCAGTTTCCAAGCAGCTGACAGCTTAAATAGATCGTTGGTGTTCGTGTTCTCCTGTGCCAACTTTACGAGGTTTGCCACTCGCTCTGTTTGGCGCGTTCCAAAATTCTTTTTTAAATAATCTTCAAACACAGAAACGGCTGCTCTTAGTTTGCCTATAATATCTTCTGCCTGTGCGAGCCGATTTTGGAGACGTAGCTCTTCTTGCTGATTTCGGTAAAGTTTGAAATCTTCCGACTTAAGCATGAATCCTTTAAGCGCGAGATAGTTCACCTGCAATTCGTTCGACCACCCCCCTTGTTGGGTAGGGCGCGCTCGACCGAATAAAACTGCTGCCTCTACGAGATCGATTGACGAAGCTCCGCGCTTAATAAAATCCTGAGTATCGGACATAAAATCAGGAGCCTCGTTCTTTAACTGAGCCTCCTCGGTCATCTTTCTTTTGTTTTCAGTTTCTGCCCTCAGTTGCGCTTCTTGTCGTTTGCGTAACTCTTCCTGCTTACGGGCGTCCTCTTCCTTCTTTGCCGCCTCACGGGTTTTGATTTCTTCTTCTTTTTTAGCTGCTTCTTGCATTCTTTTTTCGTCATTTTTTATTACACTTACAGCTATAAATTCTCGTAGGTCAGTAGGGAAGCGATCCATCAACTTAGCTGTTGCCGTGGAGATGGCTTTCTGAAGTAATTGCACTCCAACACGATTTATGTCGGCTTCAGTGCTTACCTTGTCCGTTACTTCGGCAAATTCTGTTAGTACAGCACCATCGGCTACACGAGTGGCTTCAACCTGTGCTTGAACTACCAATTTTAACCTTTCGGGAGATCCGACGTTATAGCCAAAACGACGGGCAACCTCTCGTCCTGCGTCAGTGGATTGCGTCGCTTGACCGCCGACATAACGACCAACAACAACAATGTCTGGATCAGCACTGTTAGGTCGATCTTTTACAATCCGTAGTACAGAAGGTGCAAAACGCGCCAACTGAGCCAGCAAGTCCTGTCGTCCCCTGTCTGCGATCCGACCATCCGCCATAATGAAATCGCCGACAGCAACAATAGCCTGCCGAGGCATTGCAGTAGACGTTGCCTGAGACGAGCTTGGATAGATGCTTGGTGTCGAAGGCTGGTCCTTGCCTTTAGCCTGTTCAACGCTCTTTGGTTTGGGCGACCCAGTTATAGCTGCGCTTGACCGCTTTAGTGTTACATCACCATTAGCACTGCCAACGCTCCAACGACCCGAAAAAGACTGAAGAGTGTAATTTTGACCGCTAAACTTGCCTTCAATGCAAAGCGTCTCACTGTTTTGACTTCTTTGATAGGTACCACATGATCTAATCGCACCATCGCGGCGAACTTCACCTTGGCTGCTAAGGGTTTGGGTTCCAGACCATTCAGTATAAAGTTTGAACTTATTGTCCGTTACCCAGACTGTAACATGCTCATGACCAAGCCCGATAAACCGCCCTTCCCAGGTGCCATCGAACTGTAATTGAGCAGATGCAGTGTTTGGCAAAAGCTGAATAGAAGCTTGAACCGCTATCAGGAACATTGTTTTCCTGAACAGCCGTCCGATGGGGTTCGCCATGGTCTTGTCCTCTGGCAAAGCCGCGCGTTTGATACGCAAAACTCAACAAATACGATAGCATAAACGAACAGCGAAATTCAAATGAAGGCAGGCTATCAATGGGTTACTTTGCTTATACATCAATGGACTAAAGCCAAAATGCTCCGCCTGATCCTTCCTCTCCTCTTATTCACCACCACCTTTCTCGGCACCGCTGCTTATGCCGCCGATGTTCTAGACGACATCATCATCGAGCCCGAGCATGAAGTTACCTACAACCGCCAACGCGACTATGGCGGATGGACTACTCCTGAGCCATGCATGTCCACGCGCATGGTTGTTCTGAGAGATCAAAGCGAGCCGTCAAAGGTAAAGATCAGAACCAAACCCAACGGCAGCTGTGATGTTTGGCAGGGTGAATGGCAAGAACCCTATGTCGGCTATGTCACGACCGATCCGCGGGACCTTCAGATCGACCACTTGGTGCCGTTGAAGGAAGCGCATCGCAGCGGTGCGTTCCAATGGTCAAAAGAAAAGCGCCGAGAGTATGCGAATTGGCTAGAGGACAAATTTCATCTGTTAGCCGTCGATGGTAGCGCGAACATGCAGAAAGGCGATAAAGACCCCGCACATTGGCAGCCAGCGAACGATAATTTTCGCTGCACTTATTTGCAGAAATGGGTGGAGGTTAAACGGCGGTGGAATTTAAGCATGGATGAGGCGGAAGCGGGGGCGGTGAGAATGGGGTTGGAGGGGTGTCAATAAGCGTTCTATCTTTTCATCGCTACGTTCACTTGGTGGTGGATGTAAAATCTGATGCCGAGAAAGAACTCATCCAGGACGCTGTGTAAGGAAGCTAATGATAACATTTTACAGATGCCGTCTGTTCGTTTTTGGGAACTTTAATAGTTAGATTCACAACTTGACTTCGTTCAAAAATATCATAAATTCTAAACGGGTGCGTTGCTAATACTGTTCCACTTTTCGCAATATTTGAACACTTGATG
>CAYYBE010000021.1:0-7921 GCA_964470345.1 uncultured Candidatus Babeliaceae bacterium | reverse complement strand
GGCGTAGGTATTGATACGCTCAAACAGTTGTGCATAGGTATATGTTTGTGTGGTGCCCTGTTCGTCTTCCCAAATAATTGCAGTTTTATTTTTGCGCGCGGAATTCATATGCACATCGACGCATGCATAGCAGGCGTTGAGTGTGCCGCCGACAAACCAGCGGGCCCACGGTTCGTTCCAGTCCAAGGTGCAGTTCCAGGGGGTAAACCAAGGGAGGTTGCGCGCTTCAGTTTCCCAAAGTTTTGTAAACGTTGCCAGATCTTTTGTAATCATGAGATCTCTCTTTAGAGCTGAGAACATCGAATATTTCTTAGAATAGTCTGCCAGAGATTAGGTCTCTTGCAAACAAAACTTGTCTGTGAATCTCTTCCCGTAAAAGAAAGGGCTGTTATACTTAATTTTCAAGTGCTTTTCTTGCGAAAAGCATGACGCGGCAACACATTTTTTATATAAAGGTTTTTCCTCATGGAAGAAAACGCCAAACGTAAACGTTCGTTTGTTTCGCCCATTATTGCAACAGCGTTTGCTCTTTTTGCAATGTTATTTGGATCTGGAAATATTGTATTACCGCTTGGCTTAGGTCGTGAATTAGGTTCTATGGCTACCTATGCCATGGTCGGCTTCTTTTTGACTGCCGTTTTAGTTCCGATGCTCGGGATTGTTGCGATGGCTCTCTACGATGGTAATTATCGAGAGTTTGCTCATCGCATTGGTAAAGTACCAGGTGAGATTGTTATAGCGATCTGTTTAGCACTTATGGGACCCTTCTGTATTATTCCTCGCTGTATGACCGTTTCCCACAGTGCTTTGCAGTGGATCTTTCCGCAATTATCACTTTTTTATTTTACGCTCGTTATGGCGGTGATTATTTTCTTGGCGACGGTGTACAAAAGTGGCGTCGTCTCTTTGATGAGCTTTGTTTTGGGACCTTTAAAATCGATACTGCTTTCTTTTGTCATTATTAAGGGCATTTTTGTTGCCCAAACCGTACTTCCCTGCTCATACCCATGGTGGCAAACATTAGCAAAGGGATTTTCTGAAGGCTATGGCACACTGGATCTTCTTGCTGTACTTATCTTGTCCGGTCTTCTTCTGGATAATTTACGAAAAAATCCAGAGGGAGAAAACCGAAGTAAAAAAGAGATTATAACGCTTTTGATTAAAGCTGGTCTGATCGGCTCGCTCATGCTGGGTGTCATGTATGCAGGCTTTGTCTATGTTGCCGCAAGTCAATCAGGTCTTGAGCAATGTATCACTGCAGAAAGAACAAAACTGTTGAGCATCTTGGCATCGATTGTTCTTGGCGCAGGCGGTGGTATTTTGGCAAGTTTAACCATTGCTATTGCTTGTTCAACAACAGCAATTGCATTGACAGCCGTTTTTGCCGATTATGTAAATACTGAGTTGCCACAGCAAGCATCAACCTGTTGCTCATTTTTGAACCGTGGTCCTGTTCGTTATGTATTCTGTTTGCTCGCTACGCTTTGTGTTGCGATCTTTTTTGCAAATTATGGTTTTGAAGGAATTCAAAATTTCTTGTACCCAATCGTCAGTGTTTTGTATCCAGCCTTAATTGTGTTGGCGTTTACAAATATTATGTACAAAGCATGGAATTTTGATTTGGGAAAATCACCTTTTTACATAACATTAATTGTGGCTTTTATTACACAATTTGCGCGCTACTGGTAAAGGATTCGGAATGGCAAACGAATGTCTGTTAGTTGAGCATTCACCTGCTCTTAAGGGAACTGTTGCACTTGAAGGCGCAAAAAATGCAGTCTTGGTGAGCATGACCTCAACAATTTTGGCTCCAGGGGTTTCGGTTCTAACGAACGTTCCTCTGTCATCTGATGTCTTTCAAATGATCCAAATTCTGGAAGATTTGGGCGCTAGCGTAGCGTTTGATGTTGATGCCAAGCAATTGACCATCGACACTACTAACGTTGAACCTCGGGCTATTTCGCCCGAGATTATGCGTAAAATGCGAGCCTCTATCTTGGTCATGGGACCATTACTTGCCCGCTTCGGACGGGTACAAGTAGCGTTACCCGGTGGCTGTTTGCTCGGTGCGCGTCCGATTGATTTTCATTTGCGGGCCTTTGCCAAAATGGGGGCACGTATTGAAGTGGCTGGTGAATTTTTATGTGCGCAGGCTACAAGCCTTACCGCCCAGACATTCGTGTTAGAATATCCAAGTGTTGGCGCGACTGAAAACATTATGATGGCGGCAGTTTTGACGCCCGGTGTTACCAGGATTTTGAATGCAGCCATAGAGCCAGAAGTTTTGAATCTTATCGAAATTCTAGAAAAGATGGGAGCTTCAATCAAAATCGAAGTTCCCGGAACGGTTGTTATTGAAGGCGTTACTTCGTTGCGACCGATCACCCATGCTATTATTCCTGATCGCTTAGAAGCAGGAACACTATTACTTGCGGCAGCGGTAACGCAAGGGGAAGTAACGGTTCTGGGTACGCCGGTCCAGTATCTTGATGTCTTTTTTGAAAAACTGGTAGAAATGGGGCACAGCGTCACCATCGAAGGCAATGATGTGACGTTGCGTGCTACGGCAATGCCGAAAGCTGTCTCATTTCGAACAATGCCCTATCCAGGCTTTCCTACCGACTTACAGGCTCCTATGATGGTAGCGCAGACGATTGCCTGTGGAACAAGCGTGATCTATGAGACGGTTTTTGAAAATCGGCTTGTGCATGTGCGTGAGTTGCAAAAGATGGGAGCGCAAATTACCACGGATGGTCCGCTGATTGCTACGGTTAAAGGCGTTGAACATCTGTATGGTGCTCAGGTGATTGCTCCTGATTTGCGTGCTTCAGCAGCGTTAGTTCTAGCAGGCCTTGTTGCACAAGGGCAGACGGTTGTTTCCGGAATTCATCATTTCCGTCGCGGATATGCGGGCCTTGATGAAAAGCTGCGTGCGCTGGGTGCAAAAATCTCTGTGGTCAATGAAGATCAGATCATCCGCCCGGCATCAAGCTGTTGCTCAACGCAATCAACGACGTATTAATCTTAATCGTCTTGGGTAATGCTGCTATTCGATAATTTGGTTAATTTTAAAATAAATATGTTGTGGGGTTTGGGGCAACGCCCCATATCTCCCCCTATCTCGCCGGAGCGTCCCGCGTAGGCCATTGATTAATCGTCTTGGGCCATGCTGGAGCTTGAAAGCTCAGTCAGTTCCATGGTGATATGGGTCTGACGTGCTTTGTTATATTCAAGGCGGGTTTGCTCAAGTACTTCTTCAGCATTTCGTGTTGCAGTGTCCATCGACAAAAAGCGTGCTGCTTGTTCTGCCAACAGTGACTCATAGAGAATGTGCATGAGCGCCGTTTTGATATGCAGAACTTCGACCGTTTGCAAAAAGGGGCTCTTAATAGTGTCGAGCTGTGGAAGCTCGAGTGTCGTCATCTTTGCTTTTTGGGCAAAAAATGAACGGGAATAGTTACTAAAAATAAGGACATTTGTTCGATTAAGCTTGAGTAAAAACGTAGTCAACGTGCTTGCTGTTGTTGCAAAATTTGCACTTTTCAGTTCATCAAAGGTAGTGATTGGAGTGAGGCCAGCCTGTTTCAGAGCATCAGATGCACGTTTTCCTGCCGTGATAATAGGGCAGTTGGGAGAGAGCTTCTGTCGGGAGAACAGCTGGAAGACGTTTTCATTAAACGTTCCACAGAGACCTTTTTGTGACCCAACCAGGAGTATGACCGGTTCAAGCTCCGTTTTCAATTCAGTGGGCATGTTTAAGCTCTGAGTTTGTGCGGCTTTTTCTCGAAGATTATGTAAAATACGGTCAATCTCTTGGGTGTATTCATCAAGAATAATTCGCTGATGATTAAGGCGTGAGTGGGTCGACATCGAGATGAGGCGCATGGCGCCCGTTGTTTTTTTAATCGTCTCGATAATCTTGATTCGTTGTTTGAGTGCAATAAAGTGTGACATTACTTTGAGCTCGCTTTCCAACTAAATACCCGACAACTAAAGCTTTAATAGCCCTTTTTCGGGTAAACTATATACATAAAACTTTACGCCTGCTTGCAGGATTTAGCAATTGTTTTCGCTGATTATTGGATATGTGAGTCTATGATCGTTTTACTTGATGCCTACAACATTCTTAAGCAAACGCAGCCGGCGCGCGAGATTAGCGAAACGCAGCGCCGTGCATTTATCGATCGTGTTGAACGGTATGCTCATATGCGAGACCATACGGTGTTTATTGTTTTTGACGGCGGCATGGGGCGATTTCCAAGCAAAAGCAATCGCGGCTCAAGCGTGGTTATCTACTCGGGTACTGAGCAGTCAGCTGATGATGTGTTAAAGCGTTTGTGTTCAGAGTATGCACATAAGCAAGTTGTTGTAGTATCTTCTGACCGACAGGTCTGTGCTTACGCAAGTCTTAAAGGGGCTGTATGTCTTGATGCAGATTTATGGGAATCGGTACTTTCTGGTGCTCGCGAGAGTGTGGGCCCTGTTGCTCGGGTAAAAGATACGGGAGTTGCTCATAAGCGTCCGGGGCATGAAAGTAGTGCAGAGCTTGATGCGCTTATGCAGCAGGCAAGTGTGCAGATGATGGTGAAAGCTGAAGATGACCATGAGGTTTGTCGTAAGTCGGCAAAGCAGACATTATCCAAAGCAGAAAAGCAGCTTAAGAAATTGGTGAAAAAGTTATGAAGATTAAAAATAGAGGGGTGAGTGAAATGGATGAATGTGTTATGAGACATAAACTGGTCTATCGCCTTGACGAGGTTCCTGAAGTAGCTCAAACCTTGCACGATCTATTGGGGCACTGCGCGGTCATGACATTTTCAGGTTCGCTCGGCGCAGGTAAAACGACGTTGATTCGTGAACTGTTGCACTATGCAGGAGTGCAAGATGAAGTCATCCAAAGTCCGACGTTTAATTACGTCTCGATCTACACGTCGCCGTCTGGTTGGCGTTTTTATCACTTTGATCTGTATCGCATTAAGTCTCTACAAGATTTTAATCAAGCTGGCTTTGCAGATTATTTGTATGAACCACAGAGCTACGCGCTTATCGAATGGCCTGAGATTATCATGCCTATCTTAACTCAACGAGTTTGCCATATCGACATCGACTATATTAACGAAGATTCCCGCTGCTTGGTATATAGCTGCGTGAAGTGATAGCGAGACGAGTCTACTGTTTCTTATTCGACTCAACTTTGTTTTCATCAGTCGCAGGCGCAGGATACAGCGCGTTTAAGATCCAAAGAAATGGTACGCCACAGCATCCTGTGCAGATCTCGCAGCATTCTGCGCTGTCTTTGTCGAATGTGGTAGGGGTAGCTGGGCGTGCATTTTCTACTGGCTTGTACCCATTTTTCCCGTGTAAGAGCTCGTGTATGTTGGTTTTTGGTCTTAGGGGTGCCTTGGCTCCTTGCAGGCAGCATGAGCCAAAAATAGCCCCGGCAGATCCGGATTGCATGGCGGAACTTTCTCTGTTCAAGCCACAGATACTTGCCAAGAATATAATCTTACCTATGTGATTTTGTTTCATGGGGGTCCTTGAGTGGGGTTAGGGTTAGGCGCCGAGTGCACGAGCGCAGGCTGAGCAGATTAACTCACTGGTTTTTAAAATGGTCAGGTAGCAGGATGCCCCAAACTTAAGAACGAGCGCACCTGTTTGCGGGCAACCGTCGACCGGCTCAGAACTCTTTTGTTGTTCAGCATAATATTGTTCATGGCGTGTCATGAGCTCTGAACAGGAAGTCTCTTTTTGGTGCAAATATTCAGCACAGCGTTGTAATACTCGAGCGGGAAGGCGTACGGTTTTTGTGGCTACTGCAGATTGGGCAGCGTCGATGTGAGCGGCAAAACTAAAGGCAATCAGTGAGAGAAATGACAGAAAAATTGTTTGGCGTTTCATGGGGACTTTTCCTTGGCGTAAAAACGATGAAAAACGGCTGTATTTCAGCCGAATTCAAGATTGCCAGTTTTGCCTTTTTGTGTCAAACGTGTGGAGAGCTCTCTTACGCCTCAATGGCTGCTGACCCCTGATCGTCTTCAAGCTCTTGCGCAGCTTGGGTAAAGCGAGCAATGCGGCTATTGATTGAGGGGTGGACATCAAAGAAGTAGTACAAATTGAGGGCCCAATTGAGAAGATCTGCCTGTTGAGGAACCCAGTCTTTAAAGCTTTGAGCAGGGTTTTGTTGGCGATAGCGTCGTTCAAGCCTTAACGAAAGAAGGCCAAAGATCCAGCGATTATAAAAGGTATCTTTCATCGTATTGGTCTCTATCGCGGTGCGCATCATGAGTCCAGAGTGTACGTAGTCCATGCATTCGGCAAGATCAGCAAGTTTTCCTTGGTGTGCCCGTTGAAGCGCTTGAATACCACCTCTGAGCCGCTCGGGGGAATTGAGTTTTTGCGCATGGGCAATCGCATAGCTGTCTGCGTGGTACTCGAGGTATCGAGTAAAGAGAACGGAAGCTACTTTGTTGGTAACAGCATTAAGGGCGGCGCTAATGAGCAATATTTTACTTGCATGGATAGAATCGGTATTCGATTGTGGGCAGAAGATCCTTGGATTTGATTTTTTCAAGATACAATAACTGAGTGCGTGGGTGACAAGTGCGCTTGCAAAAGGGATGCAGTTGTCAGCAAGCCAGTCATGGTGTTTAAAGTGTCCAATCTCGTGGTCAATAATGGTCTGGTACTGGTTGATGGTAACCAATTCTTGTTCTGTTCGCTCAGGTTTGTTTTTTTGAAGAATAGCTTCAAGCTCTTTGGCCTGTTGTTCATTGAAATTAAGAATTTTCCCTTGAATTCCTGTTGGATTAGCACTCGTGACGCAAAGATATTGCTTTGGGGCAAGGCCATGTTCTTGGAGCTTGGCTTGAAGAAATCGTTTGAGCTTCGGGGTTGGTTGGGGGCAGTCTTTGAGACCTTGCGTTGGCCGTAACCGGGTGATTTTTTCAGGGAGCGCGACATAGGAGCTGATAAAGTGGGCTCCTCGAGCCAGATGGTAGAGCGATTGCGTTGCAAGTGGGGTTAACCACTGTGCTGAAGCAGGGCTCGTTAAGCTACCGGCGATACTGATGGTCAAGATAAGCTTTTTCATAGGACTACTCACCAATTTGTACGTTGTTGCGTTATCTAGATGCAAGATTCTTATTACTTAGGCTATCAGGACCTAGATATTTGGCAAAAGGCAGTCATGATCGCCGATGGGTTCGGTTAATCGAAATAAAAAAGAGGGGATCCTGTGTGGTGGAGGACTCAACGCAAGAGGTTCTGAAGTTCCGGCTTTGTTTTTTGGTTTCAGATCTTTATACTTTACTTTATGTTTTGTGTTTTGGAGAACTGGCGAAAGGGAAAAAGATGAGGACTCGATATTACATCTGGACGTTGCTTTTTTTGGCAACAGAAGCTACTGCTCAAGCCATGCAATTGAATATTCAGGTTCAGTCGCGACCTATTTCCGTTTGTAAGCAGAAACACGGCGTGAGCTGTTTGGCGGCTCTTGCACGTGCAGAGGGCGGGAGTAGCTCTGAAATTATTGCAGAACAAGAGCGCGGCGAATGTGTAAAGAAGTCTGTCGCTGCTGTAGTAGGATCATGGATAGTAGATAACTTTAAGCGTTTAGTCCTGCCAAGGTCTACGCAAGATTAAAAATTGTCTTCACATTCATGTAAAAAGCCTCTACAATGGGATCCATTGAAACTCTTAAAATTTTTACGTTTTGGCGAGATTCCCGAGTGGCCAAAGGGGACGGACTGTAAATCCGTTGGCTTATGTCTTCGTAGGTTCGAATCCTACTCTCGCCACCAATCTACGTTTTCCGGAGCTAATCTCTCCGAGGTAAAGAAAACTACGATTGGCTCGCCATGATAGATTGCGGGAATAGCTCAATTGGTAGAGCGACAGCCTTCCAAGCTGTAGGTTGCGGGTT
>CAYYBE010000020.1:0-9258 GCA_964470345.1 uncultured Candidatus Babeliaceae bacterium | reverse complement strand
AGAGTGGCAACAGCTGCAGGAAGAAAAACCTTTTCTCAATCGCGCACTTTCTGCCACATATCCTCCAGCTTCGCTCTTTAAACTTGTCATGTTAATTACAGCACTTGAAACTAATACCGTTGCTCAAAACTCAACATGGTATTGTCACGGATCTATCGAATTTGGTAAACAAATAAAACATTGCATGCACCGCGAAGGGCATGGATTTCTCACTCTGCAAGATGCAGTTGCAAAATCGTGCAATATCGTCTTTTACGAGATGGGAAAACGACTAAAGATCGACACAATCGCACAGTACGCACATATGCTCGGGCTCGGTGAAAAAACCAATATCTCACTCCCTGAAGTCGCAGGCCTCATTCCAACCTCGGCATGGAAACAGGCAACATTTGGAGAACCATGGTACCCTGGAGATACGCTTAACGTTGCAATCGGCCAAGGCTATACATCGGTCACTCCGCTTCAAATCTGTCGCATGATCAATGCAATTTGCGATGGTTGCCTGGTAACGCCTCGTATTTTGGAAGCAGAACCGATTGTTCGCACCCCACTCACCATCAGTCAAAACACTCTCACCTTTGTGCGCAATTCGATGCGTCGCGTTATCGAACATGGAACAGGACAAAGCTTAAGTTTCTTAAAGGATGTAACGATTTATGGGAAAACAGGAACTGCTCAGGTGCGAAAGCTCCCACAACGTGGTTCCCTGCGTATGCGAGAGAAAGCAGATAGAGAGCATGGGTTCTTTGCTGCTTACATTCGCTACAAAAATTACCCACCATTTGTCATCGTCGTCTTTGCAGAGCACGTTGAGTCGTCGGTCATCTCTGCCCATATCGCACGTGATTTCTTAAAAGAATACTTTACCTATCTTGATGACCAAGCGGCTCAAACGAATAGTTAGCGCGATCACCCTATCTCTTGCATAAGTAAGCTACTCTTTTTTAAGCTTTCTCCAGAGCATATACACTCATTACTTTGGAGAAAACTATGTACGTAGTACTACTGATTGCGCTCACACTCTGTACACAGATTCAGGCGACTCAGGCCCCTGCACTTCCATCGCGCATACCGATTGAAGTCCCTGCCCTTCTGGGTGCTGGGCAAGAACAACTAACAACTTCTGAGCTTGGCGCATATCTCACCTTTGAAACTTTCGCACAACTCATTACAGAGAAACATAATAAGAATAGCTCATATCTTATTGCACGAGTGGTAACACAAGATCAACACTCTCAATTTTATATTAATTATTTTGATGCACATGAATTTTGCCAATACCTCAACCTATTCACCACAGAAGAAGAGACCATAGACGGACACTATACCGGTGGCAGGCCCCTGTCACCGCCAGGGCTGACAGGGAGAAATGCGCTCATGTACCATCCCTTTAGGCATACTCGTTTTTTCGCAGATTCACTCAACCACCTTCCCATTACCTTAGGAGTTCACTATTTTAGATTGGCCAAGGGTGCATCAACATTTACCTATTTTTGTTCGCATGAGGACCTGTTCATCAATCGAGCATTACGAGACGATTGGCGAAAATATTTTCAGGAAAATGAAAAAAATAAGAGCGAAACCGAACAAGCGATCCTCAAAATTCTTTCCGAACATACAACGATATTTCCACCCATGTATAACCCAGATGCTGCTTTAGTTATTGTACACATCCCACCTGAGATGGGCGCCGAAGACGCTCTCAAGCTGACGGCACAAGACCCAATCACAAAAAAATCTTTTGCCCAACTTATAAAAGAACCGAGCAACAACGCTCCTTACATAATCGCTCGTTTTGTCTATCAAGATAACAACGGGAACTATCACGTATCTTACTGCGATGCCCATGCATTCAACACGACATATTTCGGCGGCTATCCGCTTACGAAAAATACGGCCAACACTCTTCTTTACCAGGGAAGCTTACCATCCCTTTCCCATGCACCAGAAACAAAATACTTCTACGCCGTACAAGAACGGGAGCAAGCAATACTCAACCACAATATTCTCTATTTTTCCTACAATCCTTCCTCTCCCAGAGACGGATTCACCTTTCTCTGTTCGCACTTCGATCTTTTTATCGCCGAACCAGGAGATCAAGACTATTGGACCGCAGTCTTAGAAGCCAACCAAACGAGTAACGAAAAGCTCAAGGGACAGGCTTTAGCCAAGCTAAAAGAAGCTGCTTTTCAAAAGAAAGAGAACGAAGTCAAAAAGATAGCCGCTGTTCGAAAACAACGGCAAGATCTTAAAGAAGATGCCTTATCACTCATTTTGGCAGAAATCTCAGAAGCCACACGTACTGAAGCCCTACAAAACGCTCTGACCGCATTCAATCAACAGCTCATGGCGCTTGCTCACCATACAAAAAAGGCCTCGGAATAATCCAAGGCCTTTTTTTATTTTTTCGAGCAAAACCGGTACGGTGAACCCGTTACTTAACCGCTTTCTTTGCTTGACCAACTTTTTTGGCCAATCGGCTCAATTTACGGGATGCGGTCTTACGATGTACAATGCCTTTGCTCTTAGCACGTCCCAATTGAGCAGCAACGGAGCCGAGCAACTTTTCAGTTGATTCAACCGAGTCACCTTTTTCAAGGGCTGTCAAAACCTTTTTGATCGAGGTTTTGATTGCTGTGCGACGAGAAAGATTGCGTACTCGTGCCTTTTCATTTTGCTTCGCCGCTTTTTTTGCTGATTTTGTATTTGCCATGTCTATCTATCCACAAACTTAAAGAACTTTTTTAACTAATTTCGCTTTAACACATTTCGTGCAGACCTTGCCTGCTATGACTTCCCCGGAAGGGCAGTTTGTATGGGTAAAACGCATCTTATGAACGTTAGGATATACCCACTTCTTGACCCGATTATTAGAGTGGCTCACCATATTGGCCACTTGGGGACGTTTACCGCATACTGCGCAAATTCGTGACATGTTTCCAACACCCTTTCGTAATCTTTTCATAACTCCAGTAAAAGTCTACCGAAATCACTATTTTTTGCAATCCCAACCCGTAATATTTACGCTAACGGATGGGTCTGACGAGGAGTAATACCGAGCAATTCATAGATTTCAGCGGCATCCATCGTCTCTTGTACCAATAAAGCCTCAGCAAGCTTATCTAAGCTGCTGCGATGCTCTGTTAACAGATTCATCGCCTTTTTATAACTATTGTCTATCAGCGCTCGAACCTCTTCGTCGATCAAGCGGGCAGTTGCCTCAGAATACTCATTGGTACCGTAGGCACTGCGATCATAAACCACCATACCAAGTTTTTTCGACATCCCAAATTTACAGACCATTGCCCGAGCAAGCTTCGTCGCGTACATAAAGTCACTCGATGCGCCAGTCGAAATCTTATTAAAAACAAGATCTTCTGCCGCCCGGCCACCAAGAGCCGCCATAAGACTGGCAATCATCTCATCTTCTGACTGCGTGTGTTTTTCACCTTCAGGCAATGAATGGGTAACACCCAATGCATGTCCTCGAGGAATAATCGTTACCTTATGGAGCGGATCGGTCACTTCAGGAAGCATCAACCGAACAAGAGCGTGACCTGATTCATGGAATGCGGTCATACGCCGTTCTTCTGGGGAAATAAGAATCGTTTTCAGCTCTTTACCGATCAACATCCGGTCGCGAGCTTCTTCAAAATCCTGCACTCGTACCTGATCATCATTACGTTTTGAAGCGTTAATGGCTGCTTCATTGACCAAGTTTGCCAGGTCTGCACCAGAAAACCCTGGTGTCCCTTGTGCAATTTTTTGAAGATCAACCTTAGGAGAGATCCGTATTGCTTTTGCATGGACCTTTAAAATTTGTTCACGGCTCCGTACATCTGGGTAAGGAACATCAACCCGTCTATCAAAACGGCCAGGACGTAAGAGCGCACGATCCAAGACATCAACCCGGTTCGTTGCGGCCAGAACAACCACAGTTGCATCAGAGGTATCAAAACCATCCATTTCAGCAAGCAGCTGGTTTAAGGTCTGTTCACGCTCGTCATTGCCACCACCAAGGCCACTGCCACGATGACGACCCACAGCATCAATTTCATCGATAAAAATAATACATGGAGCTTGTTTACGGGCTTGAGCAAACAGGTCGCGAACCCGAGCAGCACCAACCCCAACAAAAACTTCGATAAAGTCGGAACCGCTAATACTGAAAAATGGACAATTTGCTTCGCCGGCAACCGCTTTAGCTAACAAGGTCTTTCCATTACCTGGTTCACCAACCAACAGCACGCCACGAGGAATTTTGGCCCCCATACGTCGAAATTTCTCAGGGTTACGCAAACAATCAACGATATCAGTCAAATCCTCTTTTGCTTCAACCGCACCAGCGACTGAGGAAAAGTTAGTTTTAATCTGGGATGGCATAAAGACGCGAGCCTTGCTTTTGCTCATCGAAAAGACGTTATAGCCACCGCCACTGCTACCGCCTGACCCGCCTTTTTGGCGCATGACCAACCATGCTACGAGTGGAATTCCAATTAACAGAATAAGCCAGAGAATATGCCAAAAGCTCAGATGACCTGCAGGAGGAACAATATCGATTCCAAGGCCAGCTTTTTGTAAAAGTGACCAATCATGAAACCCTTCAGGAAGTACCGTCTCAAAATAGGTTTTGCCATCTTGCAGTACCCCAAAAACCTGTTGACCATCAACCTGCACCGACTTGACTTGGCCAGTCTCTGTCTGTTTGATGAAGTCAGAATAGGTCAATACTTGCGTATTACGACTCAAGTCAGATAGTTTAGCTAAAATTAAGAATGTGATGCCAACAATAATCAGCACCCACCACCAACCAGTAAATATATTCCCTTTAAACTTTTTCATTTGCTACCTACGCTCAGTTAAAAATACTATTTCTTCTTAAACAATAATGCTCTCGTCCAGCTTTTGCTTGCACGATACGTATGAGAGATTATACATGATATTCCTTCAGTATACACGCCAATATTCCCCTTTGTCCACCCTGATGCATAGCGCTCTCTCGGTTTAGTCGGTTGAAAATGCGGCTCGCTTTGTTTGCATAATAAGGTAGGTCACACTTTTGGGAAGAATCTGCTCTTGACCGATACCCAGCGAGTACAAAAAGCTTCTAATCGTCTCTTTTGCTTCTTCTGTTGCTCCTCTGTCTGCCATGATCTCAATTTCCAGGGCAACGCGAAAATCGGAAATAGCATCGATACAGATCGTCATCTGGTTCAACAGAAAGCGAGACCGTTCTTTCTCAATACAACAGAAGCCTTTATACCCCAGGACCTGCACAATCGCTTGAGCTTCAGCGAAAGAATCTACCACAACCTCATGTTCTTCCCAGGCGTGGTGATCTGCGTGCTTGGTAATAGATTTCGTATTAAGCTGCACGATGGCAACACCTTCGTGTTCTGCCTTGCGTATACGCAGGCTAAATGAACCAACTGCGTCCATTGCTACCTGGGAAAAGTCGGTAGTCCCATTTGGGCAATAATACAGGTCGACTATCTTTTCTTTTCCTGCCCAGCGGGCGCCTCGGGCTTCAAGCTGCTCGATAAGCGAGTCCTGCTGTGCAGCGGTGAGCAGCACGCGCAGTTCAACTTCATGAGTTTTCTCTTGATTCATCTCACACTCCGTAATAACGAATTTGTCATGTATGAGTGTAAACAATTGCAGCCCAACCTGCCAGTTTCGTTGGACATCCTATTGACAAACTGAATTAATACGGCAGACTGTAATTAACATCATTGAATTTGCACTCTTGCTTCAATCAAGGAGACATCCGTGAAAATGCTATCGTATACCCTGTACATTACCCTCCTCAAGATTCTCGTCTCAATTCCCACCCTACATGCTTCTCAAGTGAGTGCCCACAATACCACTGGTACCCATGGCACCGTTACGTATGTTAATGCAGTAGCTACCCTATCAGAATCACAAAAGCAGCCTCTCCCGCACGCTTCAGGCGCTACCGCTCATAGGCTCTGTGCAATGGCATACCAGTACTATACTGAGCAAAACGGCAAAAAGGCATTCGCCCTCTATCAACAAGCGGTAACCCTCGGATATGGACCAGCCCGTAGTGAGCTTGGATATCTATACCAACAGGGCATTGGAGTTGAAAAAAATCTAAAACAAGCATTTGAGCTTTTTGAAGCCGCTGCAACAGAAGACCACATTGCAGACGCTTACTATAACCTCGCTCTTTGTTATAAAAATGGCCTCGGCACAATGCAAAACCCCGTAAAAGCTTTTGAAAATTATCAAATCGCTGCCGATAAAGGATTCCTTCCGGCCCAATATATCGTAGCAATAAACTGCTATGCCAAGGGAGCAGGAACCCACAAGAACCTCAAAAACGCCCTTTCATGCCTGAGCAAAGCATCCAATACTGCCAACGACTCCGATCCTGAACTCTGCCAACAGATCTATGCACTTATGTGGCATGTTCTACAAAAGGTTGATAAGAAATTAGCCGACGAGCAATTTCAAAAACTTGCAAAACTCTTCATGGCAAAAGAAGAGAGCACCATGTACACACAACCACTCCATCCAGCACAAAAACAAGAACGTACGCGCGTATTACGAGAAATTTATGCAAAAAAAGCACGCGAGTACATTGACCAGTGCACGCTCTACGAGCAATTTATCCAACCCCAAACAACGCTCGTGTGCTCAAACAAGAGCTGCTCTATTTGTACGCAAGAACGGAACAAGAGCGCTGCCCTTGAATCAGGAGATTGTATAGCAAAGCTCCCGTGCGGACATAGTTTTTGCCAAGATTGTCTTGAACATTCAATGGAAGGGCGGGCTGAAGGGCAACTACCAACATGCCCCGATTGCCACCATGCATTTGAAATGGATAATGTCATATCTGGGATAGTAGCCTAGCATCAGAAGCATCGAGTAATCCCACCGAGAAAGGACACCCCTATGAACCTACTTACGTTTTCCCTCCTGATCACACTTGTCTCGATTCCCACGCTGCATGCATCGCAGAGAGAGGGTTCTTGCTCTTCGACTTCTTCGGGCACAATAACTTCCGCTTCAAAATATACGCAACAACAACGATTACAAATCCGCCGTACAAATATTATGAATCTTACCCTCCGTGACCTTGCTCACTCTAAGGAAGAAAAAAAAGATGAAAAACAAACGAGCCTTAGAACAGGCGATTTGGTAGCACAGCTCCCCTGTGGTCACAGCTTTGGCCACGCATATCTTGAACGGTCAATGGAAGGACGGGCCGAAGGAGAACTGCCACTATGTCCAAATTGCCGCCACACTTTTGAAATGGATCAGGTCACCTATACAAGAGTAGTCGAGGAGAAAGAGTTATGAAAACTTTTACAGCATCACACTTCATATTCTTGGGAATGTGTATCGCGATACCCACGCTCTACCCTGCGGCAAACAGTTCTTGCGCACTCAGCTCAAGTTCATCATCATCTGCAAGCGCACATCTAACACAAGTCATCACACCAAGCGCAAGACCTTTTATCAGCCGACAGCTCTATGAACTCGGATTACAATGTCAAAATGGTAAAGGCGTCGCAAAAAACGAGAAACTCGCCGCTAGTTTTTATAAAGTAGCAGCACAGCTCGGAGAGCCTATGGCTTTCCTACAACTGGGCATCTGTTATACGGTTGGAGTCGGAGTTTCTCAAGACATCGAACGGGGATCAAAGCTTTATGAAAGAGGAGCTGCGCTCATCAAGCAATCAAGCTCTACTGATCACCATACAAAAATTGATACGGTCAAACTCCCCTGCGGACATTTGATACGCCGATGCGATCTTGAACAAACACTCCAAGGACGTGCAGAAGGACAATTGCCGCGCTGCCCAGCTTGCAAGATCACCTTCAAAACCGATCAAATAAGCGCAAGCCTTGTGTAAAAATACTTACTCGGTCCACGGCGACCAGGCAGGGCAGGAGCAATACTCGCCCTCAGGAGATATTCTGCGGGTAAATTTTGTGCCCGCATGCAAAATCATAATCTCGCTCTCTTTGCCCTTATCAAGACAATAGACAACAAAACTGCCACAAGGCGACCAGCTTGGATCAATCTTATCCCCGGGCCCTGATGTCAGTTGTTCATCAGTTCCCCGTTTCATATCATAGACCCACAGCTGCATATTTCCACCAACACGCTTTGCATATACAATCTGCCCACGACCCTCGTGCCATGACGGCCCCGTACAAAAACCTTGGCAGCCAACAGCTTCAGATTTTGCTAACGCTGCGCGCCAAACTTTCAGCTTTCCACCAGCACAATACAGCACATCGCCCGAGGCCATTAATGACGGCGAAGCACAGGTGCCACCATCTTCTACCAACAGCTTATGGGTACTCTTTTTCTGCGAGCTGTCGTAAAAACTTTTCCAAATTTGACCCGAGTGACAATAGACAACTTCCTGCCCATCATGGCGGCAGGAAACACCATAATTGGTACCATCACTGTCGATCACCGGCCATATTTTCCCTTGAACATCAGTTGCTAATAAACGTACATTGCGACGAGTAAATTCAGAGTAAAAGAGTATCATACCCTGCTGTTGCTTACTCCAGCATGGCGCTACCACCATACGACGGCCATGGGTCACCATCACCGGATCATGCCCCAGCCAATCAGTCACCCAAAGATTTGAGCCCCAACGAGAACCAAACTTACGCTCACGCTTTATATAGGCAATCCGAGACAAAAAGCTCCCCCGTGTTCCCATTAAATCCTGCCACAAATCCTGTGCAATTTTATGCGCCCACTGCCATTGCAGAGCACGAGCTTGCCATTTTTTTCCACAGAGCATCGTTGCGTCAACCGCTTCATACAGGCGTCCTTCAAGCACTGAAGGGCCTGAGTTTGTACTGGCAAAAAGCACAAAGGGATAGCTGTTGGCAAACGCCTTAATGCCGGCAACGGTGGTGGGACAGCTCCCCGTATCAATGGTAACTTCACACTGCCCACTGACCGTCAGATCACTTTGTACAAGTTCAAGTAATTGCCCACAACTACTTCCCGGCGCTACCTGAAACAATACCTTTGTTTTCGGAGCTCGCGTATGTTTTGCATGCCTGATTTGAACTTGGATCGGCTCTGCGCTCGAAGGCTCTTGCGCCGCTGACATGCTGCAAAAAATAAGTAACAGTGCCCAATGTATCATGGGTGCCCCCTCTATTAAATTAAATTCTCTTATTCGCCAAAGTGAATCACCAATGTACGATTATACACAAGTTTCGGATAGACAGCTGCGCTGGCAGCACGGCGTGCAG
>CAYYBE010000019.1:0-9640 GCA_964470345.1 uncultured Candidatus Babeliaceae bacterium | reverse complement strand
TTCATAATTAACCTCTAAACCGACCATTCAACGTCGTTACAAAAATTGACAAACAATGCAAAAAAGTTACCTTACAATAAAGCATATCTTAGTTTATCAGTCCCATCGTTCAAAGGATTATTATGAACATGAAACGGTCCCTTTCCGTCATTGTACTCGTCTTGGCATGTGCGCCACAATTATTAGCAGAAAAACCTGCTAAGAAAGAAAAATTTCGTCTTCAAGCTGGCAATAGCACCCTTGAGCTTGGTGGAAAGTTTGTCATTGAAAGTTTTTATGGCAAAAATAACGTTTTGCTCAACGACATAAATGGTGGTCTTGATAAAGTAGTTGTCCCCGCAAAGCATACGCTTGATTTCACAGGAAATTATGCACTCAACATGCCAGAATGTACTTGTGATCTTCTTAAGATTAAAACAACCATTCGAAACAAGGGTATTTGGGGCGCTCCCGAGTCGATTGCATCAACTGACAGTAATACGATCAAAGATGTTGATACCGTCTTTGGCAATCACTACCATACCATCAATCGCCATATCCTCTGGATTCGAGAAATGTGGCTTGAAGCAGCATTAGCTTGTGCCGATCCCAAAAACCAGCATACGTTTACTGCAGGATTTTTCCCCTTCCAACTCGGTCGAGGTATCGCTCTTGGAGATGCGTACGCTGTTGATCCAGATCTTTTAGGGTATTACTCACCCAATGCCGTTGACCAATACGCACCGGGAGCAAAGATAACTGGTGCTTTTATTAACTCAGATTGGGCAACCTATGACCTGTATGCAGCCGTATTAAATAATCGTTCTGCAACATTTGACTCGGTTACCATGAAAATTCTTGGACAAAAATATGAGCATCTGTATAACCCTTACCGTAATTTCGGTAAGATAAACTGGCTCTTTGCTGCCCGCATGAAGATTACTCCGATCCAAAATGAATCTTGCTATAAAGTAACAGTTGAGCCCTATGCCATGTGCGATAACGAACGGGAACAGCGCATCGAATTTATTGGGGATGCATCAAGCATTTTGGGTACCTATGGCCTTGCACTCGAAGCTACAATGGGAAATGTTGAAGTTGGTTTTGATTGTGCACGTAACGTTGGACATCAAACAGTCTACGGCTGGGATCGTAATGTTATTGAGAAGAAAGTAATCGACGGCGCCTATTATGAGGTTAACAGCGATATTTTCTATATAGCTACTAACGCAGAAGGTAACGCGGGAACAAACGCTTTATATACGAAGAAAAACCAAGTTTTTATTGATAAAGCAGCTCGTTCACAAGCAATGAATGACCAGCCAATTGGCAACAACCTCAAAAATGGCCCTGAACGCTTTAATGACCCGTACAAAAACTTCTACAAGGGTTTTATGGCGGTTGGCGATCTTTCTTATAATTTCTGCAAACAGCTCAAAATGTCCGTTGGTGCAGGTATTGCAACCGGTGGCGAAAATCCAAACCGTGATCTTAATCTTTTAAATGACAGTAATGTTGATAGTGATTATACCGGGTTTATTGGAATCCAAGAGCTCTACTCAGGAACTCGTGTTAAAAGCTTATTCCTCTTGGCAGGGCCTTCTCGAATTCCACGATTACTTTCGAGCCCAACACCGCAAGTCACACCACGCGTGCGAGACAGATTTACTGAATCAGTAAGCCACTTTACCAATCTCATCTTCATTGGGTGGAGTGCTAACATGAACTTTGGCCGCTGGAACCTCAATCCCAATATTATCAATTACTGGGCTGACCATGCACCACGTATCTTTAACCGAAACAACCCACGCCTTGTTAACGGCGGGTGCGTTCGCAACTGGCTCGGGACTGAAGCAAACCTTTCTGCTGACATCATCTTCTGCAATGATTTGAAGATGTACCTTAAGGGAGCCGTCTTCTTACCTGGTTCTTTCTATGATGACCTCAAGGGGTTGGAACGCCGTCCAGGTAAAAGTAGTTACCTCGATAGCGAAGACAGAACTGGCGTTGATGATCAACGGGAACGTCCGCTTGTTCTTGGCAACGATCCTGCATTCATGCTTAATGTTGGGGTAGAATATCGAATCTAAAAAGATCTTTAAGCAATAAAAAAGGGTCCTTGAAACAGGACCCTTTTTTATTGCTTTCTTAACTGTGCGCCATATTTACTTGCGCGCTGCACAACGAGCAAAACTTTGTTGCGCTGCACGTGTTTTGATCCAATCCTCAAGCTGTTTTTCGACCTTCATAGCTACCAGCTTTTCCATAACAATTTTTGCAACATCATCGGAATTAACATTTTTAAGATCAAGATCTTTCATCGTCTGTTGCACAATACCTGCTATTCCCGCAAAAACGCCCCCTATGCCCTGTACAACAAGATTTGGCTTGTTAGGGTTGGACACAGCCGTAATTGCACCCATAAGAATGCCTGCAACATTTTGCACAACAATTTGTGCTGTTTGACCGTCGCTATCTTTTTCGCATTCAGAACATTTTGGACGCATATGCGCGGAAAGGTCGGAACCTAATAGGCCGGCAACAACGAATAACAAACTTAGTCTTTTCATTAAAAACTCTTCCCTAGTAAAGTATTTTTAAAACATCAAAGGCCCAAGAGACCCAATTTCCACCAAGCTGCCTTGGCGACGATTGGAACCGCTTTTATTAGACCATATTTAATGGCCAAAGTTTTAGCACCAACCAAAGCTGCTACGGGACCACCGGCGGAGCAAACCACCACTGTCCCAACAAGAGCGCCCCCAATAGCCACTCTTTTGCCCCATTTCCATTTCCAACCTTCTTGCGCAGTAGCTTCTACCTGTGCTTGCTTCCTTTGAGGTTCTTCCTGTTTTGGCAAAGCCTGCTCGCGCGGGGTCACTACAAGATTTGGCCCTATCTGCTGGCCACTTGAAGATCTTTGCTCTACTTCTTGCTTCACCGATTGCTGATTCTGTTTTGCCAATTCCGTAAGCGCTGCTATGCGAACCAATTCTAGCTGTTCTGCACTGGCAGCTGGTTGACTTTGACTTGTAATCGACGGAACTGATTGGGATAAAATCGAAGAGGTACTTACTTGCAGATTGGCGGACTGTTCACTTGTACTAACAGGGATAGTAAAACCGAGGCGAAGATTCTTTTTTATTGAATCAGGCAATGCATTAAAGGTTGCTTGCTCCGCAACGGAAAACTGAGATGTCCTAGATTTTCTAAAGTTCGCCAACAATTTTCTCAATAAATTTGATCGCGAACTACCCGTTTTCCTAAATTGTTTATATAATTCCCCATTCTTCCCATTAACAACAAACTGAATCGAATCATTTGAACAACCAACTAATAAAATATCTCCATCATCTACTTTAGGCAGCGGATCAACAGGGTTTGCACTGGATTGCACAATAAATTCCTTTGAATCATTTCCAGACACAATACAATAACCTATCGCCGCCTCACCATTTTTAGGACTTCCAAAACGCTTAAGGCTCTCGTTAACTCCAGCTTTTAGCTTGTTTTTTAACTCGTTTATTTTAGTTGCTGACACTTCAAAAAATGCAAAGATTTCATGCTCGGAAAGCAGTGTGTACTTTGTGCCCATCAGATCATTAAGTTTTTGTGACATTATCTGGTTTGCCGAACTGCTTAATTGCGCAGAGTGGATACTTGCAACCACCAATAACAGTACTCCCGACAATAAAATCTTCTTCACTTCCTCTCCTTCAAAACAAAATTTGATATTCTGAAGGCAACGATACTATAAAAGATTTTATAAATGCAAGAAAAAGAAAATAATTTTAAGAAGCAAAAGACCAAGAAAGTTAGCTAGCCTTCAAAGGAAAAACAATCCAATCCAGCCACCTGCTGCAAAAAGACCAAAACCAGCAACCGTAAGTAAATTAGATTCACCAATATATGTATTTCGACGAAATCCTTTATATCCTAGCAATGGCACTGTCTCTCCAATGTTTTGCATACTTCCCGCAATTAAGCAATAGGCTGACCATATAGTTAAGGATATGATATGTTGAGGGGCTCTCATTGCTGCCCCATTACCACCAGGAAAATCCAGCTTTAAATTTTTAATAATATTTTTACAAAGAAGCATATGGGCAATAACCGCTATCGATCCAGCTTGCCATTCATTGTTAGGTGCCTCATAAAAGAACCAACGTTTAACCCCTAAGCCAGCACGACGGGCAAGAAAATTATTTAAGAGCCCATGGGACAAAGCAAGAACTATAGGCAATGTTATGCGGATAGACCACATAAGAACTTCTTTACTATCCTGTGAATCGGCTGGATTTTGCACTATAGTCGCAGAGGGAGCTAGTGCAGGTCTATAAATGGGAACTGCAGGGGGAAGTATTACTGGAGGTACTACCCCAGCCTCCCGGCGAGGCTCATCACCAAGGCCACGTTCCAAAGCTCTTGCAATAGGTGCACCATCTTCATAATTAGCACGCGATTGCTCATAAAGATGTAGATACTGCACCGCATCCTCATTGCTCCGTCCACCAAGATTTACAGCAAATTTTTCTCTCAATGAGGTACCCCACTCATCGGAAGAACCAAGCGCACGCAACGAGCAGAGATACTCGAACTTTTCATGCCCCATATTACATTCAAAAAAATGGACGTCATCGAGTCTAATTACGCCTCGAGACAAAGGGTCACGTCGCAATCCTTGCTGACTAACAAGAAAATTATTAAAACTATGTCCCCAATATAAACTAAGCGCTTGCTGCCCTGAGACATTTCTCGTTATCACGAGAGCAACTAACATTCCATCACTATATCGAATTCTTAGTTGATTCCACTCCTCAGCTGAAATAGACTCGTGCACGCTACTTTCATCTGCAAGGTCTTCCTTAGGAAAGCCTCTGGCCAAAACACGCCCTGCTCGAACAAGGGAATCTAACTGCCCCTTAAGACGTTGTTGATCTTGCAAGCGGTCTGAATATGCATAGAGTTCGTTATAAATGCCATTCCCATCGACATGAGTTGTCCAGGGAATAACCTGCTCCTGCTGACGTTGTATGTGCACAACTTGCGCCTGAGCTTGACTCGCATCTATCTGGGAGACTAACTGAACAAAAAAGACAAAAAGATGCAACCTTTTCATGTACTTATCTTTCAACTTCGATCAAATACTCTATTTGAAACAATAATCGCTTCCAATAGAAGCCATCACCAGTCAGGTATTATTTTAAGAGTACCAACATAACTGACAGAGTCAAAGGCAGCAGAATATAAGGTAATGAAAACTAAATCGAGATAAAATGGTTTAGGGGTTAATCTTTGGCAAATCTTCTATCACCATCGTAGAACCAATGGCCCTAACTGATAAGAATTTTTTCTAAAAAACTTATGTATTCTTGAGGAACAGCGCAACGAGAGATTTCGAAGTTCTTGTCGATGAAAGAGCACAAGATACGCAATAGAGGCCAATGACCCTAAAACGAGCTGTTGATGTTCCCGCACAAAAGACTGAGTCTTGTAGAAACATTTCTTGCAAACAAATTCAATTTTTTCTCTCATCGTTAGCGATTGCCCTGACATTGCCCGTTGCCCAGAATTTGTCGCTTGGGGTGGATAGATCTCCTGGAGGTTAGCTTTAAACGACGCCGGAATCAAAGACAAATCCCTCTTGATTGCTGAACGGGTTGGATCTGGATAGCCATGATTTTGCGATTCTTCAATCAAATCATTTAAAAGCTGGAGCTGATTTTCAGAGATTGCTGAAAGCTCACCCGCTTTTTCATAATCAATGGCAAGCACCCGTATTTTTCCTAATTTGGTAATGCATGCAATTGTACCCTTTTTATTCACTGAAATTTGTCTCAAGGGTGACGGAGATAAAGGGATTGAATAGAGTGGAGCCGACGGAGCTCTTTCTTCTTCAGGAGAAGGCTCCAAAAATTCTTCACGCGCAAAGACCTTAAGCAACCCATCGCCCTCATGCACCACCATAACAACATGAGAATAGACGGCGAGAAATTGTACCGGCTTATTTCCCGAGTTAAATGACACCCATTGCCGCTTTGAATCACTCACGTGAATATTTCCCGTTGCAGTTCCAATATATAAATTATGCTGCTCATCAAGCGCAAGTACCCGAGGCAACTCTGGAACCGTTACTTTATGAACACCTTCACGACTTAAAATAACAACCAAATTACTACTGAAATTTCCTATAGCAAATGTATCTTTACCATCACTGGTAAGCAATGAAATTGGACCAACCGGAGAGGTCCAAGCAACGTCTTTGTCTGGATATCGAACCACGACAATACTATTATTTGAAGGGGCAATCCCTGCAAAAACAACCGCTGTCCCCTTGGAAGCAGTCGCAACCGAAAGAATCTGACCATTGTCGGGAAAATCAAAATTCTGACTAAGCCCGCGAGCAATATCGACAAGAAGCAACGCTTGTCCACCTGAATTCACAACCAAATGTTGATCATCAATAACAGAGCACCCCGCACAAAAATCTTCCCCCATTCCTGAATCAAGAAATACTTTATGTATCGGATCCCAAAGACGGAGCTTTTCTGCATTCACAACGGCAACAAGATTTTGCTCGGTCACCCTTACCTCACTCGCTTTTTGCAACAAAGCATTTTCCTCATATTTCTTTAAAAGTGCCGGCAAGAAGCCCTGCATCATAGGAGTAAATTGTACAGAAGTTTTTTGTTGCGCTCCTGCAACTTGCGACGTACCAAGATTTTGTTCATGCGCTGATTCAGTCGACAGTTGAGCATGAACTGCACTGGCAGCATCAAGTAGACTGGATTGTATCAAATACCCAATAAACACTAAAACGATTATCGATCGCTTCATCCCTTCCCCCTTATATTGCGAAAAGATGTCCCCTTCTCTCTTAGCTATAGCACATTTCAGCCTCTTACGTGGAGAGTTTTGAAAAAGAAATTCTATCAACTCTTTTCTTTTCGAAATTTTAAATGATATAATTCTAATAGAGAATTTAGATATAGGCTTAATGTACAAATTTATAAAGGGGGTTTATGAACTGTACAGCGTTTTCATCTTGCAAGGGTGCTGTCAAAGTATTTCTTCTCATAACACTCTGTACAGAGCGAACAGGCCTTTCCTATGCTGCCCAAGCAATCCCTCAACAAGTGGCTCAAGCCGCAGGGCAAGCAGCGCTTCAAGCGGCGCAAAGTCAAGCTCAAGCAAATGCCGAAAACTTTTTACAACAACATCAGATAGGTATAATCAAAGGGGTTGCGATCCTCACCACATCAGGTGTTTTCATTGCCTTTGCTCCCGTTGCATTACCCACCATAGGAGCTAAAGTTATTGTAGGTCTCCTTCTTGGGATCGGAACTACAGAATTGGGAGATGGGACAAGAAAACTATATCGTTGGTTCTTCCCCCTCACCCCATGCCAGCAATCAGCTGTTACAACATCAACAGTCTTTCCTACGACACAAGGAACGCAGCCAACGGTAAACGTTACTATTCCAAATTATCCTGTGGCAGAATTCAGCACTATCACGTACAAAATAACCGCTGTCGAAACCGATTTACGCCGCTTCAAACGAACAACCAAGCATAAATTCGCGCAGGTTGATCAACGAATGAACAATCTGCAACAACAAATCATATTCTTGGCAAAAGTACAGCTCCAAGACCACCAAACTATTTCACGCCTTTCTGGTCAACAACAAAGAGCACCGGAGGCACTGCCATCTCCAAACATTGTGGTCGAACCTGTAGAAGACTAGTCACTACAGTACCTGGACAAAATTAAAAGAGAACGTTACCTAGAATTAAAAGAAAGCTAGAACGACGGGTTGTAGGAAGATATCAGGGCTATCCCTGGTATCTTTCTTTATAGCGCCACGTTAAAAAATAAAGTTGTTTACTGCTCGCGGATGACCAGTACCTGCAGAGCCCGCTTGTTGGAAGCCTGTTGTACCTGAAACTGGAAATGCTTATACGAGAGCCTGTTCCCCTTGCGAGGGACATGCTGCAGCTGTTCTGTTAAGAAACCGCTGAGCGTAATAGCCCCTTCAGTTTCGAATTTGATATTAAGAACTTCTTCAAGCTGTTCTAACTCAACACTAGCATCAGTAAGCCAGGTACCATTTTTAATCTGTACGATCTTTTCCGTTGTTGGCTCATACTCATCTTTGATCTCACCAACAATCTCTTCTAAGACGTCTTCGAGCGTAACAAGACCAACAATGCCTCCATGCTCGTTCAAGACCATGGCAATGTGCATATGTTGCTCTTTGAATTCTCGCAGCAATTGGCTGACTTTAAGGCTGTCAGGAACGAAGAGAATGGGGCGTACAATCTCTTTAAGCACAACCGTTTTATGACAAGTAACCGTCAGAAGGTCTTTGAGGTGCAACATACCAATAACATTGTCTATCGAATCTTCATAAACCGGTACCCGAGAGAACTGGAACTTACGAAACAGAGCAAGTGCGTCTTCTGCATTGGTTGCAATATCAAGGGAAACAACCGACGTCGAAGGAATCATGATCTCTTTGACCGGCGTTGTACTCAGATCAAAAATGCTTTTTAGCATTAATGTCTTCTCTTTTTCAAGCAACCCTTTTTTATTGATATAGTCGATTAAGAATTTAATCTCTTTTTCTGAAGTTACGACCTCTTCTTTATCACCGCCACCCATGCGACGAATGACCGCATTAGAGATTGCCGTAAAAAAGCGAACAACCGGGTGCAAAACATAGCATAAAATATTGGTGATCCAAAGCGTTGATTTAAAGAAACGGTCTCCATAAATTTTTGCAATATTTTTGGGGACAACTTCACCGACCACCAAGATTGCAAATGTAGTTAACACGATACCAAGTGGAACACCAACCGACTCTGGTAGTTTGGAGAATAAACTGGTAGAAAGCCAGGTTCCTGCAGTTGCTGCTAAAACGTTGGCAAAGTTATTTGCAATTAAAATTGTCGTTAGAACATTGTTTTGCCCCTGTTCTAACGAGGCAAAAAGCTCTGCATAACTGCTGGTTGTTTGAGCAATTTCCTGAAGTTTATACAGTCGAATCGCTGTAATTGTTGTTTCCAAAAATGAAAACACTGCGCAGAGCGCTAATGACACAACAAATATAATAAGGGAGGTGGTTATACTACCCCCCGAGATTGCTTCTACCATAGTTCCCTACTCTCTTTCTCTACACTACTACTCATGTTCCTCTTCTGACACTGGCGCTTCTGGCTCATGTTCATCAACTGGTTGTAATTTAACATCATCTTCAAAAAACGTTTGCAGATCTTTGCTACGTGAGGGGTGACGGAGTTTGCGGAGCGCCTTAACCTCAATCTGACGAACACGCTCACGGGTAACCCCGAAATCTTTACCCACTTCTTCAAGAGTATGCTCTGAAGCAACGTCGATACCAAAGCGCATTTTCAAAACTTTCTCTTCCCGTGGCGTCAATGTCTTCAACACCTTACGTACACGGTCTTTTAAGTCGTTACTTGCAACGGTATCAACAGGAGTAAACTCGTTTTCATTTTCAATAAAGTCTTTGATAAAGGCATCGTCACTATCACCAACCGGGGCTTCAAGCGAGATTGGCTCTTTTGAAATCTTGATGATGTTTTTAATCTTCTTCTCATCAATATTCAACTCTTTTGCCAACTCAGTATTTGATGGTTC
>CAYYBE010000018.1:0-9920 GCA_964470345.1 uncultured Candidatus Babeliaceae bacterium | reverse complement strand
ACGATAATTTCTGCTTTGCCCGAATAGTCCTCAAGTTGCAAAAAGGCCATAGGGTCACCTTTTTTGGTGACAATTGCCCGCATGCTTTTAACAATGCCACAGGCGATGACCTGTTCCGTTTCACTATGTGGCACGCTAGCAAAAGGGCAGAGATTGAGCGCTTTAAGATAAAATTTGTAGGCATCAAGCGGTTGTCCACTCACATAGACACCGACGACCTCTTTTTCTTTTTCAAGTTTAATTGAGTCGGTCCATTCTTGGATTGCGGGTAACGTATAACTGATCGATGGTGTTGCTGATGAACCTTGTGATGAGAAAAGCCCGAGCTGTCCCGTTTCAGCGATTTTTTTTGCTTCTGCTGAGCGTTCCATAATCTCACTGAGCGCTTCATGCTTTTGTGCGCGATTGCCCGGCAATGGATCAAAGGCGCCAGCGCAGATAAGGCTTTCGATAACCCGTTTATTGACGGTGCGCAAATCGACGCGTAGGCAAAAATCTATTATATCTTTAAACGACGCTTTTATGCGTTGCAGTGTAATTTCTTCAAGCGCTGCCATCCCAACGTTCTTGATCCCTTGGAGTCCAAACAGAATTTTGCCGTTAATAACAGAAAATTGTGCTTCAGAATTATTAATATCAGGCGGCAAAATCGCAATCCCCATATCTTTTGCTTCATCAAGATAGAAGGACATCTTTTCTGCATCAGAAGCTTCAAGCGAAATCAAGCAGGCCATAAACTCAGCTGGATAATTAGCTTTCAAGTACGCTGTTTGATAGGCCAAAAGTGCATAGGCTGCTGAGTGGGATTTATTAAAACCATAGCCGGCAAAGTATGCCATTAAGTCAAAGAGCTCTCCGGCTCGTTTGCCATTAAATTCGCGCTTAATCGCCCGCTCGACAAAGATTGTGCGCTGCTCAGCCATCACTTCTGCTTTTTTCTTTCCCATGGCTCTGCGGAGAATATCAGCTTCTCCAAGACTAAAGCCACCAATAACCGAGGCAATCTTCATAACCTGTTCTTGGTAGACAATAACCCCATAGGTTTCTTCAAGCACTGCTTGGAGTTCAGGAAAGAGGTACGTAATCTTCTGGCGGCCATGGCGCCGTTCAATAAAATCATCGACCATGCCAGAGCCGAGTGGTCCGGGGCGATAGAGCGCGTTAACGGCGATGATGTCTTCAAACTTGTCGGGGATTAAACGGCGCAAAACATCTTTCAGGCCGTTCGATTCTAATTGGAAGACGCCTGAAGTGTCTCCTTTACAAATCAATGCAAAAGTTTTTGCATCGTCCATCGGAATTTTGCTCAGATCAAGCGCTATTTTGTGATTTTTTTCAATAAGCGCCTGTGCTCGTGCAATCAACGTTAAGTTTTTCAGCCCCAAAAAATCCATCTTTAAAAAGCCAAGTGTTTCAAGCTCGGTCATTGCAAACTGTGTAACCAGTTCCGTGGTCTTTGGCGGGATATAGACGGGGAGCATGTCACTGACCGGCTGTGGCGTAATAACAATGCCGGCAGCATGCTTTGAGGCGTGGCGCGTAAGACCTTCAAGCCGAAATGCTAAGTCAAACAGATGGGCGACTTCAGCATTGCTTTTAATCAAAGCTTGCAGCCGTGGTTCTTGCTCAATAGCCTCTTTAAGCGTGATCTTAAGTTGTTCAGGAATTAGATCGGTGATCGCATTAGAATCTTCAAACGGGAATCCTAAAACACGTGCAACGTCTTTAATAACTCCTTTGGCCATCATCGTACCGAAGGTAATAATCTGGCAGACGTGATCATGTCCATACCGGTCACGAACGTAATCGATGACTCGTTCACGTCCTTCAATACAGAAGTCGATATCGATATCAGGCATCGACACCCGTTCCGGATTTAAAAATCGCTCAAAGAGCAAGTTATATTTGAGTGGGTCAATATCGGTAATTTTGAGTGCCCATGCTACCAATGAGCCTGCCGCTGATCCACGACCGGGACCAACCGGGACATTGTTCTTCTTTGACCACTGAATAAAATCACTTACCACCAAAAAGTAGCCCACAAAGCCCATCTTGATAATAAGCTCCATCTCAAGATCGAGCCGCGCTTGATAGGCTGGAAGCTCTGCTTGCGGAAATCGTTCTTTACTATGCAGCTCTTCAAGCCCTTGCTGACAGAGCATTCTGAAATAGGCTTCGTCGGTAGTATTTTCGGGCAGTGGGAATGTGGGGAAAAATAATTTTTTTGTTTCAAAATCAAACGAGCACAGGTCAGCGATATGTCCACTGTTCCAGATTGCTTCAGGATGTTCGGGAAAGATCTCAAGCATCTCGTCGGCGGTTCGCATGTAGACCGAACAGTCGCCGAACGAGAATCGATCAGGATCGCTCAATTTATGGTGCGTTTGGATTGAAAGCATGACTTCATGAGCATCGCGATCTTCTTTGGTGACGTAGTGGCAGTCGGCCGTTGCGACAACTCGGATATTCTTGCGTGCGCCGATAGCAAACAGCTTTTCATTTAACTGTTTTTGCAGGACCGCGTGATCTTCTTTGAGTTCGTGCGAAGCATCTTCTTCCAGTGCACTGGTTGGTTGGACTTCCAAAAAGAAGCGTTCTGGTCCAAAATGTTCAAGATACCAGTCGATGTATTTTTCTGCCTGTTCGTCATTGCCCTGTGTGAGTAATGAGGGAATATGCCCACCCAAGCAGCCGGAGAGGGCAATAAGCCCTTCTGAGTGTTTTTCTAAAATTGCGTAGTCGATGCGTGGTTTAAAATAAAACCCTTTTTCATATGAAAATTCGATCAGCTTACACAGGTTTTTATAGCCGGTGGCGTTCTGTACCAAGAGGGTTAAGTGATGATATTTGTTTTGAGCATTTTTGATGTTTGCATCTTCAGTAAAATATGTTTCCAAGCCCAAGATCGGTTTAATTTTTGCTTTTTTTGCCTGTTGAAAAAATTTTACGGCAGCAAAAATATTGCCGTGGTCGGTGATGGTGAGCGCTTTGAGCTTATTGTCGACACCAAACTGCACTAATCGATCGAGGCTAATTGCCCCGTCGAGGAGTGAAAATTCGGTATGCAAGTGTAGGTGAGTAAAATGCTGCTCGGCCATGGTCTCTTACGTTTGGTGGAACTACTCAAAAAATTGAACTCTCTGAGCATACCAAACGTAGTGAAAAACAGAACCTATGCAAGCAAACAGGTTCCATCAGCGGAAGGTACCATTGATGGTGCATTTATCAGATCTTGTACTCTGAAACAAGGTTCATTTCCACACCGTATTGCAAAGTCATTAGGGTATTGTTCAGCGATTGCTTCGATAGTGCCTTGTATGCACCTTTTTACTGCTTCAAATTGGCTGTATTGCTCCATGTCTTTAGATTCGTCTTGGCGTTCGGTGACTCTTTTTTGTAAGTTCGTTAGGGCCTCAATCGCTTTATAGATCTGTTGTGGATGTTCTAGATATGCAACCGCTTCAGAGATTATTTTTGTCTCTTCTTCGTTGTGGTTTTGTTCCAAGTGCAGCTGTTTGATTGTTGTTGCAGCTGTACTGAGTTTTTTGACGATATCTGCTGGGCAACGCTCTTTCTTATAGCCCTCGCCGTCATCTGATGGGAATGTTATGATATAGTCGTTAATAACTTTTCTGACTGCAGTGATTTTTCTTACGAGTGATGTTCCATATTCCACTCCGTGCATAAACATATTCCATAAACCGCTAACTCCGTAATTTTCTGGCTTGAAATACATTCTGTTTGCACTTTCGTTCTCACCTTTACCCAAAAGAAGATGTTGCTTGCCCGCGGGAGGAAGGGGGGCTGCTCCAATATCAATGCCAAATGATGTCCATCCTGCAAAGTGTGAGGCTAACCGTTCTTTTGCTCCTGAAGCTCGGCAAAAACCTAAGAGATTTTCTAATGAGGCATTATCTTGACCGTTGCGATTGCCGACGAGGGTAAAGGTTCCTTCTTCGAATACATAGGCATTATCTTGCAATCCTCCGTACAGATAGAAAAACCATAAAAGGTTGCAGATCATTTTTTCGCTAAGTTCACGGTTGTTTTCAGTCAACCTTTGACAGTTTAAGAAGGCTTTTTTGAAGAGTTCTCTCCCCGCATTATATCGCCCACAAATTTCTCTGAGCTTCTCTTGCAGCTGTTCTGGGGTAAGATTATTTGCAAATCCCAGTCGAGCTTTTATTTCTGGTGAAAGCTGAATTGTTTTTTGAGGCAGATAGTTGAGTGTGGTTTGTATCTGTTCTCTTAAGAGTGGGGTGAGATCGGATAACGCTTTAATAATGCCTTCTCTGTAATCAGCGTCAGCTTTAATAGAAGCGCTTGGTGACCGCCTACCTTGTGAGGGTGACGTTGTTGAGCTTGAAGTTGAGCTGCTCAACACCGTGTGTGACGATGGTTCAACAGGGTAAATTGGGGTGGGAGCAGTTGTCGCAGAGCTACTTGATGGTGCTATGGGGGATCGTATTGCCGGGGCTGAGCTTGACGTAGCGTTTGAGGTGGGATTTTGGGGGAGCGCCAAAACTTTAGTGAGCCGGTCTGTATAAGAGCTTGTTGAATTGCTCGATGATGATGGACTTGCTGTCACTCGATGAGCAATTGGTCGCTGAGGCGCTGCTCGCAATGGTCCACGTTGAAGGTGCATAAGCGTTGCAATAATGGGTGTGGGCGATGCAGGTATTGGAATCATGTTTTCTGTAGGTTGTTGCACAACTCTGCTTACTCGGCCCTGCCCTTGGACTGTTGCCGGGAGCGTAGCATTGAGCTCATCAACGGTGAAGGGAATGAATATTGGTACAGGAGGAGCTTGCGGTATTGGTCGTACGTAACGGGCAGGATCCACGGGTGGCACGGGCGGTGCAGGTGGTATGATTGGTGGTTGGTTGTCTCGATATTTTTTTATTACATAGGCAAATGCAGCGACAAGACCGATGGCGGCGACGGTCGTTGTGATAGTAAGAGCGCGGTGCTGATTGATCCATTGGGCTACAGCGCTGGTAGCAAGCGTGTTGGTAGTGCTGGCAAACCCTGTGGAGACGGCCAATGGTTTGGCTTCTTTCAACTGAAATAGTGTCCCAAAGCTACCGGATACGGCTGGTGCCCAGATCAAACTGAGAGAAGCAAGTATCATGAGATATGTTGCTGATGTGGTTTTGCAATGTCCCATCTTCATATGTTTTCCCCTGTAACTCAGCGTTTATTCAAATAGATAATAGGCGCTTGGTGTTGTTGATCTTATAGTTTTATGGTGCCAGAGATAAGCTGCCTCGTCAAAAGGGTGTGCTGCAGAGTTCTGTGTCTTTGTAATGGCATAGGGTGGGGTGTTGGGAGGGGTTGTCAGGAGTGTTGGATTTGTTCGTTGTTGGACAAGGTCTGCTTCAGCAAGAATATCGCGCTCTTCTGCTGCTTGGTTGGGAGAACGTTGGGGTGACGTTGCTGAACGTATTGAAGAGGTGCCGAGAGAGTTGATTCGGTCTTGAGTTGTTATTTTCGTTGGCTCCTCTTGGACTGCTGTTAATGTTCTTGAAAGTTCGAGGACTGGTTTAAGGTCGAGAACGGGAATAATAACGCTGCGAACATTTGTGGTCCGCACTTCACTTTGGGGTGATGATGAAGATGAACTGGCAGATGTTGAGCGGGATGTGACAGAAGCTCTTGGCGTTGTTCTGCTCGCGGTAGTTTGTGGAAATACCTGGTGTCGTCTTCGGCCGATTCTGTAGTGATCTAATATTCGGCGGCGACATTTTTTGATGACCCAGCAGAGCAGAGCGGTACAAGCGACGAGCCCTACGCCTATTCCCGCCGAGGGCCCAGGATTTGCCTCAATCCATTGTGCAGAGGAGGAGCTTTGCAGGTCGACTGGGGCGATGGACGTGTGGTTTGTTGGAAAGCTGTGAGCAGCTGAGAACGTGGTAATCAGGTTTGCAGGCGGGGTTGCGGCACTAGTAAGTGCAGTTGCCACAAGCAGGGCAAGGCAGCCAATGCTTGAGCGGGTAATAATGGGTAGCGGAGTCTTTTGCATGCCCTGTTCCTTTGGTCGCTTGGATGCTTCTTTAACACATGACCTTCTTTTACTGTAGCAGTGGTAGGCTGGTCTATGCAAGAGAGCTGATCATCAGCCGTCAGGCTTGTGCTTGCTTGGAGTTTCCGCCCTTTTCCTCTGTTTTTGATAAGAAATTGTTTTTGCTTAATTCTGCAATGCTTTGTTCACTTGTTTCTTTCTTCAGTGGTTCAGAATCAAGTGGTGTGGCAGGGGAAGAGAAGGTGACTGGTCGTGGTTTTGCCCGAGGATTAATCTTGAGTCGTTGAAAGTTGTTGTGGACCCGTGAGCGCAATGGTTGGGAATGCATTTTTCTTAAAAAATCTTGAATTCTTGCAATTCCACACAACGCAGCTTTGTTGATGCTGATTTTGCATTCGAGTGACTGGAAACGTTGAAAACGACCAAATTCTGCTGCCCAAACGTAGTATTTCAAGGCAGTTTTGAGGTTTTGTTTACAAACTTTGGTACCTTTGAAGCGAGAGGGGATCGTTCCGAGTTCGTACAGGCTTGCCAATCGATAAGCAGCCTCCGCATGACAATCTTGTGCAGCCGTTTTCCAGCAGTCTACCATGTGATTAAGAGCTTTTTGGTCGATCTCTTGGCTTTCTTGGAACAGTTTTGTGGCATCTTGAAGGTGCATGATTCCATTATAAAAGTGGTGATGAGAAGTTAACGCTGGTGTACAAGTATATGCATACGTCTTTACTGAAGATGCAATGAGAGCGCTTTGCGAAAGCAATGCAAGCATGGTAGCGACGGGCAATAGGGTATGTTTTGAAAGCATGAGTCTGGTTTCCTAACGGGGTGTAGTGATAGGGGGTGTACGATCATGCTTCAGTACGAAACTCTCTTTATCTATACAACATTTTGCACTTGTTCTCGTGCTTTTTCAAGCTCAACTTTAATCGTTATAATTGGGAGCCCCGAGATGGTGTCAGGCAGCTTGGCGCTGAGCGTATTGATTTCGCGGAACATCTCTTGCAAAATAAAGTCCAACTTTTTCCCCTTTTGCTCTGCAGCATCACTGAGCGTGAGGAGGAAGTTTTTGTGGTGGTTCTTAAACCGTACGATCTCTTCATGCACGTCAATGTTTTCTATATTGTTATAAAGCGCTTGCAGATGTTGTTCTCGCACTTCTGGTGCAGCAGATTCAAGTGTTGTTTTAATCTCGCGCAAAAAGTGTTCTTTGCGTTGTTCGTTAATCTCTGTAGCGCGGGGCTCAATTGTTGTCATGCTCTCTTGAATGACGTGCATACGTTCGGTAAGATCTTTTTCTAATGAGACCCCTTCTTGTTGGCGAGCTACCGTAACGGTTGCCAATAATGAGTCGATTGCCTGGAGAATGACTGCTTCGTTATTACTGACATCACCTTCTTCAACAGCTTCCAATAAATCGGGCAAGCGCATAAAATCAGAAATCGTAATCGTGCCCGGGAGATTAAACTTTGTTTGTACTGACTTAATAGCTTCCAGATAGCTTTCAGCAAGGCGATATGACGGTTGCACCGATGTCTTAAGCGCATTAGTACTACTAATATGCAACGTGGTGTAGATGCTGCCACGATGAAGCGATTGCTTACATTTTTTGATAATCGTGGTTTCAAGGTATGAAAGGGCAGACGGGAATTTGCAATTAACATCAATAAATCGACTGTTCAGTGTTTTGAGTGATATGACGGCAGGAACTGATGTTGTGGGCGTGGTAAGGGTAATGGTTGCCGTTGCAAACCCTGTCATACTATGAACCATGGAGATCTCCTTTTAGCCAAGATTGGCATACACATTTTGAACGTCCTCAAGCTCTTCGAGCTTATTAAGGAAATTCACAACTTTTTCTTCTTGCTCGGGTGTCAGCGGGATGGTGTTTTTAGGCTCCCATTCTAATTCGACTTCTTTAACGGCTGCACCTAATTGGGCAAGTTTTTGTCGAACTGCTTCGCTCGATGATGGCTCGACAGAGACAGCAAAGAGATCTTCTTCTGCACTGATATCTTTGATAGGGAAATCGATAAGCTCTTCTAAGAGTTGATCTTCAGTGAAATTATTTTTGTTCAGACGAATAACACTGGAGCGCTCAAACATCCAGTTGACCGACCCGGTTTCTCCCAGATTTCCATGCTCACGGCTAAAGAAATGGCGCAGTTCAGAAATAGCTCGATTTTTATTATCGGTTAATACTTCGATGATAAGTGCTACCCCTTCAGGCCCGTAGCCTTCGTAGGTAAAGGGCTCATATTGTTGACCGGGAAGATCCCCAGTACCTTTTTTAATAGCACGTGCAGTATTGTCGCCCGGCATATTAACGCTTTTAGCTTTTTCAAGCAAAAGACGCAAGCGAGGGTTGCCGGTAGGATCACCACCGCCAACACGTGCTGCAACCGAAATGTCTTTAATCAATTTGGTAAACAGTTTACCGCGCTTTGCATCAATAGCTGCTTTTTTATGCTTTATTGTTGCCCACTTTGAATGTCCTGACATCGCTTATTCCCCAAAAATAGTCGTTTGTCCACTGTGAATCTTTTTCAGAGAAGATACCATTTTTAAGGGTATCTGTCGACCTCGCGGTGTTCGTTCTAAAAGTCCCTTACGGAGCAAGAACGGTTCGTAGACTTCTTCAATCGTGTTTCCATCTTCCCCAATGATCGATGCAATCGTTTCCAGACCTACCGGTCCACCATCAAACATGTCGATAATTGTCTTAATAATCGCATGATCGACGTTGGTCAGCCCCTGCGGATCGATGCCCAAAAAGGTGAGCGCTTGGGTCGTAATTGCTTGGTCGGCGATACTGTTATTAGAAACTTGGGCAAAATCGCGCACGCGGCGGGTAAGTTTCTTTGCAAGACGCGGTGTCCCGCGTGACGCTTTTGCGATTTGGAGTGCCGATGGTTCATCGATCGTAAGATTGAGAAATTGTGCGCTTTGTATAACAATCTTTTGTAACTCTTCGTCGGTATAAAATTCGAGCCGTTCACTGATGCCAAAGCGACTGCGCAATGGCGCTGAAAGTAAGCCACTCTTGGTCGTCGCGCCGACAAGGGTAAAGGGGCTTAAGGGTAAATTTACCGACTTTGCACCAGCACCCTGGCCAATAATAATATCAACTCGAAAGTTTTCCATAGCGCTATAGAGCACTTCTTCGACGTTAATCGGCATACGGTGAATTTCATCGATAAAAAAGACATCACGGGGTGATAGACTCGTGAGCAGGGCTACTAAGTCGCCTGTGCGCTCAAGCATCGGTCCACTACAAATTTTAATTCCCACGCCCATGACTTCAGCAATCAAATAGGCCAACGTCGTTTTTCCAAGCCCGGGGGGACCAAACAGGAGTACGTGGTCAAGCGACTCTTGGCGCATCCGCGCAGCTTGGGCATACAAGTGCAGTTTGGTTTTCAGCTCTGCTTGCCCGATATAATCATCAAATGTTTTCGGGTGAAAATCATGATTATATTCTTCAATTGTTTCGGGCAGCGCGAGAAATTCTATTGGCTTTGGTTGCTCCATAAACCCATCCGATAGTAAGATTCATTCATATATCGCTGAGCCTATGGGATTTGTTTTGCATTGTAAAGAAACTAAGCTTTAAATAACCTATCGACAATTGTTTGTACGTCTTGCCAGCCTAAAATATCTGCGGCAGCGTGTTGTGGCCGTTCGGTGCCGCCGTAAACCAAAAAGCCCCGCTCAGTTTCATGACCTTTGAGCGTGTTCCAGTAGCGCAAACCGTCAAAAAAACTATTGTCGATCGTAAGCCCCGATTTTATTTCGATCGGTAACAACGTATCGGCCCGTTCGACCATCGCATCAACTTCATTGCCTTGTACATCGCGCCAAAAGTGTAGCTGTGCGCGTTTGCCACGATTGGCAATATATT
>CAYYBE010000017.1:0-11023 GCA_964470345.1 uncultured Candidatus Babeliaceae bacterium | reverse complement strand
ATGAGCTTGAACGTTTTTTGTTTACCTCTCGTGAGCGGGATGTTGCATCAGCAACGCTTTTAAAAGACGCTGACAAGGTGGTAGATCGTATAATATTTGCTATAGAACATGGTCACAAGATTTTGATAGCAGGGGATTACGATGTTGACGGAATTACGTCGACAGCCTTAATGCTTTTGTGTTTAGCGCCGCTTGGTGCACAGATTAACTTTTTCTTACCCAATCGAATTGTCGATGGGTACGGGCTTTCGGTTAAAACGGTGCAGCGTGCGCATCAGAGTGGGTATCAAGTTATTATTACCGTTGATAATGGAATCTCTGCATTTGATGCTGCTCTTGAAGCGAAAAAGCTAGGTATTGATCTCATTATCACTGACCATCACCGGCCACATGCTGAAGTGCCGCCCGCATTTGCCATCGTGAATCCTGCGCAAGAAGATTGTACCTATCCCTTTAAAAAGTTTGCCGGTGTCGGCGTGAGCTTTAAACTCATGGAACTCCTGTATGCCCGTTTGGGCAAAGAGATGCCAGCAAAAGTCTATGAACTACTGATGTTGGGTACGGTTGCTGATGTGGTACCACTGATAGGAGAGAATCGCTTTTGGGTACGTCATGGCTTACAGCATGTACGGTTACAAGAGAGTCTGTCGATCCAAGTTCTCAAATCCAATGCACGCATCGACAAACCGGTGCTTTCTTCAACCGATATCGGCTTTTTCATAGCGCCGCAGATTAATGCGCTCGGCCGTCTTGACGATCCGCGAGCTGGGGTTAAATTTTTAATCGGCTCAGATGAGCAAGAAACGATGCGGGTCGGTAAGCTGTTGGGCGAACTCAACCAAACGCGTAAATCTATTGAACAGGTAGTTTTAAAAGAAGTGGAACGAGCTGTTATTTCAAAACAGATCGATCTTTCAAAAAATAAAGTCTTAATTGCAGCGCAATCGGGTTGGGCTCCGGGCGTTATTGGTCTTGTTGCCTCTCGCTTGGTTGGTCAGTTTGGTCGTCCCACAATCTTATTACACATTACTAAAGATGGTCTTGCTAAAGGTTCCTGTCGGTCGATCCCTGAGCTTAATATGTTCGAAGCACTCTCTTCCGTAAGTGATATGTTAACGTCGTTCGGTGGTCACCCGATGGCTGCAGGCCTTTCATTGCCTGCATCAAAGATTCCTCTGTTGCAAGAGCGGTTAGACAGCTACGTCGCTGCACGTTTAGCTGATGAAGATCTTGTGCAAAAGCTCTATCTTGATGCAGAGTTGCGTTTGCCTGACGCTACGCAAAAGCTGATGGATGATATGGCCTATTTAGAGCCATTCGGGTGTGAAAACGCACAGCCAAAGTTCTATATCCAACAAGCGTCGCTCGTTGAAACGCCGATGCTCTTAAAAGACGAGCACGTGAAGGGGATGATCTTTGCTGATGGTGTTGTGAAGCCAGTGATCTTCTTTAACCGTCCCGATTTATATCCAAAACTGATCGCCCAGCGGAGTGAACCATTTTCTCTTGCAGTTTCGGTAACAGAAAATTACTGGAACGGGCGTAGGAGCATTGAGTTCCAAGGCCACGACGTCGCAGGTTTAAAGCCGTTAGATTTTTGATTACTTGCCCACGGGTAAAAGCGTGATGAGCACAATCAGGCCTAGGATGGCAATAGCAACCCCGGAGATTTTGTTGATAAGCTCGAGTGCCCGGTGGGTTAACCTGGTTCGTAGGAGGCTCATGCCGAAGCTCAAGATAAACCACCAGATTGCTGAACCTACAAAAATGCCACCGATCAGGGAAAGAATCAGCGAGGTGCTCTCGATGCTTTCAATATCGGCAAAGCCAGAAAAGACTGCTGTATAGGCGATTATGGTCATCGGGTTAGAGAGGGTAAGCAGGAGCGTGGAAAGATAGGTCCCCCATAACCCTCGGCGTTGGGCATGGGCAGCGTGTGCCGGTGTTGAGCGGAAGATGTGGATTCCAAGATAGATCAGGAAAAAGCCGCCAAGCAGACGGAGAATTTGTTGATGGCCCGAAATAAAGCCACCGATAAAGGTGAGGCCAAAGCCGGCAATTGCTCCTAAAATACCATCAGCCGTTGCTGCACCTAAACCAGCAATAAAGCCGGTAAGCAAGCCGTAGGATAAGGTCCGTTGAATACATAAAAGACCAATAGGGCCGACCGGAGCTGCCATAGCAAATCCGATAATGCCCCCTTTAAAAAAGGTACTGAGTGCGAGTGGCGTCATTATCTTTCCCCCGTTGCTCCAATGTCATTGGAGCATAAGTAAAGCTGTCCCGTTACTTCTTAGTATACGACGGCCGAGAGGTAAAGTGCATGGTTTAGCCTAGTTTTTGGTTAATCCAAACAGAGCGTGGGCAGTAGCGCTGGTGGTAACGGCAAGTTCTTGGACGGTAATCTGCCGTAGGTCGGCAATATAGGCGGCAATATCAGCTATATACTGAGGTTCGTTTTTTTTGCCCCGCATTGCTTGTATCGGTAAGAACGGTGCATCAGTTTCCAAGATCAGCGAGTCGAGCGGGAGCGCTTTGATTGTTTCGCGTAAGACGTTGTTTTTAGGGTAGGTAATGGCGCCACCGATCCCCATAACAAAGCCGAGCTTGAGCGCATCTTGAGCCCAGGCATAACTTTCAGAAAAGCAGTGAATCACACCCCGCAACCCTGAACCTGCATAGGGTAGTAAGCAGCCGAGCGTTTCGTCAGAAGCGTCACGGGTATGGACGACAAGCGGGAGCTTCTGTTCCAAGGCAAACTCGATCTGCGTTTTAAAGGCATCATATTGACGTTGAAGGTGGTACCCTGGGTAATGTTTGTCGATACCACATTCGCCAATAGCCACGATAATGCCCGGGGCGGTGTTGGCGTAGAGCTGTGTAAGCTTTTTCCAATCTGCGTGCCATTGCTCGGTGCAGTCATTGGGATGGAGCCCGATCGAGGCAAAAACAGAAGGGAACCGTTGAGCGACCTGAACGCTATTAATGCTTTCTTGCAGCGATGAACCAATGGTAACCAGCTTCATAACCTGGCGGGCCTGCGCAGCGTTGATAATCGTTTTGATCGTTGCAAGCATATTCTCGTCAAGGGGGGCATCGGGGGTCGGTTGGGCAATCATGGGTAGATGACAGTGTGTATCGATGAGCATTGTGATTCTCCTTAATTCAAGAGCCTTCATCCTTAAAATTGACAATTTAGTATAGAGAGCTACTCTAATAGTACACCAATGTGCGCAAGCACACGAGTGTGTGAATAAAGCAGTGTTTAGCTACCAATAGCTTAATTGATGAGGAGGATAACCATGAATAAGACTGACTTGATTGGTTCGGTCAGCGAGGAAACAACTTTCAGTAAGAAAGATGTTACGAAAATTTTCGAAGCCATGACGCGTATTATTACACGTACGCTCAAAAAGGGAGAAAAGGTTCAACTTTCTGGGTTCGGTACATTCTTACTTTCGGTTAGGGCCGAACGTTGGGGTATCAATCCAAAAGATAAATCTCGTCTCCGTTTACCCAAAACAATTGCACCAAAGTTCAAGGCTGGTAAACAGTTTAAAGAACAAGTCCGCACTGCAACCATTAAGGCTGCATAAAGGGTAGTTTGGTCTTTGACCGACCGCAGAAAATCTTTTGCTAACAAAAGCCACTTTAACGAGTGGCTTTTGTGCTTCTCAATAGGTGCTTTTTTCGCTATGGTAGAAGAGACGCCTTTTTTTTGTTTTAATGGAGTTATCCCATGATCGATCTTACGCTTTTGCGAGAAGAACCAGAGCGCTTTCAGGCGCTGATACGACGTAAAAATCCAGATTTTGATGTGCAACGATTAAGTGAACTTGATGGGCTTGTTCGCTCTCTGCGCGTTGATATTGAAGCGATGCGCCATGAAAAAAATAAACTTGCATCGTTAGGAAAAGAAGGAAATACGCCAGAAAATCGTGAGCGTTCCAAAACGCTTTCTGACGAAATGAAACGTAAAGAAGAGCAAGCGACGGTTTTAGAAAAAGAATTTCAGCAGCTCTATCTTATCTGTCCTAACATTCCTGATCCTTCGATTCCTGAAGGGAACAAAGAAGCAAATAAGGTGGTTAAAACGTGGGGCGAAAAGAAAGCATTTTCTTACACTCCCAAAAACCATGTTGATCTGAATGATATCGTAAAGTGGTTTGATTTTGAGGCGGCGGCTCAGATGACCGGCTCCGGCTTTGTCTTTTACAAAACGCCCGGTGCAAAGCTCTTATACTCGCTCGCGCTCTTTATGCTCAATAATAATGCTCGCCATGGTTTTACCCCCTGCGTACCGCCATTTTTGGTCAATCGCCAAGCGTTAGAAGGCTCTGGCCAATTGCCGCTCTTTGAAAATGGGGTCTACTCAATTCCTGCTGATGGTTTGTACACAACACCAACGGCTGAAGTTAACCTGACAAACCTCTATCGCGACCATATTTTTATGGCTGAAGAATTGCCCGTACGTATGACCGCCTGGACGAGCTGCTTTCGTCGTGAAGCGGGCACCTATGGCTCAACAGAGCGCGGCTTAATTCGTATTCACCAGTTTGAAAAAGTTGAATTATATACGATAGCAACTCCTGAACAAGCACAAGCAGAGCATGAACGGATGCTTGCCTGCGCTGAGTCGATTTTGCAGCAATTAGGGCTTCATTATCGTGTTAGCCTCTTGGCGGCACAAGATTGTTCCTTTGCTTCATCAAAGACATTTGATATTGAAGTCTGGATGCCAGGGCAACAGGCATACTATGAAGTTTCTTCGGCAAGTAACTGTACCGACTTCCAAAGCCGACGTTGTGGTATTCGTTATCGCACGCAAGCTGGTGGAAAGACACAGTTGGCCTATACGCTTAATACCTCATCGCTCGCATTACCTCGTTTGATGGTTGCTTTAATGGAAACGTACCAACAGCCTGATGGTTCGATTGCTTTGCCTGATGCATTACGTTCGGTCACCCTTGATTGGGGAATCTAATTTATACTTAATGGCTCTCGGAAAAAAACGGGGTTGAGGGGCGCAGCCCCCACTCGTTCGCCGGAGCCCTGCGTAGGCCATTGATTCTTTATCATAAGAGGTTTTCCTGTGCTTGACCCTTCACGATTAAAACGAATTCAGCGGCTTTACCTCAAGGCGCGGCGAATGCTTGCCGGTAAAAAAGTGGGTGATAACAAAACGCGCCGTATGGGCTTTGGCCTTGAATTTGATCAACTGCGTGATTATCGCGTAGGGGATAATGTTCGTTTTATTGATTGGAAAAGCTCTGCCCGCAGTAATAAGCTTATTGTTCGCTCCTATTACGAATCACGTAATAGAACGATTGTGGTGCTTGTTGATATCTCAAAGTCGACCGATTTCAGCTCGACGCAGTGCAGTAAGACTGACGTTATTCGTGATCTTGCACTGCTTGTCTGTTGTGCTGCAGAAATTGAACAGGACCATGTGGGGCTCATGCTCTTTCACCAAGCGGTAGAAAAAGTTATCCCTGCACGGCTTGGCAGAAAGCATACGGCAGTACTTACTGAGACGATTTTGTCAGCGCCAACGGTTGCTGGTGGCACATCTCTTGCGCAGGTAAGCGCAGAATGCTTACAGCGCTTTGATAAAAATGTCTTAGTCATACTTATTTCTGACTGCTTGAGTAGTGGCTATGAGCAGGCGTTAGCGCATCTAGCGCGCAAAAATGATCTGGTGATTATGCGTGTTAATGACCGCGCAGAAGAGCAGTTGCCCGCAGAGTTATTGGTTGCGCTGCAAGATCCAGAAACGGATGTTACTGTTGATGGTACAAGCACTGCGCAAATGGGAGCATTACGTGCATTTTTGCCTGCATTCAGGCAACAGCAAAATCATCTATTTAAGCAGCTGGGCATCGACTGCTTTGATGTAACGGTTGGGATGCCTTATGAACAGACTCTTGTTCGCTTTTTTAATGAACGTCACTAAAAGGATGTATTTATGAACCAGCCTGCACAATTGCATTTTGATCTTTTAGAGCTTTCTTGGTGGCAGTACCCGCAGGTGTGGATAGGTATTGGCGTTATCCTCTTGCTGCTTTTGGGCGGCTGTGCGTATTGGTGCTGGAAGCGTGTGCAGGAGTTGCGTCGCCCGCTAACTCCCGTTGAAGAGTTGCGGAAAAGGCTGGTAGAGGTAGCTGCTGATTGTGAAAAGAATGCGTTGAATTCATATGAAGAGCAAAGTTTTCTCTATATGCAGCTTTGTTGGATACTGCGTGACTATGCACGTCTTTGTCTTAAAGTGCCAGATATTGCTTCGACCGATGGCGAACTGCTTACGTATTGTGATATGTTTATGCCCAAGACTGAAGTTACTGAACTCATGTGCACCGTGTTGGACCATGGGCAACATATTAAATTTGCTCGCAAGATGTTTGATGTTGATATGGTTCGTTGTGAAGCAGTTGCAGTTCTTGGGATGATTCAAAAAGAGATAGATGCTTGCCGATGCTAGAAGCTTGTTATGTTTCTATTCCCAAGATAGGCTTAGTAGCGGATTATGAGCGTTACTATAAGGCATTATTGCGTGAGCTTGAGCTCTTTGAGTCGAATAGCTGTGGCAAACCTCAACTGAGAGCACTTTTTATTGGTGGTGGCGGGGCAAGGTTTTTGTCGCAACAGGGGTATCTTGACACAGCTGGTATACTTAATAAGAAGTTCCATTGGACAGATGCTCAAGTTACGGTAGAAATAGTGATCACGGACCCTACTTGTCTGCGACAAGAAGGTTTTGAATTTCCATTGGAACAGATGCCAAGTGTGAATCGGCTTGTCTGTGATCCCCAATGCCTCTGGCAAGTGCCGATGCATGAGCGAAAGTGCATGGTAGCAAAGCTGGGTGAGCTTTTGGAAAGATGGGCGCAGGCAGGCAAGATAGTTGCCCTTGATATTGAAATAGGACGATGGCCCGAAGTGGCGTGGAAAGAGTTACTTGAAATTATTGGTACATGGCCGGTGCGCAACGTGTCGATCTATTTTGCAGATGAACCGTCTGAGTTAGAAGATGATCAGATGAGCGATCTGTTTTTGTGGGCCGTTCAGGAACTTGCACGTAAGGGATTTGTGTGGCAAGGCACCTATGATTTTGCTCGCGGCACCCCATCTGCGTGGACAGCGATCTATGCAGAGCGTAAAGCATATCGGGGATTTGGTGCTGGCGCATGGTCATATGACGGACAGATTTTTTATGGAAATGTTGAGGATGTGCAGGAATATGAAAGCAGAATAGATAAGGGATTGACCCCGTGCATTGCTCAATACCCAGAACGGGTAAGTGATAGAATTATGAAGGGACTTTCACGTAGTGGGGGGATTTCATTGAATGAGATAGTGCAAATACTGGAGAAGCGACAGTGTTTGGTAGAGAAACGTGTGGCAGAAGAAGTTTTGCACAAAGTGCAGAAGCTTGTGTCCGCGGGATATCTGTTGAAGGTAGGGGAGCGTATCTCTTTTACCCCAGCGGGATTTTTGCTTGAAAATGGGATAGTAATTCAGCTCGTAAATAGTATATAACAAACCGTGAGTTCAAGTGTGAAACTTGGCTCCTCGTATTGAGGGTTGAAGAATATGGCAGCTAAACATGTAGGCGTTCGGTTACCGGATGATCTTTTAAATTTTTTAAGAGGGGAACGAGCGGTTGGCGTATTGGCAACTTTTTCTGAAAAAGGGTTTCCTCATACGACACCAATTCAGTGTGTCTATCCAAAGGGTGCTGAGAGCATTCTAATGACGATTCATAAAGATCATGCAGGCTATCATAATATGGTTTGGCAGAAAAAGGTGATGCTCTGTTTTATGGGGCCAGAAAATATTGCCTACAGTATTTTGGGTCGTGCGGGAGTAGTGCGTGCACCTTCAGGAGTGCATCCTCTCATGAACGTTGTTCGCATTGATATTATTGATATCAAGAGTGATCGCTCTATTTTGGTTCGTGTCGATTCTGGCATCCAATGGACTTATATTTCTCTTGAAGCAGAAGAGTTGAATCAATCCATTATGTCAGAGCTCAAAGAACTTGCCAAAACACTCTGAAAAAAAGGATGGTGAGGAATGTGTAAGCGTAGTATAGCAGGTAGTTGTGGCCTTCTGTGGGCCACCTGTCTTTTTTCATTTCAACCGCCGGATCCATCATTTGGCCAACAGCAGCCGATGATGGGGCAGCAGGGTGGCCAGCCGGGACAGATGCCCGGTGGGCAAGCTCCAGGAGCTGTACAGCAGATGCAGCCCCAAGTTCCCGAACGTTGGGAAGAGGTTCAGTCGGTGCCGCAAGGAATCGATGAGGGGCGTGGTGATTGGTATGTAAAGCGTCAGCTCTTGCGCAAAGCACGCCAGGTTGATGAGCAAGTTCGTAAGCGGGTGCAAGACGTTGATGAGATCCAAAAGCAGCTTATGGAAAAATATGGGCCGCAAGAGAAACGTTTTGCAACGGCAATTGCTGAGTTACCAACCAAAATGGCTGACATTACTGCTGCGCTGACCAAAATTGAAGAAGATATACAGCGCGGTGGTGTGCCGAGGGTAGCCGGAGCTCCTGAGACAACGGTTACGTCTGACGGGCCAAAGACTGATGTTGATCGCCAACGGCTTGTTGATCTGAATGATTCTAAAAAGCTCTTGAGTGCGTTTAAAGATGATTTTGGGTATTTAACGCAGTTACAAGAAGGTGCGGTAAAGGCGACGCAGTTGATTGCAACAGAAGTTGAGCAAGCGCATTCGTATGAGCAGCAGTCGGTCAAGTTCTACGAACAGATTGATGCAACGCTCAGTGATCGTATTGCAGAGCAGCTTTTGTTACAAATGCAGGCAAACGCTGCAACTGTTGAAGCGATTATACGTTATTTTTCACAAGATCTGCCCCAATTTTTTGAGACATCAAGCCAGATGTTTGATAAGCAACGTATTAAAGTTGAAGAGAGCTTTAAGATGCTTGTCGAGCGTAAGCTGCTTGAACGTCCATTAACTGAAGCTCAAAAAGCGGTGAATGAAGCGATTCAAAAAGGAATTGCTGACGCTCAGAAAGCTAAAGCTGCCCAAGCCGGTTCATGGTGGGGCATACTGCTTTCATGGCTCGCCTGGCCGTTTGTAGCTCTGTGGGGATGGGCAAGTAGCTTGTGGAGCTAAATACTGTATCCGCTTTAACGTTTAAGATTTGATAAACGTTCGGAAATATGGTAAATTTTCAACATCTGAATTGAAATATGACTATGCGGAAGTGGTGAAATGGTATACACGCAGCCTTGAGGTGGCTGTGGGAGAAATCCCGTGGGGGTTCGAGTCCCTTCTTCCGCACCAATTTTATCGGTAGTAACGTTCAATCTTTTTTCGTAGTGGAGCAGGGTACGATGGCAATCTCAATTCGACGAGCACTTTCTTCAAGTCTCATGGTCTGGTTATTAATAACCATTTTTGGAGTTTACTTCGCAGTTAACTTTCATAAATTTATCAATTTTGGTATCGACTTGGTTGGCGGAACGTACTTAACCCTTGAAGTCCAAACGGAAAAACTTTTTGAAAACGAACTTGTTGACCGCACATCGGCCGTGATTAAGGTCCTCAAAGAAGAAGGCCAAAGTTTGCCAACAAGCAAAAAATATGAAAATGGTTTCTTAGAAATTACCTTTGAAACAGATAAAGCGGCACAATATGCAGAAAACTTACCTATTAATCGTCAAAAACGTTTAAGTATAAGCCGCGCAGGAAATCTGCTTTCCTATTCACTTTCAGACCAAGAGCGTGCTCAACTTGTGCACAATGCTGTTGAAAGTAACATTTCAGTCTTGCGCTCACGTGTTGACCAATTTGGCGTTGGGGAAGTTATGGTTGCGCCTCAAGGTGAAAAAAATATTGTGATTGAGTTGCCTAACGTGCAAGATGCACAAAAGGCGAAGGCAATGATTGGAACATCGGCACTTTTGGAAATCAAGCCGATACTTGATTCTGGTTCTTCTGAAGCAGACATTTTACAAAAATATGGTAATCGTTTGCCTGATGAAACAATTATTGTTCCTATGCGTGAACATGGTGAACGTGGCAAGCAATTTTTCTTGGTTCCCCGTTACGCTGATCTTACCGGTCGTCTTTTGAAATCTGCAAAAGCAAATCCTGCTGGCGGTAAATTTGGCTTTGAACCAGTTGTTGCTTTTGAATTGAATGCTGAAGGTGGCGACAGATTCTATGAAATGACGAGTCGACCAAATGCTTTTATTGCTATGATTTTAGATGGTGTTGTAGTGACGGCAGCAACTGCCCGTGAACCATTACGTTCTAATGCACAGATTGAAGGTAACTTTACTATTGAAGAAGCCAAAGAGTTAGCAGCACTGTTACGCTCCGGTGCATTTATGGCGCCAGTATCTTTTGAAGAAGATCGTACGATTGGGCCATCGCTTGGAAGAGAGTCGATCCATCAAGGGATTATGTCATGCGCGATAGGTTTTGTGCTCTTATTAATCTTTAGCTTGGTTGTATATAAAACGGCAGGGTTATTGGCCTTTATCGTTTTACTCTATAACTTGCTCTTGATCTTGTTTGCCTTTGCCTTTTTAGGTGCAACATTAACACTGCCGGGGATTGCCGGTATGGTCTTAACGGTTGGTATGGCTATCGATGCTTCGATTTTGATCTATGAACGTATTCGAGAAGAAATTGCTCATGGTAAGCCATTCCAGCTTGCTGTTGAGAGTGGTTTTTCTGGAGCACGTGCAGTAATTTTGGATGCAAATATTACCCACTTGCTTGCTGCTGCAGTTTTATACTGGTTTGGCGCGGGTCCAATCCAAGGCTTTGCTGCTGCAATGTTGATCGGTATCGTTTCAACATTGGTAACAGGGTTGATCTTACTGAAATCGATTTTTAGCTTCGCCTTTAATGTTATGGGCGTACGGTCGATGAAAATTTAAGATATTAAGATTAGTTGATATAACTTAGGCGACGTAGCTCAGTTGGTTAGAGCGGCGGAATCATAATCCGTAGGTCCGGGGTTCGAGTCCCTGCGTCGCCA
>CAYYBE010000016.1:0-13247 GCA_964470345.1 uncultured Candidatus Babeliaceae bacterium | reverse complement strand
CTGAAGCAAGTCGTCCATCTCGCAACACTACCACTGATTTAATCAAACTTGTATGACCTTGCAATTCCAAATCACATGTACCAGTCTTAATATTCCAAATTCTTATCGTTTTATCATAACTACCCGAAGCAAGCCGACCATCAGGCAATACCGCCAATGACTGAATTCCATATCTATGCCCGAGCAGTATCTGTTCACAAGAACCTGTTTCTGTATTCCAAATTCTTATCGTTTTGTCACCAGCTGAAGCAAGCCGTCCATCAGGCAGTACAACGAATGAATTAATTGTATCTGTATGTCCTTCCAATACTTTGTCACAGCTATCTGTTTTCAAATTCCAGATCATGATTAAGCCATCTTTCGAACCCGAAGCAAGCCGACCATCGGGCAAGATTGCACCTGAATAAACAAAATCTGTATGCCCAGCCAATTTGTGACTGTAACGACCTGTTACCACATCCAAGACTGTTATTGTATAATCAGCTGCTCCTAAAACAAACCGACGACCATCAGGAAATATGGAAATCAGAGAACCCAGATTGTTTGATATATGCAAAGTCTGTGTACAATTACCCTCAAATACAACTTGTTCTAACCCGCCAATAATACCTACTATTTCCGGAAAAAGACCTGTGACCTCTTCAATCTCTTGGGCTCGCGTCTTTGTAATTTGCGTCACATAATAAGGCGCTACTGTCTTCTTCAATGCATTTTCTCGTCGCTTGGTATGCGCAAGAGTTACAGGGTCAATATCGGCAAGATGATCGGCAGCGTTGTTTGTAGGTCGATCGATAACCGGCGCAACTTGCCTTAAGCGAAATAGATTTTTCTTTGCCAACCACTTGTACAACAAATACCCACCGCCAACCACACCCGCCGCCGTCATAATCGGGTGATTACGGACAGAGGTAATTGCTCGGGAAATAAGCGAACGGGAGGCTGAGCCAGCACGAATATTGTAGATCGTCGCTAGAGGAACGGAGAGAGTCAGGAGTACGAAAAGATGTTGCGTAGTCAATAAAACTTTGTTGTTCATCATTCGTTTCTCCTTCGTTACTTCATGTTTTTATATCAAATCTGCTGCGTCGGGCTGACAATTGTCGTGAAAATCTTGCTGACCCGCATGAGCGTATGCAGGAATATGCCACAAGCCATAGCGTCGATAGAATGCATGGGTAACATTACGGTAACGGAATGCGTCAGCATGGTTCAAAATATTTGCATGAGGCCCTGATTGGCAGATCAGAAGATAGACATTTTGACGGCCCTGCTTCTTTAATTTTTTATAGAGGCGTACGGTAGCAATGTAAGAAATTAATCTATCTTCTTTTGAACAGACTAAAAGAATAGGAACGTCTTGCTGGATTTTATCAACAACCTCAATCGGCTGCACCCCTTGTGGATTATAAGCAGGATTCACCCCTTTTATAATCAAACGTCTCCCTAGCCAGCTTAAACCAGGAATCCAAGCTGACCACCCCAAGACTCCGTCAATAACACTAGTAACTGTATCAAAGGGAGACTCAAGCACAAGCGCCTTTACCTGATTATATTGAGCTCGAGCCATAAAGTTAATGATTGTGGATGCGCCACGAGAAACGCCACAAAGAACAATGTTTTTACCATGCCCCCCTCCCTTGTTATCAACGGCCCATGCTTGGTAAGCATCTGCTAAGCAGGTAATATCACCATCTTGACCAAGAGATGACCGAAAACTAATACCAAAGAACTGATCATTAAAATGCGGGGCGTAACAAGAAGAAGTAAGACTACGAGTAGTATTTGCTACCAGCTCTGCACGCCTATAAAAGCTCATCTGATTTTCATCCCCACCCAACCCATGGGCAAAAAGAAATGCTGTTTCTCGCTTTTGGTCCTTTTCTTGAGCTTGGCAAGAAGGCACTGCTGCTTGATCACGGTCACAATAAACGGGAAGCTGTGGAATATGAACTGGACGATTGATGATACGATCGAGCGTCCATAAAGCGCCGCACATAACCGCAGTAATTTCGGCTGTTTTTGCTAAGCGAGGATGAACCATTCTCCAACTTTTATAAGAGCTGGCGCAGATACGTACGCCTTTGGTAATCGGGGAGTACCAAGCGTTAGGAATTGACGCCGCACAGGCTTGGCCAGGGAAAATAAAGAGCATTCCCAGAAGTAGCCCACTCAAGCATTTGCTTAAATCTTGTTTCAAAGCGAAATTCTTCATACGGCCTACCTCTGTTTTCAGCAATTTTGTTCATTGTTAAGTGTTATAACAACTGTAGCAGATACAGGCCAGGGAGACAAAAGGTGGCGTAAAGCGCAAGAATTCTTTAAAAACTTTCTATAAAGAGGGCGGATTAAATACCTGCCTGGTTAACGCCTCATCCGAGTTATCTCCATCTTCAGGTATGTCGGGCGCAAGGTTGGGGGCATCGGATTTCTGGTCATCAGGATAAAAAGATAGCTCTTCAGAATCAGGTGCATTATGAAAAAAGACTTGTCGGGGATGAGAATTCACAGGTTTAATAAAATGATTAAGCACCCATATAAGAGCACCGGCTAGTACAAGTACGTCACTCGATGTTGCCAAACGAGGATGCACCATTCTCCAAGTTTTATAAGAACTGGCGTACATACGCACACTCCTGGTAATGGGCGTATACTAAGTAGTTGCTCCTAAAGCTGCACACGCCTCACGCTGCAGTACCAATGAAATAGCTGCAATACAGATTATGCGAAAATATTTGATCAATTTCATGCTACTTTTCCTCGACAAATACTGTCATCAATACATTATTCAACTACAACACTACCGTTTAGTAATTTAGCACATTAACCGGTACGCAACAAAAAAGACAAGAACGCAGAGGCCCGGGGAATCCCCGGGCCTCTGCGTTCTTGTCTTTTAAAAGTATGAAGGCTTAGAATGAGAATCCACCCTTCACCCAAACACCCCATTGCTTGAGGTCAGTGTTGCGACGACCACCTTCTACTTCAGCGCCAATGCCAAAGTATGGAGCCCAGCTGCAATTCTTCCAGGTGTAGTTCATCGTTACAAAGCCTTTATGGGTAAGTTGACGAGGTGCCTTACCTGATTCTTTATCAAGATCAGCCGTTGTCACTGCAATTGCAGAGTTTGAATAAGAGCCGTCTGGATAATTCTGCGCATTACCAACGGTTATTGTCCCCAACAAATTGTTTGCATCCATAGGAAGCGAAGGAGCCGTTACTTCACTTGCCTCGGCCGATGTCCAGTCTACCGCCTTAATGTACCCTGGCGTTGCAACAGACCCTGAAGAAGTTGCGCTTACATAGTTATCGACCGCAGCTTCAAACGCTGCTCCAGATGGGGTGAATCCCATCATCGCAGAAGTCGATGCAGTAGCATTGGTGCGTTGCGCGAATGGTACTGCGGCAGTGAGATTAGCACCATCACTTACATATCTGAAATAGTACGTTCCATTCTCGCCCTTAAGTCCATAGGTTTTTCCGGCAAGATCAGCATTGCAAGCTAAGTTGTCAAGACAGCCTATTTTTTCATTGCTGTGACCGTACATATTATAACCAAAGCCAAAATCAAAACATCCACGTGTGTAGATAAAGCGAAGCGTTGCATCGCCTTTTACTGGTACACGAACCGCAACATTGCGCGTTGTGAAATTAATTGCATTAATAAGTTGTCCCGCGTAATCATAACCGGTAGCACCATTATTTGGCGTCAACTCTTTTAACAGCGCGTATCTGCTCATAGTATTTGAGAAAACAGCATTTTGCCCTTTATAGATAAAATCAAATGAGCGCACTTGGTGGTTTTTTAACAGCGATGTCACATGCCCGTCAAAGTACGCATACAAGTTCTCGTCACAATCGTTTTCCCATAGCTTGCAACTTGCACGCAAGCCTGCACCGATCTCATGATGTTTTCCATTACCAACCACAGGAGCAAAGACAAAATCAGCACACGACTTGTTTCCCGTTGGTGCTGTATATTGTGCATAGATTCCTAATGAACCGGCTTCGGTTTTCCAGAAATCATACCCCAAAATCAGATCAACCCCGGCAACCGCATTTTTATGCATGCTCCCAAATTTGAATTTGCCATACTTCCATGGCGTTCGCATGTCTCCAAAGGTAAAGTTCCCGCCCAACGCAACTTGCATATCAGTCGTCGCTAGAGCTGCAGTTTCTGACATATAACCAGCGGGGAATCTTCCCGTACCGGTAGCTGCTACATCCTGACAATCACACCCTGCAAACAGATTTCGTTTTTGGTGAGAAAAAGTAAAATTTACTTGTGCATATAATCCTTCAAGCCAACAATCAAAGCCTGCGTAACTCTGTACATGAAGATTGACATCTTCAATACGTGGATTAAAAGTCAAAGAAGTAGGAGCCGTGGAAGGTGCAAATCCAAAATAATCAGCAACTAATGCAAAACTATTTCGGTTAAACGCTTGGCTCAATGGCGAATAGAGCCCTTCGAAAATCAGCGTATCTGATCCAACCATTCCTTTTGCTAAATCTTTACCATCAAATGAGCGTGTATATTCAACCGCTGCATCAAGCCCGAAAACCCAATTACCTGTACCAGGTTTATACACAAGCGGCATAAATTTAAGTGCAGTATTGGAATTTGCAGAGCGAGGAATAATCGTTAGATACGTTTGCCCACCAATAACACGTGGATCTTGCGTTTGCTGTGGCTTGCAATCTGCCAGCACCGACGCGCTTGAAACAAGCAATAGTACGCTTAAGCCTAGATAGATACGTTTCACGAGAAATCTCCTTATAATTGAGAGTGTTTTGTGTACGTAAGAAGTTTGGTGAGTCCAGCAGATAAAAGTCAACAATCTTGTATGCTTACGCAAAAAATAAGTAGACTCATGAGCAACAAGCAGGTCCCATTAACAATTGGCAGGAACCATGAAAACGATTGTAACTATTGGCGGAGCAACACAGGATATTTTTCTTCAACAAGACGCAAAAGACCAACTTCCCACATGCGCACAAGATCATAAAAAATATTTACTCTTGGAAGAGGGAGCTAAACTGGACGTCACTGACCTCCACTATGCCACAGGCGGTGGAGCAACCAACAGCGCTATTTCCTTTAAAAAACAGGGCTTTATTGTCAGCGCATTTTTCAAAGTTGGCAACGATAGCTCCGGTAAATTTATTGTTGATTACCTAGCAAAAGCTGGTATCGATATTGCAAGCCATGCTGTCTCAAGCAAAGTAAAAACAGGAATTTCATGCATTTTACCTTCACTATCCGGCAACAGAACCATTTTTGTTTATCGTGGTGCAAACGGGACATTACAAGAACAAGATCTGCCCTTTGATATCATTGATAATCATGATTGCCTCTATATTACCGCCCTTGCAGGAAAAGCTGCCGCACTTTTGCCTATCCTAACAACCTATGCAAAACAAAAAACAAACAACAAAACCCCAAAATGCATCGCTACGAACCCCGGCTCCTGCCAACTCACACCCACAATGATCCCACTTTTGCTTCAGGCCTTACCACACGTCGACATTTTTATTCTTAATGCACATGAAGCTCGCTTACTTGCCAGCTATTTGGCATCGACACAAAAAACAAACCCTAAAACACCGACGCTGCAAGTCTCAACAAGCACACCTCCCGAACTGTTAACGACGTTTCTTGAAGAAAAACAGGTACGCATGTCGCTGGTTGACTATTGCACCCGCATTGCAGCGTACGGCCCTCGCGTTATTGTCATTACCAATGGTTCTGAGGGCGTCTATGTGTACACCCCCCAAAAAATTCTTTTCCACCCAAGTCTTAAGCTCGGTATCGCAAGCACGGTCGGGGCAGGGGATGCCTTTGGCTCAACGTTTGTTGGCAGTTTACTTCAGGAGTACACCCCTGAACAGGCCGTGATCCGCGGGATAATTAATAGCGCTCATGTCGTCAAGGGAATGGGTGCTACCAGTGAACTATTAACCAACCAAGAGCTGACACAAAAAGCTGAAGCTCTCGGCACTCATTCACTCAACATATTCCCTTTGTCATAATACTGTTGTTGCCTTTATAATTTTTCTATACACTAAAAACAAGAGAAAATCGGGTACCCATAGACAAGGCAAAAAATGGAACAAACAGGAACTATTGTTCGAGTTAACGGGACGATTATTGACGTTGCTTTCACCAATAACCACACCCCCAGCATCTACAATGAATTACGTATTGTATGGCCGTCACAAGACGGAGAGAAGCAACGGACCAGTAGCCTTGAAGTAGAGCAGCAGCTTGGCGACGGCATTGTTCGTTGCATTACCCTTGAAAGTATCCATGGTGTCTATCGAGGACTCCCGGTTATTGATACCGGAAGCCCGATCCAAGTCCCTGTTGGCGACCGAACGTTAGGCCGAGTCTTTAATGTCTTGGGAAAAACGATTGACGGAAAAGGCGCTTTACCTGAAGGTGAAGTTCGTTCAATTTTCCGCGCGGCACCAGGATTAACAGAACAAAAAATCGAAAACGTTATCCAAGAAACCGGAATTAAGGTCATTGACCTTATGTGCCCTTACCTTAAGGGATCAAAAATTGGTCTTTTTGGTGGCGCCGGTGTTGGAAAAACAATTCTGGTTACCGAGCTTATCCGTAATATTGCTATTGAGCACAAAGGGGTTTCGGTCTTTACCGGTATCGGTGAACGGACCAGAGAAGGAAATGAACTTTGGATTGAAATGCAGCGCTTTAATGTTCTTGATAAAGCCGCTCTTGTGTTTGGACAGATGGGAGAGACCCCAGGAGCTCGCTTACGCGTAGGTCTTGCAGGCTTGACCATTGCCGAATATTTCCGTGATACCCAAAAGAAAGATGTGCTATTATTTATCGATAATATTTTTCGATTTGTACAAGCTGGTTCTGAAGTGTCTGCCCTTTTGGGCCGTATGCCTTCAGCGGTCGGCTATCAACCAACATTAGCCTCAGAAATTGGCGCCTTTGAAGAGCGTATTACCAATACGCATGACGGGGCTATTACATCAATCCAAGCAATTTACGTCCCGGCCGACGACATTACCGATCCAGCTCCAGCAACAACATTTGCTCACTTGGATGCTAGCACGGTACTTTCACGTAAGCTCGTTGAGCTTGGTCTGTACCCAGCCATCGATCCATTGCAATCAAACTCGAAGGGGCTCTCTGCCTCAACGGTTGGTGAGAAACACTATTACGTTGCCAACACCGTTCAAATGATTTTGCAAAAATACAAAGAATTACAAGATATTATTGCTATCTTAGGTATGGACGAACTTTCAGATGATGACAAACGACTCGTAAACCGAGCAAAACGCATCCAAAAGTTCCTGACACAACCACTCTTTTCTGCAGAATTTTCAACGGGCATTCCCGGAAAATATGTACCTCATAGCAAAACAATTGATGACTTCGAAAAGATCATTAGTGGTGCATGTGATGATTTACCAGAACAGGCATTTTATATGGTTGGCGGACTTGAAGAAGTCTATGCAAAAGCAGAAAAACTCCGTTCCGAGGCGGCATGAACGTCAAAGTACTTGGACCTACCACAAAAAAAATCTTAAAGGCTGAGTGGATCGATGCAAAAACGACCACCGGGAGCTATCTCATTTTACCAGGGCATGAACCACTCATCGTACAGCTTATCCCGCAAACGCCCCTTTCTTTAGGACTTGCCGGCGGCGCTGTAAGTACGATTCCTATTCAACAGGGCATACTTCAAGTGAATCGTCGCGACGTGACGATTATTTTAGATGAGTAACGTACACGAGTACTTTAACTCCACTCAATCAAATTAAATTCTTTACAGCGGCGACTGACCGAAGAACGGTTTACTTTCAGCATCTCGGCAACTTTTGCCTGCGTTTTGTAGGCGCCAAGCAGCGCTTTGAGAAGCTGTTTATTCTTCAGAGCGTGTTTGCCTTGGGCAAGCGCCTCGGTAACCTCAGGATTACTGCTTAATAAAGCAGGAGCAAATGTTACCGGAAGTTCTACCGCTTTCGTGGCCGCTTTATGACGCATTGCATAGAGCAAGAGCTCTTTCAATTCATAAAAACTCGCCGGCTTTTGCTCCATAACACGCTCAATATCTTTTGCTGCCAAGACAAGAGAACGATTGTTTTTCGCTACTGAGTGAAGCAATTGTTGATATAATGCCTGCGTACAAGAAAATAGCTCTGCGTGAGGCAACATGGCAGGAGAGAAAAGCGCAAACTGATGGGACATCAACTGATGATAGAGCCGTTCAGAAAAAAGCCCTTTTTGTACTAATGTCTGAAGGCTGTTGCTTGCTGAACAAATAAAACGAACCTGACTCGTTACTTTACGCTCGCTCCCCACCGGAGCATAACTTGTTGTTTCGAAATATTCAGCCAACTGTTCTTGCGTTTCTTTGGAAAGAAATTCAATATTTTTGATAAAAATGATACCGGTTGTACTCAGTACATCGCACAGCGCTGGCGGGGCAATAGGATCAAAAAGAGGGGATACCCCAAACAGTTGCTGCCCCATTTCTTGATTTTCTTCTAACTTGGAAAGCTCAATAACATGAATCGTAGCTCGCGCACTAATCTTATGGACAATATACACAATGCTTTCAAGATCTTGTTCAGGAACACTCAAAAACAGAGGCTTATTGGAAAGCGATCGCTCAAGCAGATCAACTTTAACCTGCATGATCGCCTTGGTAGTCCCCGGAAGTAGACGTTGAATTAATTGGCCTGAACTTGTTGTTTCAAGACATAAGGCATAGTCCCAGTGAGAAAGATCACGTAGTTTTTCAAAGGGAACAACGAAAGTTTCTGCTACCGTTGGGTAAAAGGCGAGAAGAATAACCGTATGTTTTTTTGTATCATTTGTTGCAATAAATTTAAGAGGATTTCCAAACACGTCCGCAAGAAGAATCGACGGCTCACCTCCGTACTTTTTAAACTCGCACGCAAGTCGCTTGAGCGGTTCTTCGTACGCATTGGTAATAAGCGTGGTTCCTTTAATGCCCAGCACTTCTTTTGCCTTATTATTCACACAAAACAGCTTATTGTATTTATAGTGAATAATGCCAACCATCTGCCCTGTTTGCGTTTTCAATAATGAACGAAAACTTTCCTGATAATGTTCAATGCGTTGTTGTTTCTTAAAAAGTTCATCTTTTAATTCTTTATTTTCATGAACGACACTGACCATCTGCTGCTTTTGAATCAACTCAATACTTTGGCTTAAATAGTCTGCGTAGACAGCCATTTCATGTTGTTCTGCTTCAGAAAAAGACATCTTAGTTGGTTGTTTATCAGGTTCATCTAAACGATGCCGTCCTTCAATAACAATGTAGCCGATTATCTTTCCATGTTCTTGTACCGGAATAAAGGCATGCGCATCGGTCATTTCAAGTAATGAAAGCACTTGGCGAGCATCAATTTTTACATCACTGGTGCCGCAATGTTCTATGGTAAAGAAAACCTCCATCTCTACCTCATCCCGCGTAAGCACCTCACCCGCTTCAAGGCAACGGACTAAGGACTTTTGCTCCTGCGAAGGACGACTCAATAAACATTCAACCCCTAAAATTACCGGCATTTGATCGGGACGGTCGACACCAAGAAATTTTTCATCGCTTGCGGGACGAATATAGAGGTTAACATCGGAAGGCTCTACCCCAAAAGCGTCACTAAAAAATGCTTGGGTAATATGTTGAAACTCTTGCAACGAAGTTGCCTGCTTTAACTCTTCTAGCACCGGCCGCAAATCCCGGAGCGAACGCGAACGATAGGAAATGTCGATATAACGCGTCGCGTTGAAGAAAGGAATAGAGAGGTATTTATATACGTTGTAAACCCAAAAATTACCTATGACAAACCGAGCAATACGACTCAAACCAAGAAAAATCTGAGAAGAAAAAATATGGGCGGTAACTGCAAAAATAGGAATAAAAATAAGATATATAAGAATTTTTCTAAATCTGTATGCAAGAACACGAGGAAGTTGTTTTCTTTGCAAAGCACGATAAAAAACAACAATAGCGACAACATCCAATAGAACCGGATACCAACAGAGAAGAGCGTTTATTGTTTGACACGCAGGCGTAAGAGCTTGCCCATGAATAGTCATCATCATAACATACACACCGAAAGGCACAATAAACAAGAGCGGTGCAAACAAAAGATAATGACGCAAAGTCCAACGAAACCTTGCGGTTAATGTACCTTCGAGAAAGAAATAATAAAGAGGGTAATTAATTATTGACGCAAGATAAGCAATTGGGCTTGCGTAAAACACATACTCTTTGACAAAGTAAGCATTGGGCATGAAGAACAAGAACAACTGTTTTATGGAACCACAACCTCCGTCTATCACACTCAAAAAATACAGCACAATAACAGTTATCCAAATTTTTTTAATAAACGGATGAGAAGCTCGACGATAACGGATTATTCCTGTGAAAAGAATAAATAACGAAAAACCAAAAAAGAATATATTGTGGACGAACCTAGTCAAGAGGTTGAAAGAAGCAAAATCCATAGTTGCCACACCCTGTATATGGTTGTTTAAATTTAGGTACTGCTTTATACTATCTCCAGGGATGATTTCATCTTACAGGAAGGAGTTAAATATGTCGAAATTTTTAACCATTCTTTTCGCCATTGCTTTCGCAAGCAGTGTGTGCCATCAGCAAGCTTTTGCCTTGACTGACTCGCCGGGTACTGGATGCGATGAAATAGATACAGGTTTCATTTTAGAGTAAGCTTCTAGTTAAACCTTGAAACCTCATTTACCCTTGTAACCCAAACAAGGCGTACCCCAGGAATCCAGGTGAAAGTAAGTAATGTGGCAGGTTAAGGAAAGAAGTCATGAAGTTCGATCTGCAGGTCGCTAACAAGCAGTAATTACGCTTGCTCAACGACCTGCTTCGTCTTTCTCCCCACAATCGACCACTAAACCCTCTCAACTAATCTCCGCGACTTTTAACTCCACACAAGTTACGTTAGACTAGCTCCAAGTTCGTATGTTTATACAGATCAAGGAGATTGTAGATGTTTACCGTTATCTTGGGGATCAAAATCCTCTTCGCTTTCATAATCGCTCTCTTAATAACAACCTACCTGGTTCCCCTCATGATTGCCGTTGCCCATAAGCTTAATATTTTGGACGTCCCGAATGGGACCTTAAAACAGCACAAAGCCCCTACTCCCTACCTGGGTGGGGTGGCACTCTATGTTGGGTTTATCACCGCCATAGCCCTTACCTTCCCCTTTGCAAATACCATGTTCGTTATGCTGGTTGGGTGTACCCTTTTGCTCTTTGTTGGCCTTATCGATGACCTCATTGTCCTCAAGCCGTATCAAAAGTTATTCGGGCAGATGGTGGCGGCGTTTTGCTTTTTAAAAGGGGGATTTTACCTCAAGGCAGCTTTCCTTTCAGCTGCCAGTTCACCCCTTATTTCCCTCTTTTGGCTCTTTATCTCGTTTGGCTGGATGCTTTCTATTATTAACGCCTTTAACCTTATTGATGTTATGGACGGCCTTGCAACAACTACAGCCCTTTGTGCCGCTGGCTCCTTTTTTATCTGTTCCCTTGCCCTTGACGCTCCCCTCGTTGCGCTGTTACTTGCCGCTTTTATTGGTGCTCTGGTCGGTTTTCTACTCTTTAACAAGCCTCCTGCCAAGATCTACCTTGGTGACGCCGGCGCCCTGTTTATTGGTGGCTTTCTTGCAATCGTCCCCTTTATGATCTCATGGGGATCATCTACGGCCTACGGTTACTTGGCTCCCGTTGCAATACTTGCTATCCCTTTATTAGAAGAAGGAACCTTAATTCTTATCAGGACCTGGAAGCAAATCCCCTTTTATAACGGCAGTCCCCATCATTTTTCGATCTTCTTACGGGCCAAGGGCTGGAGCCCCTCCAAAGTATTAATGTTCGTTACCCTCTTTTCTCTCATAATTCTCCCCTGTTCACTGCTATTTACCCTGGGAATACTTAGTTTTTGCACCTTTGCCTCCCTCATATTCCTGCTGGGACTCTGGTGGTTCCTGACCGTTTTGAGCTAACAAGAAAAGCGAGTTGCGGAGCCAGTTTTTTATCTTTTGCAACAACAAAATCTTGAAAAAGCCTAAGAACTTAAGCAAACTGCGTTGCGCTCTCCGTGTTGCGTAAAAATTTCTTTGTTTTTTTGTGATAAGTACGGAAAACTGAATATCGCTTCATGGTTGCCTGCCGTTGACATCAAGGCGGTATTGGTTGAGAAGCACTGCTTTATAGCATCGCCCTACTGCCCATACAGTAGGGCGATTGCATTTCTAAGACAATACTCTTTTCGTTTGTAGACTCTGAAGCCCCCGCAAAATCTCCAGATTCTTCTCGTAATCCTTCTGACTTTCATAGGGCGTCTCTAGAATTTTAGGGACATCGAACAGGCGTGGATCATTCATAATCAACCGAAACGCTTCAAGACCAAGCTCTCCCTCACCGATATTGGCATGGCGGTCCAGGTGTGAGCCCAATTTCCCCTTGGAATCATTCAGGTGAATTACCTTGAGATGCTCAAGCCCCAGAACATCGTCAAATCGTTTCCAAAATGCCTCGTACTTCTGTGGGGTTGTAAAATCATAGCCTGCGGCAAAGGCGTGGCAGGTGTCGAAGCAAAAACCTATCCGTTTCTTATGGGCTACCCCGGCACGCATGGCAGCCAATTCCTCAAGCGTCGAACCAAGAACTGTACCCTGGCCAGCCATTATTTCCAGTAAAATCATGCTTTTACCGGGAACTTTCTCACAGATTTCATCTAAGGACTCGGCAACTGCGGCCACCCCTTGCTCTACCGTTTGGGTCAGGCGCGCACCTGGATGGAGTACTAAAAAAGGAATTTCCAGCTCTTGGCAGCGCTCAAGCTCTTTGGCTAACGTACGCCGGGAGAGCGCCTTGGTTTGTTGCTGATCGCTGGCTATGTTAATCAGATAACTCGCATGTGCAACAAGGGCAGAAATTCCCGTTTGTTTACGAGCAGCAGCAAAATCAGCTCTCTGTTGTTGCGTAAGCGGGGCGATATCCCACTGGCGATTGCTATGGGTAAACAGCTGTAGACAGGTACAGCCCAGGGCAGGAGCGGCTAAAATGGCTTTTTCGAGACCACCGCTACTCGAGAGATGCGCACCAAGTAAAAGCCCGTGCTTGGCGGGCACATGTGTACTAGATTGTTTCATAATTAACCTCTAAACCGACCATTCAACGTCGTTACAAAAATTGACAAACA
>CAYYBE010000015.1:0-13561 GCA_964470345.1 uncultured Candidatus Babeliaceae bacterium | reverse complement strand
CACCACACAAACATATACCTATGCACAACTGTTTGAGCGTATCAATACCTACGCCAGCGCATTTCGCTCGGTAGGCATCGCCAAAGGCTCTGTCGTTATTCTTTACCTTCCCCACATTCCCGAAGCAATTATTACGATGCTTGCCCTTGCACGCCTTGGAGCAATTCACTCAGTCGTCTTTTCTGGCTTTAGCGCCCAAGCGTTGCGTGAGCGCATTGCCGATACACAAGCTTCTTATATCATAACTGCTGACGTTACATTACGGCGAGGCAAACAGATACAACTTAAAGCAATTGTTGATGATGCATTGCAAGAAAAGAGCACCGTACGTACGGTGCTTGTATTGCAACGTGGTGCAACGCCACTTGTTCTCACGCCAGATCGTGATCAACTTCTAAACACACTCGTCAACAAACATTATCCCCCGCTTGCTCCTGAGCCAGTAGAATCAAATCATCCATTGTTCATTCTGTACACATCAGGGACCACGGGTAAGCCTAAGGGCATCGTCCATGGCACCGGCGGGTATCTTACCTATGCACTGAGCACCTTTCGAGCAACCTTTGATCCGGCAGAAGGTGCACGCTATTGGTGCACGGCAGATTTGGGCTGGATTACCGGACACTCATATGGCGTCTATGCACCTTTAATGCACGGGACAACACTCTTTATGTTTGAGGGAGTACCTGATAACCCTTCTGATGGCTGGTGGCGTTTGATAGCCAAACATAAGATCTCGATTTTCTACACATCGCCAACACTCATTCGTATGTGCATGAAAACAGATCCCAAGCTCATTGCACAGCATGATCTTACAAGCCTAACAACGCTTGGCAGCGTAGGCGAACCGATCAACCCACAAGCCTGGCACTGGTTTTTTGAGGTTATTGGTGGTAAACGATGCCCTATCATAGATACCTGGTGGCAAACAGAAACAGGTGGTTTTATGATTGCACCAACAAAAAGCACCCCCATCTCAGCACTCAAGCCTGGGTCTGCACTTTCACCGCTGCCCGGCATTGCCGCAGAAATTGTTGACGAACAGGGAAACCCAGTTCCTGCCAATACCAAGGGTTTTTTGGTCATTAATCATCCGTGGCCCAGCTTAACCCAGGGGGTATGGGGTAATCCTCAACGATTTGTTGATAGTTATTGGACCCGCTTTAAGAATAGATATGCGACAAACGATTTTGCTATTCAAGACCAAGATGGTCATTTTTGGATTTTAGGACGTGCTGACGACATTATCAATGTTGCGGGGCACTGTATTGGATCTGCAGAGGTAGAACGGGCAGCTACAGCACACCCGTCGGTTCTTGAAGCTGCAGCGATTCGGGTAAAGGATGAGATCAAGGGAGAGAATATTGCCCTGTTTGTCATCCTCAAACCTGCGACCATAGCTTCCGAGACCATCAATCCCGAAATCATCGGACTTATCCGTAGTAAGATTGGCCCATTTGCAACTCCAAAAGAGATCTACACGGTCACCACCCTACCTAAAACCCGATCGGGCAAAATCATGCGGCGGGTACTGGCAGCACAGCTGGCGGGGGAAGAGATCGGGCATCTTATGACTATGGATGACGGGAACTGACATTGCTTTTCTCTCGGGGCCTGCTACTATTTTTAATAGCAGTTATCTCAAACCATATTAACCAACGCAGGAGACATCTATGTTCTCAACACGCCATCTCACTTCATTCCTCACCCTGACCGCCCTGACCTGCACTTCTGCAGCACTTTATAGCGCCAACACGCAAGCTCTTACCAAGAGCGAAACTGCACAAAGCACTATCCCCGCAGATGCCGTCAGCAAGGGTTATTGGGCCGCAAAAGACAAATACAACTCATTTGTCGCCACGCGAAACATGCTTAATGAAATAGTTGGAAACGTAGAACTAAACAATCTTACACGAGCTGTAAGTACATTTTCGCAACTTTTCAACAATCATAAGGCTTTCAAGGATAGCCTGAGTTTGCTTGAAAAAGACAGGCGCGATGGTTTTATTACTTATATTAAAATGGAACACCCTACCGACAATATCGACGAGGACTTTACTGAAGCACAGCAAGCAGTTGAAACCTTGAGATATAAGTTACTGCAGCAATTAACAGTCCAATACAATGATTTAGCAAAAAGAGCACTTGAGCAAGCTGATAATAAAGCTGCGCTAGAAGTTTTACTCAATCATGATTGCCCAGCTTTGGAAATCCTTTTCAAACAGATTCCAAACGCCGAGCAATCAGAAATTTATGGCAAGCTCAAAGTATTACAAGAAGAGCTTACAAGAAAAATTGTAGCATTGACCAAGGCAGAAAAAGACGCTGCTGAGGCTAAAAGAATAGCCGACGAAGATGCAGCACGCAGAAAAGCAGCTGAAGACTTTGCTCGAGAAAATACAGTCTGGAAGAAATTAACACGAGCAACGTCAAAATACGGCATTCCTGTCGTACTCCTTCTTTCAGTCGCCGCTGGCTTAACCTATGGCGAAACCAAACATAAGTTCATCAGCAAGCTTCTGTGGGGAAAACAACCTGAGAAAGTAATTCAACTTTCCTGGTGGGCACGTAACTGGGGCTGGTTCAAACGGCTATTCAGGCTCCGCGCATAGGGCCTTTTGCCTTTCACTATCTTCGATGCTATCATTTTAGATAATGGTTCATCTTTAACATTCAATACAACAGGAGCAGCTTATGTTCTCAACTAAAAACGTCTCAACACTCGCAACCTTGCTTGCCTTGGCTATGCCAATAAGCTTTCTGAATGCCGGACAGGCTGAATCAGCTACAATTCCAGTTGCACCAGCTGTTCCTGATATGACAGCAATTTATCAAGAATTTCACGAAAAACTTGAGAGATATGATAAGCGCATTAAGGGAATCTTTAATAAAAATTTCCAGGAAAGACTCAAGGAAAAGAACTACGGAGCGATAGAAACAAAAGTCGACAGTTTAGTGGGGATTTCAAAAGAAATTAGTAATTTGATAGCAGGATTCGAAGCTCAAAAACTACAGGGATTGAGATACCACGATGACCTCAACCTTAAACATACAGTTCTTCAAACTTTTAAAGATATGCTCACAGCGTGCGAGGAGCATTCTAAGACAGATGAAGGTCGAGCTCTTGTTTCCACCATTGTAACATTAAGAAAACAAATCCAAGAACAAGAATTATCAACACAGGCTACTCAGCCATACAACGCACAAAAGACAGAGCAACAACCACAAGCAATTGCTCAAGAAAAACTCAATGTGGCAGCAAGCGTCGCCAATCACTTTGGTCAACCATTTCATAAAACAGCTCCTGTTGCTCCTCAACCTGCCGCTCCGGCATCACAATTCCATTTCACCAAAAAACATTGGGGCCTCGCCCTTATTGGCATCGCCGCGCTTGTTGGTGGAATGACGGTTGGACAAACAAAATACAAGATGTTCACTCGCCTGTTTGGCAGAATGCCTGAAAAAGTAGTCGTTCCTCAACTTTCATGGTGGGGATGGTTCTTCAAGAAAGCAATCTTCTGGCGATAAGTTAGACAAGAATATATAAAACAAAAGCAAAGGCTCTCCCATAATTTTGTGAGAGCCTTTGCTTTTACCTAAGCCACCTGATATTCTGCAAGAGAATAAAGGTCATCCAGGTAAAACCTACAGAAGAAGTTTAATTGAAACAGATTGCCTGTCGGCAATGTTGGAGATACTTTATGAACTCAATATTTCTCAAACTATCCCTCACTCTTGTATGTGTCAGCTCAACACTGAGCTTCTGTTCTGGACGCGAACGCGTTTCAATGCGCAATTCCCCTCTGAGATCTTCACAACTCCGGTCTCCAAGCGCACCTCGCCACCAATCTCTCCTCAATCTTTTCAGCGCAAATCTCTCTCAACAAGCAAAAGACGCACAAGCTCAAAAAGCGCAAGATGACTCCGCTCCTCGGCTAAACCCTTCTTTTGACATTAAAGAAAAGCTGAAAGGGCTGACCAAACAAGTCATGGAGTGCGACAAAGAAATCACAGCTTTAAAAAAGGGAACCCCTTCTTATACAGGAGCTTCCCTCAAAGAACTTCAAAAGAGGTTGCAAGCTCTTGACCAAGAACTGACTACCGTAGATGTCAGCGCCACCTCACAACAAATCGTAAATGGCTGGAAAGCTCTCACATCCTATTTAGCCAATTGCTCAAATTCTGTCGACAATTTAATGGCAAAACTCCCTCTGGCCCAAGAGGCACTGCCCCGCCGAATATCTCCTGAACCAGTAATCCTACCTGCTCAGAACGATACACCACAAATTCAAATGCCCGGGATAAGCTCTCCGTTTAAAAATGGCAGATTAAATGCACAACCTAGCACCTCTGCCGCAATCCTTACAGGTTCCCCTCTTAGACAAACCGAGCATATCCCTCTTGCCGCCAGAGACACGTCTCTGGAAACCCCGCAAGACTCAAGCCTCAGCACCTGGTTTAAGCAAGAAAGGCGCTCAAACCAGATAGCCATGAATCCAGACCAAAATCCTCTCGGCTCACCAGTACCAATTGTCACTCAAAGACCTCTCTCAGAGATTCTCCCAGATACACCGATTGAAGTACCACGATACCAACACCTTCCTGAACACCAAAAACCTACATTTCTGAAGAGAAATTGGAAGTTGGTAACACTCTGCACCCTGGCTCTTACCAGCGGACTCGTTGGTGGAGAAATGAAATATAAGCTTCTCACGCGATTTGGAACCCGCCTGTTTCATGGTGCCACGATCACAGGGCAAGCAATGAAAACTGCCCAACCTTCCTGGTTTACCAAGAGCCTGAGCTGGATAACAAAGTTACTCTGGCGACACTCGTAAGTAACCCAAAATCATACATAAACAATAGTTAGAATCAAAGCAAGCTCCCACAGATCAGATCGTGGGGGCTTTTGCTTTCTGGGCAGACAACTGGTAACATTGGAAATCATGGAGACAAATCAGCAGAACTTAAACATCTAATTCAGATTGAAACCAAAACAAACAGGGGAAATCATGAAACGAAGTATTATACTTTTAAGCGTATTATTCACTGGTCTTTGCAATAACTTGGTATACAGTGCACAAAGCGCTGCAGCTTCTACTAACTCTTCAGCCCCTGCAGCTACCCCTAACCGTAAAGTTGCTAGGATGCCAGGTCTCTTTGATCAAGGAATAGCCAATGCTGCATTGAAATTACAAGCAGAACAGCTTAATGAACACAAGAAAACTCCAATGCGAGTGCAATCTCCTCGGGTCACATTAATTACGCATAAAAAACTGACCGCCGAAGAGCATGCAGAGGTTTCACAAGCAGTTGCAAATCAAGCTGCACATCTAGCTCCTTCTAGAACTATGAAGTTCATGCGCTTTGCAAAGCAGTACCGTTTAGGCTTTGCCCTTGCAGGTATCGCAGCCCTTGTTTGTGGACTCACCCTTGGAGAAACCAAGTACAAGATGGTAAGCCGGTTCTTTAAGAAAGCTCCAGCCGCTATCCCAGCAAAAGCTGTTAAAGTGTCTTGGCTAAAGGCCCTTACCGGTCTTGCCACTCGCTAAATAACCCTCTCGGCAAACTCCCAGCCGAATAGATGGGCTAGTCCAGGTTCAATGAAGTCTATATAAGCTCCCACAGATAAAATCGTGGGGGCTTTTGCTTTCATAATGGCAACTGCTATAATTTTATTAGCATTAGGATTTTAATTTTAAAAAACAAAAGAAAAAATACAGATTCAATGCAAGGTATAACCCAGATAAACGGAGAAACCCATGAAACGTATATTTATCTTTTTTGGTCTATTAGCAATCGAATGTGCCCCTACTTCGCTCTTCGGGGTAATCAAATTAGCACGACTACAAGCAAGCGCCCCAGAACTGCTCGCCCAGAGTCACGCGCGAGTTATAGTCCCTGCGCCACTTCCCGCCCCCGCACCTGCACCAGTGGTCGCACCTGCACCAGCCGTAGCAGCAAACCCTTGGGAGGACCTCCAAGAGCTAATGGAGTCCGCCGAACTTCTGCGCCCTTTTGCATGGGATCTCTTAGGGATTGTAACGAGTGCGACCCCAGCAGAAGCTACGCACACTCTTTTGACCTGCTTACTGAATAAAACAGGCCTGTCTTCTACAGATCCCTTGGTATTACTAGTTCTCGCGAAATTGAACCTGCTTTAACAACAGAAGGCAAACTCTTGATTTGGGATTGCCAGTTGCGGTAGCTTTTTCTTGAGGATCTGGTAAGTTGAGTATAAGAATCTCGATGAGCTGACAGATAATGGCTCAAGTACTTTGAAATTTTTAAACGTTGCGCTGATTGAATACTCTGAGGCTCGCCTCATACGGTATTCTCTTTCGCAACCTCGAAGATACCTCGCAGATCCATGCGTAGGTTCTTCACAAATTGCCCCGGTTCGGTACGGTTTCCGATTTCACGTTGTTTCTCTTCTCTTTTTATGCGGGTTTGGATTAGTAGAGATTCTGTGGTTATAGATCAATCTGAAAAGACGCCGATGGGCTACAAACCCTTATTATATATTGTTTCACTTTTTATACAGACGGATACTTATGGATATTTATGTTGGGAATCTTTCCCGAACAACTTCAGAAGAAGGCCTTCGTTCATTTTTTGAACCATACGGCGCAATTTCAGCAGTAAAGATTGTCATTGACAAATTTACAGGCGAACCTCGTGGCTTTGGTTTCGTAACCATGGGCAACGATGAAGAAGCAAACGCAGCAATCGAAGCCTTGAACGGCAAAGATCTTGATGGCCGCAGCTTGCGCATTAACCAAGCTCGCCCACAAGAACCTCGCAGCCGCTCATCTAATGGCGGACCTCGCGGCGGTGGATTTAACCGTGGCGGCGGACAAAGCCGTGGCGGATTCCGCTCTAGCAGCAGCAACCGCTATTAATAAGTAGTTCTCGTAAGAGAACCATTTAGCAATAGAATAAACAGCAGGCCGATGTGTGATCTACACGTCGGCCTGTTTTGCGTCTTAGACGTATCTAAATATAAACTTATGCAGCTTTAATTGTCTTAAGTGCAACAAGCGCTTGTGCTGCTGTTTTAAAGACAACACCCTTGTCTTGCAACTCATTAATTTTCTTACTTTCATGCACCATAGCAACAAATGGCTCCTGAATACCTACCACGAAAATAGGCTTTTGTTGTCGTTGGGCAAGATCAATCATCTCGCTCAATGCCTGTGTCCCATCAAGATCGATGTATGAAAGATCGTTGAGCTTTAAAATCACTGCTCGATAGGGAGTGAGCTTTTCTTCAAAAAAAGTAACATGCGACTGACCATTAATATAAGCAAGTGGACCTTTAATGGCGTAGATAAGTACATCCGGTTCTCTTTCTGGAGAGGGTTCTCTACCACCAGACTGTGTGATTGCTTCTGGGGAAAGAATTTCATAGGCACCTTGGGAAAGCTTGTCCATAAACAAGATCATGGCAATGACTGCGCCAAGCAGAATACCAACGATTGGGTCTTCATATACCGTTACCACAGCAACTAAGACTGCAACCCAAAAGCTCCGCTTATCAAGACGGAACATGGCGATAATATGCTCTGCTTCAACCATGCGAACGGCAACGAAAACCAAGATAGCCGAAATAACCGCAAGGGGTATGAAGCGGAAGGTAGAAAGCAAGAGGAATGAAATAGCAACAACGCCAAGACTACTCAACACTGCAGACATACGATTAGTACATCCTGACTTAATGTTGAGTGATGTTCGTGCAAGTGCAGCCGTTGCAGGAATACCGCCAACTAAGCCGGTTACCACATTAGCCAACCCTAATCCAAAGACTTCACGTGATGCATTATGTTTCGTTTGTGTCATTACATCAGCAACCTTTGCTGAAAGCATCGTTTCAAGCAAAGCGACAACAGCAATTGCCAGTGCTGGAATCATATAGCTGAGCGAGAATGAAAATGAAGGGAAGAGAAAAAGTCGTGGCTGGATATCAGTAAACTTATCGCCCAACGTTTGCACAACCCATGGCAACACTCCCGTTGAAGCAGCGTACCCCAATAAAATACCAAAGGGAGTTACGGCAATGACTGGTGGCAATGAAGGCACAAAGCGGGCAATAGCAAACAATGCCGCCAAAAACAGACCAAAAATAGCGAGAGCCGCCCCTGAAGATGAACCAATAAGCTGTAACGATTCCCAGAGATTGCCCATTAAATGCTCATGGCGTGCATGTGCGGGAATACCGAAAGCAAAATCAAATTGATTCAAGATAATAATTGCGGCAACACCAATAATAAATCCATGCAAAACGCTTGCCGGAATAAAGATCAGATACCGTTCAAGTCGGAAATAGTAGGCACAGAGAATGAAAGCGCCACTCAGAATTGCCAACATTGGTAGGCAGCCAGGACCATTGGTAAGCGCTTGGGCTGCAAGCAGTCCTGACAGTGCTCCTGTTGGACCCACTACATTATAATGGCTTCCTCCAAAGATTGCCGCTATGATACCTGCCCAAATAGCAGTAATAATTCCCACGGTCGGGGTTGCCTGTGAAGCAACAGCAAGGGAAACGGAGAGGGGAATTGAGACAAGGGCAACGGTAAGACCTGACTTCCAATTGCGGCGTGCTTGCACAAGCGCAGCAGAGAACGTAAGCATAAGACTTTCCCTTAATAAAAAAGTGTTATAAAGATTTTTAGGTACTCTTTTCGAGAGTACTCTTTTAGCCGAGCGCAGTCAAAGCAATCTCTTGGCACCAAGAGATTGGGCCAGAAGTTTGCTATACTAAACTTGCAGTGTAACCAAGTGCCCCCAGGGCTCATATACCACAGAACTCTTAAGAGATCCAACGGGAGAAAATCATGATTTTTAAAGATCGTTCCGATGCAGGCAAGCAATTAGCATCACAGCTAGGAGCCTACCAGCGCCATCCGCATACCGTTGTAGTTGGTATCGCCCGCGCTGGGGTCATTCCGGCCTATTTTATTGCACAAATCTTAAAGCTTCCCATTACACAAATGACCGTACTTACCGTTAATTCTCTGTCAGAACAAGAACGTTTAGCGGCTGTCATAAAAGATCAGATCATTATCTTGGTCGATGATGGCTTGATTACGGGAACCACAATACGGTCGGCTCTTGGTGCCTGTAAAGCCCTTGGTGCACAAAAAATTATCATCGCAGCGCCTGTTGCTCCTATAGAGTTGGTAAAAGAATTACGGCAAGAAGCTGATGACGTTGTCATTTTGTACACGCCACCTTCTATGGCCAACGTCCAACGCTTTTATCAATTTTACGAACCGGTCACCGATGCTGAAGTTACCGCGCTCTTGGTGATATCAGCCCCTAAGCAACGCTAAGCATTAAACGCTCGTTTCTTGGCAGCAGCGACAAATGCCACAAAAAGTGGGTGCGGATGAAAGAGGCGACTCTTAAGCTCAGGATGAAACTGACAGGCAATAAAGAACGGATGATCCTGCAATTCGATAATTTCAGGTAAATTTTGGGTCTCATGCACTCCAGAGATATGCAACCCCTGCTCTTCACACGCTTTGGCGTAGGCAGTATTAAATTCGTAACGATGGCGATGACGTTCAGAAATTTTGGTCGTCCCATAAATCTGTGATGCTTCAAGCCCTGGCACTAACTTGCAGATCTGCGCTCCAAGACGCATCGTTCCACCTTTGGTCACAACCTCTTTTTGAGATTCCATCATATCAACAACAGGATCGGGTGTAGCTGGGTCAAATTCGGTAGAGTTAGCTTGGGTCAATCCCAGAACATCACGGGCAAATTCAATCACAGCGATTTGCATTCCTAAACAGATACCGAAAAAGGGAACCTTACGCGTCCGGGCAAAGCGGACCGCTTCAATCTTACCTTCAGTCCCACGACCACCAAAACCGCCTGGTATCAAAATACCGTCAGCATCTTGCAACCGAACCGCAACATTGTCTGCTGTGAGCTCTTCTGCATTAACCCAGTCGATAACCACTTTTACCATCGTTGGCATCTGTGCATGCACTAATGCTTCACACAAGCTTTTATAGGCATCTTTAAGTCCGGTATATTTTCCGACAACCGCAATATGAACTTCATCGCGCAATGAACGGAGCAAAAGACTTAAATCATGCCACTTTTTAAGATCAGGCGTTGCTGCAGGTAGTGCGAGCTTGTTCGTGATAACTGCAGGTAAGTGCTGTTGCGCAAGAGCAACCGGTAAATCATACACCAACGGCAGGTCTGCAGCTGAGATAATCGCCTCCTCTGCAACATTGGTAAACAGAGCAATCTTCTTCTTGATATCAGCTGCAAGAGCAAACGGTGCTCGACAGATCAAGACATCCGGCTGTATTCCAAGGGAAAGGAGTTCTTTTACCGCATGTTGCGTTGGTTTGGTTTTCAGTTCGCCGGCGACCTGCAGATAGGGTACGTACGTCACATGGACAAACAGTACCTGGTCACGCCCCTGCTTAAGGCCGATTTGCCGAATTGCCTCAATAAAAGGCAACCCTTCAATATCACCAACCGTGCCGCCAATCTCAACAATGGTTATCTGTGCGCCATTGGCAGCTTGAAAAATAGCATCCTGAATTTCGTTGGTAAAGTGAGGGACGGTTTGAATGGTCCCACCCAGAAAATCTCCTCGGCGCTCTTTATCAAGTAGCTGGGCATAGAGCTTGCCTGCGGTCACACTATTTTTTTTAGAAAGCGTTACGTGAGTAAAACGCTCATAGTGACCGAGATCAAGATCGGTTTCTGCACCATCGTCAGTCACAAATACCTCTCCGTGCTGAAAAGGGCTCATCGTACCTGGGTCAATGTTCAGATAGGGATCAAGCTTTAAGAAGTTAATGGTATACCCCATTGCTTCTAAAAGCGCACCAATCGATGCAGCAGTTATCCCTTTTCCTAGGGATGACAAAACGCCACCTGTCACAAAGATAAATTTTTGCATACCCAGCCTCTTCTTAATGATAGAATTCGTTATAAATTCCTGCGATTTTTGACACACTCCAGCGTAGCGGACTGCTCAGCCGACTGTCAAACAAAAGTTTGCAAAAAAGGTAATCCGATTACTCAAAGTAGGTCTGGTATAGACTATTGCAGGGAATTCGGTATATATTCTAACAAAAATGCACATCCAGCGTTACAGCTACTAAGGGATCCTATGAAACAACAGCACATACTTGTTCTTATACTTTTTTTGGCATTCAGTGAATTGAACAGTTCCCAAGTTAAAACCGAACAATTACCACGCTCAGAAACACCACCAACCATGCTCGACTATTTGCCTCTCGATCTGACGTCAGAGCCAGTCACCCTGCTTGATTTGCTCAATAAGCAAGAAAATGTACCTGAAACTTCTCTTGAAAAGCCTCGAGATCTCACTCCAGAACCCGAAGATTTCACCCCATTTACTGGAACTATCGGCTCACTCCTGGAGCCCTCTCAAGTCATACCCAAATCTCAATCAACAGAGAGCAGCTGTGAGATAACACAAGAAGATATCAAAAGGAAAAAAAGCGCAGAACTTACTGCACTTGCAACAAGCATTGTTGTAATAAAAAAAGATCACAAAAGAAACAATAACCAAATATCGGATTCTACGAACAATACCAGTCCCCAGGCAGTAAAACGAATGAAGGAAGAAGCTCCGAGTAGAACGACGGTTCAAACCAGCGCTCAGGCCACAGCACTGACACCTCCAACCACCTCTGTCTGCAACGCCTCATCGCTGAATATGCCACCATTTGCATTACCCACCTCACTTACAACGTTTGCAGCACCCATTGCACAGAGTGCTTCGAGACATTTTTCTTGTACCTGGACTGGATGCAATAAAAAATTTGATAGCAACAACAAACTTGCCCGGCATCAATCGGTCCATACGGGAGAGAAACGATTCAAGTGCACTGTGTGTCCCAAGTCGTATACCCAACCAGGCGACCTTAAGATACATATGCGGATTCATACCGGCGAAAAGCCATTTGAATGCACTCTATGCCTCGCAAAATTTACCCACAAAAGTACTTTTACGAGACATCTGCGTACACACACGGGAGAAAAACCATACGAATGCCCATACTGCGATAAAAAGTTTTATGAATCCGGCGGCGAACGCTCCCAGCATATTCAGTCTCATAAAGCAAAGGTTCAAATACAAACATATGCCTGTGCACTATGCAAGATACGACTTGCGTCTCACAAGGGACTGAGTAGGCATATGTGGTCACAAAAACATGCCCGAAGCTTGCAAGACCAAACAAACCGAGCGCAAAGCACCCTGCTACCGCTTGCCAAATCTAACCCTTCCCTTACAATAGAAAGTACTTGAAAAGTATCGGGGATGTAGCTCAGTTGGTAGAGCGTCCGCATCGCACGCGGAAGGTCAGCGGTTCGACTCCGCTCATCTCCATTCTACGCTTTCCGGGGTTAATCTCTCCGATGCAAAGAAAGCTACGAATGGCGAGCCAGTCTATGCGCAAAAAACTCTTTTGGCAAAGACGGGGCATTTCGAATAAAAGTTCTTGAAATTCTTGTAGAGGCGTAGCTCAGCTGGCAGAGCGTTCGCGTCACATGCGAAAGGTCAGCGGTTCGACCCCGCTCGCCTCTACCACTATTACAATCGTCGGATCAATGTCAGAGATTAGCCTACAGCAAGCAAAGACTAGACCGTTACCTCTAAACCAGTTCTTGACAAGTGATATCAAATTTGATATCATATTTTCGGGTATACGTTTGAAACAAGAAAGTTTTGAATATGAGTTCACGAGACAAATTGATTCAAAATTAAAGGGTCACACCATAGTTTTCGCAAACCCGAACATAAAAGAATTACCTTAAAAAAACGACCACAATTATTCCCTTATCAAATCAAGGCTCTTCAGGAGGCTCTTTATGAACATGGCTATGAAGAAATCAAAACATACCACTAAGTATTACCTCAACCTCCCTTGGACGTACACTATCGAGCTAGACAAAGACAACGATGGTAACAAAATATTTGTGATTAGGGTTAACGAATTTCCAGGTATTTGTTCTGACGGAAACACTCTTGAGGAAGCGATGGAATCGGTACGAGAAGCACTCTCTCTCGCAATCGAAGTATCGTTAGAGTCAGGCGATGAAATTCCCGTACCCGTAGATGAGAGAGAATATAAGGGAAAAATTGCATATCGCACAAGTCCACGGCGACATTTTCTTCTTGCCAAACAAGCTCGACAAAAAAAGATGTCTCTCAGCCAAATTCTTGATTCACTCATCGATACAACACTTGATCGTTCAGGTAAGTAATCTTCTGAGCTTCAAATTATTCTTCTTCATGCTCTTGGAATTCTAAAATATCGCCCGGCTGGCAACCCAGTTCAGCGCAGAGTGCCGCCAGAGTAGAAAAGCGAATCGCCTTTGCTTTGCCTGTTTTGAGGATTGAGAGATTAGCCTCAGTAATATCAACCCGCACAGCAAGCTCATTTAAGCGAACTTTACGCTTCAGCATAATTTCATCGAGTTTAACAATGATCTTCATGAACGTTACCCCGGGCACTACACCGTTAAATCATGTTCTTCTTTTAAGAAGCTCCCCTCT
>CAYYBE010000014.1:0-13605 GCA_964470345.1 uncultured Candidatus Babeliaceae bacterium | reverse complement strand
CGAACTCGCGACCTTCCGCGTGACAGGCGGACGCTCTAACCAACTGAGCTACAGCCCCATAAATTTCAGTATACCACACTCTTGGTTTCAGTGTGGGACAGCCAAACAATTGCATCTGGCTTAACTTTGCCGGCCAAACATAAGCGAAGAATGGCCACCAGGCGTAGGCGAAAATGGCCTGCCATACGAAGCTTTAGCGAAGTATGGCTCCCCGGGCTGGATTCGAACCAGCGACCTTACGATTAACAGTCGTGTGCTCTACCACTGAGCTACCGAGGAACAAATTTCAAATTTCTGGCCATATTCTTGGCGAATGGTCTACCAATTCGCTCTCTAGCTGGGCTGGCCGCGCCCGGCGTAGCCCTCTTTACTGCGGAGAGATAACTCTCTGAGGGCGAAGACGTGGTGGGCGGTGCAGGGCTCGAACCTACGACCCCCAGTTTGTAAGACTGATGCTCTACCGCTGAGCTAACCGCCCCAATTTCAAACGCAACTAGATGGAAAGATTGTAATGAAGTGAGGCTAAAATGTCAAAAAAATAAGCCCATTTCGCATGCAATCTCTTTATTAAGGGGTCAAAAAGCTAAAAAACGTGCTAGAATTGCCTCAGATAAAGTATAACATAATCAAAAAAACGGGCGCGCACCCAACGTAGCCGAGGGAGTCGAATGTCAAAATTTGCTGATTTTTTACGAACAATCTTTTGGGCCCTACTGCTTTTATATACAGTCCCCGCACTCGTGCGTAACATACGGGCTGTCTATGCCAATCTCTTAGAACAGAAGACGAAAATTGGCGTCGTAACCGTCAAAGAAACACCAAATGACCCATCGATCTACACCAAACAATGCAAACAACTATTTGAAGACCCTGAAATCAAAGCGCTGGTACTCTCTATCAACTGCTCAAATTGGCCGACAAGCTCAGCCCAAGCCCTGTTTGACGAAATTGTCGCTTTAAAAAAGATGCATATCAAACCGGTGGTGGCGTGGACCAATACGACCTGCACAGCAAGTGGCTATTATATTGCATGCGCAGCCGACCATATTATTACAACGCCATCAGCGCTTGTTGGCGTTATCAAAGCTACTATTCCAACAACATTGTCAAAACAGACGCTTGATGGAGTAAACTACCAAGAGATTATCGCAAACTTATACGAACAATATACCCACACCGTCACTGAACAACGGCCACAACTGGCCGGTACTCCTGAATCAGCTTGGGCTCATGGCAAGCTCTTTACCGGACAACAAGCACTTACGGTCGGATTAATCGACGAAGTAGGAAGCATGCAGGCTGTTGAATCCTACATTAAACATAAGGCACAAATTGAAGGTGCTGTTGAATGGGTCGTTCCACCCTGCTCGCCACTTTTGTTTGATTGGCTTGGATTATCTGAATTCACTCCAGGAGCCACCAGCTGTTCTTATGCAGCTGGATGTTCAGCTGTAACCACAGACTGAGTCGCTACAGGCTGATGTTGTTGCTTAACTTGCGACGTAGCTGTTACCGCTCCATCAGCTGGTTTTGCTGGTAGCGGAGTAGTTACGGGAGGTACAGGAGCTACGGGAATCTCTGGGGCAACTTCTTCAAATGGGATGAGTGGATCTTTGTAGAACGTGCCTTTAGAAAGCAAACAACAGAAACGAATATCGCGCAGCGGCGCTAACGGCTTGACCGTTACCAGATAAATAAGCCCATTATTCGCATTAAGTGAAAAATCAACAATTCTGCCCGCAGCAAAACCTTTTGGATAGACAAGACCATCGCCACTTGAAAGAATAAGATCGTCTTTTACCATTGTCTGTAGGTGGCTTACGAATGAAAGATTTGCCACATCCAGTTTGTTCAACCCCTCTAAAATTCCTTGCGAGCCTGTTTGTGTGCAAACGACAGGAATTTTGCTCGTTTGGTCGGTAATCAACGTCACTTTACAATAACGAGGATATACTTCGACAACACGCCCTACCAAGCAGTTTTGGTAAACGGCAATCATATCACGACAAACGCCACGCAACTCGCCAATGTCAAGTAAAAAGAAATGAGCTTCTTGCGAGAAATGGCGCAGAATTACTTGCCCCACTAAAACATCTTGCGTGCTATACCGCTCTGCAAAGCGCAAGGCCTCTTCCATCTGTTTTGCATGCAGCTGCGCTGCCTTACAAGCAATATTTTCAGCAAGCAACGTAGAATTTTCTTCTTTATACTCGCGCAACGCAGCGGTCACCTCAGTCAACGAAGCTCTACGCGCAGTCATACGTACAATTGGTTTAATCAGTGATTCTTGAACTAAAAGAAAGGGATAGGCACAGGTAGCAGCAAGCGAATCAAGTGCCTGTGGTGCAAGTGTTACCACGCGCAGCATGAGCATGAGGCTAAACAAAGCCATAATGCCGAGAACAACGTTTCTTGTTTGCTTAATCATACAATGTGTCCCTTATTGCATTTTGTTCTTATTCGGCAAATAATGGCGGATGTTTGGTGTGCCATTCGGTGCTTTGTTCGTATGCATGCGCTGTCTGGAAAATAAGCCCTTCTGAAAGATCAGGTCCCATAAGCTGGAACGCTACGGGGAGCTTATTCTTCGTAAAGCCACATGGCACAGAAACCGCTGGAATTCCCGTCAGGTTTGCAGGACACGTAAAGTAATCAAGAAGATCAAGCTGTAAGGCATCGCCTGCAAAGGCGCCGAATTTAAAGGCTTCAATAGAACTTGTTGGTGCAAAGAGCAGATCAACGTCCTTAAACGTATTCACAAACTCTGCCCGCATTAAGCCCTGCACCTTTTTGGCACTGTTATAAAATTGGTCAGCATGACCAACGGAAAGAACATAATTACCAAGCAAGATACGTAAGCGAACTTCTGGGCCAAAGCCTTGGCTACGTGTTGCGTCATACACTTCTTCTAACGTATCCCCCGTTTTACTGCGGGCGCCGTAGCGCATGCCATCAAAACGGTTTAAGTTAGATGCCGCTTCTGCACGGCTCAAGATAAAGTAAACTGCAGCACTATAGTCCATTGTTGGCAAGGTAAGATGGGAAATTTTTGCACCAAGCTTTTCAAGTTGCATGATCGCTTGATCAAGCGCTGCACGAACTTCAGGATCAACCCCTTGTGCATGCAATGCATTGTCGATAATACCAATTTTAAGACCGGGACGAATCTTGCCCGTTAAATCACGAGTAAAATCCAAATTCTTTGCTGCAAGCGTTGTTGCATCACGTGGGTCGTTGCCTGCAATCGTTGAAAGTACAAGCGCATTGTCATAAACCGTGCGGGTTGCAACACCAATTTGGTCAATCGACGATGCGTAAGCAACAAGACCATAGCGAGATACTAAGCCATAGGTTGGCTTGCTTCCAACCACTCCACACAGTGCAGCTGGCTGACGAACGGAACCACCCGTTTCTGAGCCCAAAGCCCAAGGAACCAAACCTGCGGCGACAGCAGCAATTGAACCGCCACTTGATCCACCAGGAACTCGATCCAAGGCCCAAGGATTACAGGTGCGTTGGTAGGCAGATGTTTCAGTCGATGTTCCCATGGCAAATTCGTCACAGTTAGCACGACCAACACACAATGCACCTTCGCCCATAAGCCGTTCAACAGCAGTAGCGCTGTACGGTGCTCGATAATTTTCTAAAATTTTTGACGCACATGATGCAGTGCGACCCTGCATACAGATATTGTCTTTAACAAGCCCGGGAATCGCTGCTAAGCGGCCTTTATTGGACGCCCGCTGTACAATAGAAGCTTTATCAAAAACTTCAAGCGCGGAACCTAATTTGGCATCATGTGTTTGAAAACGTTGTAAGGTAGCGTCGAGCAATTCTTGGGGAGAAAGTTCTTTACGATCAATAAGCGACGTTAATTCTTTTATAGAGGCAAATGCAAGCTTGGTCATATGATCCTACTTTTGCTTGATAATGACAGGAACAACAAAATAATTTTCTTCACGTTCTGGTGCCAGGGCTAGCAGCGGCTCTGGTTGTGAGGCAACGATTACATCATCACGCAATACATTCACGGGAGCCGGCCGTTGAGCAATTCCCTCTTCTCCCTGCTCTTGTAAAATTTCCTGCAAACGAGTTGTATAGGCAAGACGAGCATCTAATGTTGCAACAACCTCTTCCACTTCCTGCTCTTTAAGCGCAAGGTGGGACATGTGTGCAAGTTTAGCTAATTCAGAGCGAACTGTTGATGACATAACCAAAACTCCTACGATTATATTCTTTATACCGAGCGTTTGCTGTTGTACCAGCGGTTACTGTGGAACCACCAATAATAAAAGGCTCCTGCGCAACCATTAACAAAGTTAAAGCTTGCATAGATTGCTACAAACCGCCACAGAGGATTTTCAAAGGGAATCAGTGAAACCGCATATGAGAGAGGGATAAATAACCCAATCGCCATTAAAACCCGTGTCCACATAACCACCTGCACATTCCCTGCGCCTCGCAAGGCTCCTGCAAGGACCAATTGTAGCAAATCGAAGAAAATAAGTACACAGAGCACAGAAAACGCCTGGGAGGCAAAGAGCGTAAATGCATTTTGCTTATCAAAGAGGCTAATAATCTTTTCTGCTAACCCACAATTAAAGATTACGAGGATAAACGCCATCATCCCGGCAGCCAAAAGTAAGATCCTTTTCATAGTAGCCTTGAGACGAGCATAATTTTGGGCACCGTAATCGTTGGAGGTTAATAAGGTCGCTACCTGGGCAAAGGCAACAGCTGGAGCAAGCACCAACTGGTCAAGCGTATCTTTAATAACGCCCATCGCCCCCACCACAATACTTCCCATAGGGCTGATTAAGCGAGCAAGCCAGATCTTTTCAAGTTGAATCGATGCCTTATCAAAAACAATTGGCCAACTGAGGGAGCAAATCGCCTGAATATGCCCTTTCATCCCTTTGGTCAAAATTTTGATTGAGTAGGGCTTATAGCGAGCGGTAAAGAGCACGTATAAAAGCGCGCAGACAAACATCACCGCATACTGAATCACCCCGGCCACCGCCGATCCTTGAACACCAAGTTCTGGAAGGCCCCATGCGCCAAAGATCAGTGCATAATCAAAAAAGACGAATGTTATCATGCCCAAAACGAAAAAACACATAACTGAACGAGTATCTTTGATACCTCGTAAAAAGCCAACCACGGCATAATAGAGGTACATAAAGAAGATACTCAGCGCCCGAATCTTCAAGAGCGGCGCCCCATACACAACAATATCATCCGATTTACAATACATTTTAAAGATCAATTCAGCGTTAAAAAAAAGAAGCAGTGCAAGCGCCCCTCCAAAAAGCCCCATAATCCAGAGGGCAGAAGTTGCAACACGCCCTACCTCCTGATACTCACGTTTTCCTTGATAGCGACCACACAAAATAATCGTACCCACCATAAGCCCCTCACCAATTTTATGGAGCAGAAAGAGGAACGTACTGGTCATGCCAAGGGCAGCGAAGGCATCGGTCGACTTTAAGTGTGCAATAAAACGTAAGTCCATATTGGGAATAAGTAACGTCAAAACAAGGGCAGTAATGAGTTCGGGAAGAAAGTAACACAAAATCTCATAATTCGAACGGTTTCCGATCGTTGCATCGGCATTGGTACAGGACGTACGCGAGCATGTTGTGTTGATCTGATCGTGGCTATTTTTTTCTTGCGGTTCCATGGTTTTCCCTTCCCTTGTGCGAGCTCACAGTTAATAGAGGCACTACAGGTATAGAAGAAGTTATAAAAAAAGTAAATAGTGCCCTACTGAGAAAGCTTTTTTGACAAGCCAATTCGGTGATCATACACTAAAACAGCTCTCTTATCTTAACCATTTACGTACATAAGAACACCGAGAAACCGCATGAACCCAACCAATCCAGGCATCTTTACACTCATAGCAATGCTCACGCTTGCTCCAAATGCCCACGCATCATACACTGCAAGAGCAGCGCTATCCATGTCATCGTCAAGCGCGCCAGCCTTTATGCTATCACCGACATTGATCCCTGCGACGCCACCCGCATCATCTGCGTCTCCCTCATGTTCGCCCTCCATGTCCTCGTCATCCTCAAGTTCCTCAACAAGCGTGCCAACGCTTGAGCTCCCCCGCGCAATCATTGCAACTTCGCATGACGCAGCTCCTCAACTTCCAACGCTTATTCCCGTACCACGAAGTGCCCTGTTGCAACAAATGCTCGCACAGTTCCCCGAACAACTTATCAGTCTTATTGAAGCCTATGCGTGGGAAGCAGCTTGTATCGGCACCTATGAAACAGAACAATTAACAGCTTCTGCATATGCTTTTGGCGATCACCAGCTTCTCTTACCAACCGATAGAACGATCGCCATAGTACATAGTATGAAAAATAGTGCACCAGATAGTATTACGTTAGACGCTCCCGCAAAATCGGTTATTCCAATCTCACAACACCGCATTGCTGTTGCAACAACTAACGACCTTATTCGAATCTATCGTGTAAAGAGCAAAACAAGCCTGTTGAAAATTACCAACTATCACAATGTCTCTGCATTAATTCCTGCGAAAGCGGGACAATTGTATATAAAGAAAACAGGCGATTCGCTTCACCATATTAACGCTGATACTGGTTCTCATCTATCGAACCCAATCTACAATAATACTGCAAACGGGTACTTATTTTCCATCCCCAACAACGGGATAACTCTCTGCTTACAATCAGCAAACAAAAAAGAGATCGTCACTATTATTGTCAGCGAATTACCTAAAGCCCCTGCGATGACTTGCTTGGTTGAATTACCACCTAAACGGCTCGCTACTGGATATACTGACGGATCTCTCCAGATCTGGAATCTTGTTTCAAAGAAAAAACATACTATTAAAGCATATGCATCGAAAGTAACCGCCCTTCAGCTCCTGCACAATGGCCTTCTCGTTTCAGGCTCTGAAAGTGACGGCCCTCTTAAACTCTGGGATATACATACAAGACGTTGTATTGCAACAATAGAAGGACTTTGGATAAGCGGGATTCAAATTATTGATAATACGAACAATAAACATGAAACCGTTGTGGCCAATGGGCACTGGGCCGGTGTACGCCAACTGATAGTATTACCCAACGGAGTTCTGGCCGTCATCTTTACAGAATCAAATTGGGGAGACGGCTTCCAAACCATACAATTGTTTGCCTAAGGAACGCCCATGAAATCCACGCATGCCCTGACTATCTTCGGCTTACTTATTGCTAGTTCCACTTTGCACACTTCCCAAGCGCTCACACTACCAAAAGCAACCGATACGTCCGTCCCTCGAAGCCAAGCGCTTTCCAATCTCTTATATGAGACGCTCGACAGAATGCCTCGCGAGCTAATCCAAATCATTGTTGATTATGAGCCCCACTTTTTACGGGGTGAAGTGGAACAAAAATTGCACGCTGCGCAAGCAGTAACCTGTTTAATGACACTTCCCAACACAAACCAGCTTGTGTCAGGAGACAATGATGGAAATATATGCATCTGGAATTTGCCAACAGAGATATGTGAGAAAAAAATCTCAGCGCACGGTGGATTAATAAAAAGCCTCGTACTCGTTACCCCTCATAGGCTCGCATCTGCAGCATGGGATAATAGAATCAAGATCTGGTATACGCCGACATGGAAGTGTCTTTTATCTATTGAAAAAAAATTAGCTGATAGTTCTCCCCTTTGTTCTCCAGCGTACCAAACTGTTTTTTATCAGGATCACAAAGGTAACACCATGCTATGGGACATAAAGACGGGACACCGGGTAAATATTGAGCGCACGATCGAATCTCAGATTCCTATTCGAACACTGATCCGATTACCAAACAATAAAGTCGCTTCAGCAGGCCATGATCACATACAAATATGGGACTGTACAAAAAAGAGCTGTATTAAAACGATGGTGCATCCTCAGCACAAAATGGTCGGCGCACTTGCGTTTATTCCACCGCACTATCTTGCGTGCGGGTACCTTGAAATGAGAGCCTTGGAGATCACCATCTGGAATATTGATGCAGGCATACCAATACAAACGTTAGAAGGTCATACGAGCTACGTTATCTGCCTAACACTTTTGGTGGACGGGCGCCTTGCCTCTGGATCGAATGATGGTACCGTTAAACTGTGGGATATTACCAATATCAAACATCCATTGTGTACGGCAACGCTTACGCCACCGCAAACACCTCCCAATTCGCAGGCAAGTGTCCCGATGATGCTTGCACAACTATCACCGACATTAGTCATAGAGCCAACACCAACATTACCAGCAATCACCGCACTGTGCGTACTTGCTCATGGCAATCTCGCCGTTGGTGATAGCAGTGGTAAAATTACGATTTATTCGTGAATGCAAACTTACTTGGCTGGTTGTGCGAAAAGAACATATTTTCGTTTTTTTAACTTTGTCATGTAAGCAAACTCCTGTTGTACAAATGGCTGCTCTTTTGGTTCAGGCGTCCACGTACTAGCAGCCCAATAGACGAGCTTTGCGTTCTTATAGATACACCCTGGTTGAAAGAGACGCAAAAGTTCGTTCGGGTGCAGCGATGCTCGCGCGCAAAAAAGTCCCGTTTCTGCTGCCAATGGTGCATAGGAAGTTTTGCGTAAAAACGTTCGCCAATCAAGTGGATACACTTCAATACCGGTAAGCCCCAACTCAGTAATAACGCGATGTAAGAAATCAACTCGTTTTTGGGTAACTTCGATCAGAACCACGGGAAGCGCTGGATATTTAATCTTTAGGGCAAGACCAGGGAACCCTGCTCCTGAGCCAACATCGGCCAGCATGGTAACTGCCGTGAGATCCAAAAAGGATCCAAGCTCAAGCGAATCGGAAAAATGGTAGGCCAATGCTGCCGGCAACTCAATAATCGTTGTTAAATCAATCTGTTCGTTCACCTCACAGAGCAGTTCATAATAACGTTGAAATTGTTTGAGTTGTTCATCGGTAAGGGTATACGTTTTCGCAAAGGTTACCCACAAGTTCTGATCATGTTCAGTCATCGGTTCTTCTTTCATATAAGCACATCCCCTTCATAGCTCTTTTGTCTTAAGTATAGCCTTTTTTATGAGCAGTTTGCTAAGATAAACGGTAGTGCTTGTATTCATAAACCAGCTTAACGAATGAGAAGGCCATATGAGATTACGTTACTGCATTATATCAGTATGTCTCACCCTCGTGCAGCAGGGCATGCTCTTTCCCCAAGAACAACGGCCCGGAACAAACACAGCAATCATCTCCCTCTTTTTCAAGCCATTAACTCCCCACATGGCAAAACAGCTTGCAAAGAAAGATTTACAAGAATTATGCGGAGAAGACTCTACCAAAGAACTTTCTGGCGAGTGTCTTCTAAAAGAAACTGCATCCAAATCAACTGGATCAACCGATGTACCGTTTCTCCAAGGGATTTACGTATCCTATCAAGGCACGGTGGCTACTTCTGATTATAATGGACAGGTCACCTTCTCGAATCATCAAACCAAACCAACCCTTACCGTCGTTGTGACCGACAGCCTTACCCCCGTAATTATTTTTTCAAATACGGTACAACATATGAAAGTCCGCGAGGGGCATGAAGCAATTTTTTATGAGGTTACTCGAGAACGGGATCAAAAACTTAAAAAATTTGTTTGGAACATCCGCGTTATCCCTACACCCGCAAATGGACGTATTCCCGATGACGCTCTTCTTATTAGTGCAAAACCCTCTCAAATAGTTATCCCCGAAGGGAAAACGATCACTGAGCAAGACGTTAATCTTTTGTTGCCAACGATATATCTCCGCACAACGATAACAGCAACAGATAATGCTCTACAATTTATGAAAGTGGCAAAGTTTTATGCTCCGGTAGAAAAAACGACTTCTTACGCGAGCGACCGATATGCAACGATGATCAGCAGATAACGAGTAGACATGAAGGAAAAATATGAAATTGCAAGTATCATTTGATATCATTGAACTCGATAAAGCACTGAAAAGCGCCTCTGACCTACAGCATGTCGTCGACATTTTCGAGATAGGTTCACTACTCCTGTATAAATACGGAGAAACAGCCATCAAAGAGTTCCGCACGGCACTCCCACAAAAGACTATTCTTGCTGACGTTAAAATTGCCGACCGTGGCAGCCAAGCAACAAAGCTCTGCGTTCAAGCAGGAGCTGATTGGGTAACCGTCTTAGCGGGAACCAATAGAAATGTTATCCATACAACCTGCACAACTGCGCATGATCTTGGTAAAAAAGTAATGCTCGATCTTCTTGATACCTGCTCGCTCGGACAATCAGCACTGGAAGCTGAAAGCCTGGGCGCTGATGCCCTTCTCTTTCATCGCCCTGCGGCAGAACGTGAGCAAGCAATCTCGATGGAACAGTGGGATATGGTTCGCGGCAACACAAAGTTGCCTATTTTTATTTCAGCACATGTCACGCGAGAAACGATTGAAAACGTCTTCCAGCTCAAGCCCGGCGGCATCGTTATGGGAAAAAGTGCTGTTGAAGCAAATATTGATGAAGTTAAGTATTTGAGCTCGCTTATTCACGCTCAATAATAATCTCATTTAAAAAGGACATAGCATGATACAACGATATACGCTCGCAGCTTTATTACTGCTCACCACATCTCTCACGGCAAAAAAAATTGCTATCGAGAACAAAACACATTTTGAACAGATACAAGTCACCACCGACGATAGTCCTAGCAATTGGAAGACCATTGGGAAAGGTACAACGACCCTTGAAGTTCCCGATTTTATCGTACTTTTCTTTAAAGTAAATGAAAATGGCAAAAATACAACGTTACGCTCTCAAACGATTGGGACTCTCTACACCTTGCAAGAACCGGGGCCTTGTGTAACCAAAGACGTATGCGCTCGCGATTGCAGAATGAATATCTCGCGATGCAACCGCTGCAAAGAAAATAATCCCCAGCGAATACATACAAACTGTGAAGCTTTTGAGATTGTCGTAACTCAGTAGCTCTGCGATAGTACCAAGAATTTTTACGTAATCACGAGCGAGCGCTGGTGCTCAAATAAGGGGACCAGCTCTTGCGTTGTTGTCGCCTCAGTTGCAGATTTATCAGAACGATAGCCCATCATACGTGGAAAGCGTAATGCAAAGCCAAGCTCATCTTTTGTTTGCCCCGCCGTGTGTACCGGCGAACGGGTAATCTCATCAGCACGAATCATGACGACGATCGATGGCTCAATCCAAACATCAGGTACAAGATCTTTCGAGCAAACAACATTGTGCGGCTGCTTTTTAACCTCAAGATCATCACAACGTTTTTTAAGCTCATGCCATTCAATATCAGTTAACCCTGAGCCAACTTTAGCAACTGTTTCAAAGCGATCCTGTTTTTTATTGTAAGCACCTACCAGAAACGCACCGATCCCAAAGCGGGCTCGCTTACCTTTTCCAGCGTAATAACCCAAGATAACCGTATCAAGCGTATCTTCAAGATCGCCATGCTCTTGCCGCTTTAACTTAATCCAATTGAAATTGCGCTTGCCTGGCTGATAATGCGCGTGAATCCGCTTGACGACCAGCCCTTCAAGCCCAGCACCGACTTCCTCAAGAAAGTAATTCTCAAGCTCTTTGGCAGTCGCAATCTCTTTTTCAGCATCAACTTGAATGACGTCTGACTTCATCTGATTGATCAAATGTACTAATTGGCGACGGCGACTTTGATGCTCTTCGTCTAACAATGATTGTCCATCAAGATACAAGAGGTCAAACGCAAAAAGACGCAACGGCAACTCTTTGGCCATCTCATCAACATTATGTTTACGCTTACGTTTTACGGTCTCTTGAAATGGGGCAAATGTCTTTGTTGCCTCATCGTATAAAATCGCCTCACCCTCAAAAATACAGCTTTTTACGGGCAGTTCTTGTAATGCTTCAACCAGCTCAGGAAACATAGCAGACATGTCTTGTAAATTGCGAGAAAAAAAGCGTATAACCTGTTTGTTCCCGCTGTTATCAATATGTACCTGCAAGCGAAAGCCATCTAATTTAGGCTGAGCAACACAATGGCCTATTTTATCAATAATCGCTTGCGCTGTTGGTAAACGTTCGGCTGCCGCAGGACGAATCGGTATGCCAACAACAATACCAACATGATCAAAAGCGTGAACACCATGTTTTTTGAGCAGATAGGCAATATGACCAATATCAGCACAAAGATTGTAAGCATTTTCTATTTTTTGATGGAGCGATTTATCGCCAACCAACATCCATGAAAGCGCATCAATCAACGTCATATCAGAAAAGCCAAGGCGGAGCTTGCCTAGTACCATACGCACAACAAGCGAAGCACCTTCTGGTTCTAATTTTTTCAAAAGCTTGGAAAATTCTTGAGCACGCTCTTCTTGCGAACCCTTACCAGAAATTGTCTCGAGCTCTCGGAGCGCTTCAAAAACCTCATGCACGGTTAGATGCGTGTGCACACGCCAGGTTCCTTGCGCTGCTACTTCACCTAAATCGCCCGTTTGCCGCGCAAGCGTAGTAACTTTTTCTTCAGGTAACTCTAAAAGATCTGCCAGAATTTTTTTTACTGAGCGGTCAGCCAAATTAAACTGAGTACCTTCATACGCAGGACGTAAAAGACCAAGAGAAAGATAGGAGATACTACGGGCTTCTTCAGCAGATGCTTTTTCTAATAATGCCGCAAGAAGCTGCGTAATTTCGGTTCGTGAACTTGTTGCAGCTATGGCAGCAAAGGCTGTACTAACTTCATGGAATTTCATACTCTCTCCCTTACAACAATCTTTATGACTCTTACAGAGTAGAACGCCGTCGATTCCAATAGATAAAGTACTGATAAGCAGAAGCAAGCGTGCAGATAAGTGAAGCATATAATAAAAGAAGCGTTATGTACCCAAATACTGTCTCATCCAGGGTACCACCGGCAAGGACAAAAGCAAGATAGATCATCTGCAATGCAGTCTTGCACTTTCCCAACCAAGCTACCGGAACAGAAAATCCATGCGACAGCGCAATCTCACGCAAGCTCATAACAAAGAAATCACGCCCAACAACCACAATTGCCCACCAGGCTGGTACTAACCCAATTGCAACAAGCGATACTGCTGTTGCAGTCACTAACAGCTTATCGGCAACAGGATCAAGTAATGCACCTAAGAGCGACTCTTTACCCAATTTGCGTGCAAGGTGCCCATCAAGAAAATCGGTAAATCCAAGCGCAAGAAATATCGCTGTGACAACAACATGCCCAACGCACGAAGCCGTTGGCAAATAAGCCAAGATAAGAATAGGCATCACTATGGGGGAGAGAATAAACCGAGTGAGCGTTAATGCAAGAGGAAGCGAGAGGCTAACCATATAAACATTTTCTTTCATAGAATCGACCACTCAATGGCCTACGCGCCCCATTCTTAACTTTTGCTTATTCAAAGGAAATCGTGCGCTCCGGCGAACAGTTGGGGGCCTGCGGCCCCTGAACCCCGCCTGCTCTCGTTGAGGCGAAGTTTGGCTTGCCATTCGTAGCTTTCTTAGCTTCGAAGAGATTAGCCTCGGAAAGCGAAGAATGGCGACGCAGGGACTCGAACCCCGGACCTACGGATTATGATTCCGCCGCTCTAA
>CAYYBE010000013.1:0-21642 GCA_964470345.1 uncultured Candidatus Babeliaceae bacterium | reverse complement strand
TCTTGAACCTCAGCAAGGCGGGTATTTAACTGATCTAACTTCGTATTAATATCAGTTAATGCGCCACTCCAATCTTTGTTGTCGGCATAGACACGTAAAGCACGTGGCCATTCACATGGATACCCTTGGTAAATACAAATATCGGGAGAAGCAACATAATCGTCATAATAGGTATAACGAGTCCAATATGGATAGGACATCCAACCAAAGCCAAGACCTAAACCTAAGCCCCAACCCCATCCTGAACCCCAACCAAAATTACCCCAATACCCACGACGTCCATACCAATGTCCACCACGGCCTCTACCTGCATAACGAGCTCCACCGCGACCAGCAAAACGGCTACCCGACAACGTTCGTGAACTACCCGAAAGACGTGAAGCCGTTCTTGTAGAAGTAGCTGAACGTACCCCAGAAGTTCGTGCTCCTGAAAAACTACGTGTCCCGCCACTACGGAAAGAACCGCCACGCGAGCCGCTACTACGGTAACCGCCACCACCCCCACGACCACCGCCACCACGACCGCCTCCACCGCCACGAGGGATAACTACACTGGCAACCACACAAGCAGCCAGTAAGGTAACCACCATAATCTTTTTTGAACCTGACGTCATCGCCCTACTCCTTGAAGTAAAAAAATAGTTGAACCCACTGCAAAACCCACAGCCCGAGCCCCTACTTGTCACCAGAGACAACCAACGGCTACCGGGAACTCTACGTCTTGCTTCTTACTTCCAGTCTATTTAATATATTTTCAATTTGTCAATATAAATGCATAATAAAAAGAAAGCTGTCCAGTAGGGCCTGGGAGCTCTTGCGATAGTTACTCGAGTAAAACAACGTTTTTATGAAAGGGAGAGCGGGGAAGATGGTCGTTTTCTTGGACGACCCGGTTTTCGTTCATAACCAGGAGCAAAAGTACCAATTTCGTATTTTTCACATTTTCGTTGCACCGTTGAGTAGTCAACACCTAAAAGTTTAGCTACGCCTGTAGAGCTGTCGATAATAGCGACCACTGCGGTGAATAATTTTTTATCTTTGAGTGTTTCCCGCCCCAAACGCTGAGCCTCTCGCATAACTGCTTCCTCATCATGAAATTTTCCATTAAAAAGCACAGCCGGCTTGAAATGACTCTTTTGCTTAAGCTTCATTTCGAGCTTATTTTTTACATACATGCGAAGCTCACTTAAACTACGAACTCCAGTTGAACAAGAAAAATCACTGACAAGATAGTCTATCTCGACTGAATGCAACTGCAGAACTTCTTCTCCAAATAATTGTATACAGAAAGGGCGAATCAGCTCCGCTACCATCTGAGACGGAAATTGGGACAACTGAGGAATAGAAACAGTGCTCTTCTTGAGCTCATGATACAATGCCATTGAAAACCTCCCTGCTTCTGCACGTGATTTCAGGTCTCGTTCGTTAAGGTGGCATCCACAAACAATCTGTACATCACTTGAAGTAAATTGTCGACTGCACAAAGGAGTATACGAACCGGTTGCAATAAATTCTGCGAGCAGCTCTTGCGTTTTGAGCGAAAGAAATTCAATACGTTCAATAAACAGTGTTCCCGATGCGCTTAATGTTGCAAGAAGACCCTTCTTTTCTTCTTCACCCTCTTTTATTGGAGTCATTCCAAACAGTTTTACGGCGAATTCATTCCCCTGCTCTTGAGAGGTAATGCCAAGATCTTCAAACGTATCGCGCGCCCACATCGCCTGAGCAATCACGGCTAACTGCTTTATATCTTCTGGGTAACCCAATAAGCATACAGGACGACGTGCAAAAACCGCACGCATATAGGTTATCTTAAAATTAAGAAGGAACCCTTGGTTTACTGGAACAAACGCATTAAGTTGTTTCCCCGATGCTGTTGTCTGCAAGAAAAGCGTATAATTCCACGCATCACTATTACCGGTCACAAATGACGGGAATGAGAGACGGTCTGTAAGCGTTTGATGAGAAACAGCAATCACAATATTTCTCTTATATGGAGACCTCAATGGAGTAAAGCGGAGCATTTTCCCTTGGGGATCTTTCTGAAAAATCGGCTCCGACCGTCCATACTTCTTATACCCATTTATCAATCGCTTCAACGGCTCTTTATAGCCGTCAGGAACAAGCAATGTCCCCTTGGGCAACCCCAATAAATCGGCCCCTTCACTATCTGCAACCTGTAAACGATTATTCTTCAAACAAATCAGACTCACCGCTCCCTTTGTCTGTATATGCTTTGCCATTGTCTGCATACCCTCATGACAATGCTCCCGCTCTTGGTAGAGCTGTCTTTCTCGATATACATGTTCCATACATTTTTTTACTAAGACTTTCGAATCCAGCCGTTGCCGGCTTTCGATAACGTAGGCAAGATGCGTTATAAAGGTGAACATCGCCTGCACTTCAACATCATGTATTAACATGCCCCCGCATGCATTATGCTCAATAATAATATAGGCGACCAAGCTCTGTTCTCGGTAGATTGGTATAAAACCTTCGGCATTAAGTGCTTCAAGAAAAGCACGAAACCGCTTGGCGTCAGTTCCAATATGATACGTCTCTTCATATTGCACGTTTGCATGGAGCAAGATCACCTTTTCTCGTATCTTTTGGCAGAGAGCGACCGATTCCGGCGCAGAGGAATAAAAGAGCGCTTCGACTTTTTCATGGATGTTCGATGGTGGTGCTCCATCAATAACGCCTGCATAATCAACGGGACGAACGTACAAAGTCACACCGTCTGAATTAAAACCAAAGGCTTTCTCAAAATACGTTTTGGCAATAATACGAATTTCTGGCAACGTTGTTGCCCTATCAAGCCAAGCGACAATTTCATCAAATACCTGGCCGAAACGGGGCGATGGCTTCCCTTTTACCAATGGTATGGCATTGAAAAGGCGCAGATCCAAGAGCCTCAACAGAACGTAGTAGGAGCCGAAAATAAGAGTATCTTGCAAGAGAGAAACAAACAATTCCCAGTAGATACCGGTAGCTGCAAAAATACCACAATTTTCTAACAAAAAGATCGACTGCAAAATAATTGGTATAACTACCAAACATAAAATCCATTTGATCTGCTGCTGTATGATCAGCGGCATCGGCTTACTAGCGATTAGCTTCTTTATACCAAAAACAAGCGTGCCCCCTCTATTGGCTATGATAAAAATATTCATCATCACAAAAGAAGAGGTACTGAGAATCTGCCAAGGGCTTGCAGGATTATATACATAAGTGAATAAATCATACAGGAAATAGACCATGATCCCTACGGTCAAAATCCCCAAAGCATAGTGGCGTTTGTAAAACTTATCTTCAGCAACAATGAGCCATTCATACCTCAGAGTGTGCAAAAAAATTGCAAGAGGCCACAAGAGAAGAAGGCAACTCGATACCAATAGGTACCCAAACTGAGGAGTCGCAGAAATCCACAAACGATAGCTTGTTTTATACATCGCGCAGCCATACCAAAAAAAATCGTAGATGACTCCGACAGAGAACAAAAGCCACAGTCTTTGAAATATCGAATTCTGAAGAACCACCCTATAAACAGAGAGCAATTTAATAGATACAAGACTAGCAACGCAAAATCCCCATACTCGGTTCGCAAGCACAAGAAGTAGTATATAATTCATAACCAAGACCTTCTCTAAAGTCATGTAACTGGTTAAACTTATTTTGGGTCCTTGGGTGTATAGTTTTTAACTTACCTTAAAATTAATTTTTTACCAGAAAAACCTTGCGAGTAATATCATGTTACACAAATTTTTCCTAGCGACACTCCTCCTCATGGCTACACAAATATCCGCTGGAGGAGAGGGCGAGGGTAACACAGGAGAAAGCGGCGGTCAAACGGGGCGGGTCAACTGCCACGCTGATTTTGCCGAATTCTCCCGACACTAAGCATTAATACTGCTTTTTACGCATTTTTTCGCACTCCTCCTGTTTTCTTAAATACGCCTAAAAAGGGTTAATACTACTGCTTCCCGGGAGGTCCCAATCAAAGTCCTCCTGCCCCACTCGTGTTGTGCTATACAGGTTTTCCGCTTTTCCAAACTTAACAAGAATAAGGGCGGCAATAATAATGCCTACCGTAACCCCAACCCACATCATCGTACGTTTATTCATCGCATAGCTCCTTACGTTTAAAAGATTATGCGTAGAACTGTACTATGCTTTCCCGCTCTGAATCAAGCCCTCGCATAGAGGGTAGTCGCGAAATGCCGAATAAAAAACGCAATAAAAAAATGCACGCCACATAAGCCTTTTTCTCAAAGACACTTTTGTAAAATAATGCAAAACAATGGGAATGGCGGTGAATGCATTATTAAAAACGACCCATAATGCGCACATTCAACGCTTGCCAAAACATCGATCTGCACGAATAATTGAATGGCTTAAACCTGAAAGACTCGTTGTTCAAAAAAGAGTGTAAATAATGCAAAAGATATATACATGGTTCACACAAAAACGGATTTCGTTAAGAATGCGGGTTTTTCAACACTTTTAAACGCTTTTAATTATGTGTTCGCATTTACACTATTTACATATCTTTGCTTTTACGCATAGAGCAGCGAATACTTAAAGAGCTTCATGGTCTTGTTGATACCCATTTACATGACATCATTGGTTACAACATTGGTTTCCGAAGCACTGCTTTATTTACGAAAAAGCCACGCCACCCATACCGGCGTGGCTTTTTCATGTGCACACGTTAGTACAATGGAGCTTTTGATACAAGAACTTTGTGTTGTAATAAAAGCATCATCAGATTAAGTCGCGAAACAAAGACATGAATCCCGAAAAAATTCAATATGAGATATCGACAAATCCTCAACCAATTCTATAATTAAATACATGGTCGCAAGAGGCGACCATCCAACACCAAACCCAGGAGAACCTATGAAACCAGAAAACATACTCTTTGTTTTGATTGTAACTATTTCCGGAGCAATACAAGCTTCATCATGCTCGCCCCGGGAAATGCAAAAAATAAACGCAAGTATAACCGCTGAGAAACGTCCTGCTCTCTGGAACTCTTCAGAACTCTGCGAATGGCTTGAGACCATCGGCCTTAAACAGTACACCGAAAAAATGCATACATTAGGGGTAACGCCAGAAGGACTCATATTCGATACAGAATCGGGGTCAGAATCAACGACAGAATTAGTAATTAAAGAATGCAAGATGCTGGGAAAAGAGGCGCAGCTTTTTCGTAGCGGAGTCATTATGCTTCGACTTACTGACCAATTAGCTAACACGCATATTCGACAACTCAACACCCATACGCAACGACGCACTTTTTTAAAAGCAAAACGGCATCACAGCAGTATCTCATCGACTTCATCTTCTTCATCGTCGGTAACATCTTCCCCCGCGACGTCACCAATAATCTCTCCTCGATCGCCAATCACAAATTCACCAACGACATCACCGCAGTCTTTGTCAAAAACTCTGTCATAATTCAGGAATCGATATCACCAATTTTTGATCAACACAATCAATGCTGCCAGTCAGTATATTGATTTTCCCAAGATTCGACTTGTGCAGATCTGGTAGTCAACCCCTAGATTCGCACAAAGTTACAGAGGTAGCAACAGAACGCAGGGGGCCTTTACCTACGGTTTCTCGGAGCGCACACGCAAGCTGGATGTCGTGAGCTCTTAGATCCAGGGGAAACTTTGGGAAGCTTAGGTAACAGAACCTTAACCCCAGCTTTCTCACTTTTACGCTTTTGTGCCGTAATTTTAATGGTGATTGCTTGACCAAGAATAGACTGGCATATTAGTTCAAGAGCTGCGCAAAGACGAGGTCAAAGCCTTCGGTCAACGCACCGTTTTTGTTCGAATAGTCGATACGATAGAGAAGGTCAAAAGCTTGGGACAGATTAGGAATTGTGTGCCGTTTCCAGTCCCGCTGGCCAAATGAGAAGGGAAGACGGTTGCCTTGCTGCGGTTGAGCGCCAGCCTGGCGCGCGGCAACAAACGAAAGTGCCTGCCAGATCTGTTCGGAAAAATAGGCTACCCAAAATTCTTGCGCATAGTCATCTTTTACTTCGAGCCAGAGTGCATAAAAACGGGGACCGTCTTGTGCAAACAGGTACTGACTTAAGGTAAAGAGCGAACGCTTTGGTTCGCAAACCTTGTCAAACCAGTTTGTAAAAAACTGTTCGTAATTTTTACCGACAACTGCTTGGTAGGCTACGATAACGCAGGCCCGTTCAAGCGAAATGGTTGCAGAAGCACCTAACTCTGCTCGTCCAAACAGCTGTTGCACAAATTTCGGGTCGCACAGTTCACCTGGACGTAAAAACGCATAGAGCGTGCTGTACGTTGCTCGGTCGATTGCTTCGGGAACGGTGATGCGCTCAGTACTTGGCAACTCAGGTAAGGCTTGGTCAGGCTTGGTAAACAGTATCAAGCGATGGGGGCCCGTATACGAAGTAAGAAACCCTAAAAATTGAGCATCAAATTTGCCATTAGATTCTGCACCGGCATAGATCACATACACCGAAGATTGGCCCAAAAAACTTATTGAAAGAGCACCTTCAAGCATTGAGCGCTCATGCGCCGCACTATCACAAACGACCACAGAGCTCCCAAACTGCCCTTTGAGCGCAGTAAGCACTGCAGAAAAAAAGAGTGGGCTGTAGTCGGGGATGACAAAGTTAAGCTTCGAACAGGAATTCCAGAACTCAGGCTGGCGTGCTTTGATGAGAAACTGACCAAAGGTCATGATGCACCGTTACGGTTAATCTTGGGATGAGCGGCCGGAAAAGGTTGGAAGAGGACGGCAGGCGTCCGAACCAGGAAACTGGTACGGATGTGTATCGGTAAATGCAAAGAGCTGACGAATACCGTTACGTGCGAGAGTACATAATTGTTCATGCTGCTCCCAGGTAAGCGGCACTGTTTCTGCAGTTCCCTGAATTTCTACAATTTTTTCTGATTTGGTTAATACAAAATTAAAATCGGTCGCGATTGCGCTATCTTCTTTATAGTCAAGATCGAGCAAGAGCTCACCTTCTTTAGTGACGCCCAAAGAAACTGCTGCGATTGCCTCTTTAAGAATCGGCTCTCGAATTGTTTTACAGTGTAACCAACGCTCTTGCGCCGCTTGCAGTGCACAGCATGCAGCAGTGATAGAAGCCGCACGGGTTCCACCATCTGCCTGTAAAACGTCACAATCAATATAGATTGTGCGTTCACCAATCTTTGAAACATCTACAACTGAACGAAAGCTACGACCAATTAAGCGAGAAATTTCGATCGAACGACCATTACGCTTGACGGCAGTCTCACGTGACATACGATCAACGGTCGATGCAGGAAGCATGGCGTATTCGGCGGTTAACCAACCGGAACCTTTACCACGCAAAAATGGTGGTACGCCGTCGAGCATCATAACAGAAACTAATATTTTGGTATTGCCCTGCTCAAAAAAGACTGATCCAGCTGCGTACCCATACACATCATAACTGATGCGTAATGCACGCAGCTGTTCAAAATCTCTTTTATCAGCGCGTTGGAGCTGCATCAGTTGCTTTCTTTTCAGGCGCTAAACGTAAGCGGATTCTTCCGGTTGCTACTTCATAATCAGCAACTTCAACCGCAAGAGGATCCCCTACTTGAGCCGAGTTCATAAATTGGTCACGGCTGTCACGTGGCAACATCGAGACGTGCACCAGACCATCTGTTCCCGGAGCAATTTCAACAAAAAGACCGAAGTCAGACACGCGCTTGATGATACCAGCATGACGTGAACCAATTTCAATATTTCCGCTGATGATTTTGACCCAAGAAACAGCTTGATCTAAGCCTAGGCCTGGATGACCAAAGATCTTAACCAATCCATCATCTTCAATGTCGATGGTTGTGCCTGTTTTTTCGATAATATCACGAATAACTTTTCCGCCTGTTCCAATAACGGCACCAATTTTCTCTGTCGGAATCTTGAAGGTAACAAATTGTGGAACCAACGGAGAAAGTTCAACGCGAGGAGCAGTAAGAACCTTTTTCATCTCGCCCATAATATGCAGACGAGCTTTTTTGGCAGCAGCTAATGCTTGCTCAAAAACAGCGCGTTCAAGGCCACCTTTGTACTTAATATCCATCTGGATAGCAGTAATACCATCTTCGGTTCCAGCGACTTTAAAGTCCATTGAACCAAAGGCATCTTCTATGCCAGAAATATCGGTCAATGTTTTGAATCCACCTTGTGGCCCCTTTAAAAGACCCATGGCAATGCCACTGACCATTTTTCGTACCGGAACCCCAGCATCCATTAATGCCATCATACCACCGCAGACCGTTGCCATCGATGTTGAACCATCAGATTCAAGCATGTCAGCAACAATACGAATGGTGTAGGGAAACTTTTCTTGTGATGGTAACACACGCTCAAGTGCAGATGCAGCAAGGTAGCCATGTCCGATTTCTCGGCGACCGGGACCACGTTGCGGACGAACTTCACCAACAGAAAATGGAGGGAAGTTGTAGTGCAACATAAATGAATTTTCAATCGCTTCGCCCATCAATGAATCATTGCGAGCTCGGTCTTGTCCGCCACCCAAGGTAGCACTAACAAGCGCCTGCGTACGTCCACGATTAAAAAGTGCAGATCCGTGTGCAAATGGCAAAAGGCCAACTTCGGTCGAAATAGCGCGAACTTGGTCAAATGCACGACCATCAATACGAACATCACGTGTAAAGCAGATATCAGTAATGCAGTCACGAAGTACCGTATCAAAAACGTATTCAAGTACTTTTGGATCGACAGCAGCATCTTTAATTTCTTGCTCGTACGTTTTTAAGAACAGCTCTTTGAGTTCTGCTTGTACAGCAGCACGTTCTAACTTATCAGCTTTGAACATGCCCTTAACGCGATCAGCGGTTAAGACTTTACGAGAACGTTCTTTCCAAACTTCCAGGCCAAATTTATCAACAGCAACTGCTTGCGCAATGCCCATTGCAGCTTGGATCTCTCTTTGCCAGGCAACCTGTTTCTTAATAATGTCATGAGCTTTAAACATTGCATCGACGAATTGGTCTTCGGTAATCTCGTCAGCAGAACCTTCTACCATACAGATACCTTCTTCGGTACCTGCGACAACCAAACGTACGTCAGACTTCTGAATCTGCTCATAAATAGGATTAAAGACCCAATTGCCATCAACACGCGCTACTTCTACTGCACCAACAGGTCCCATAAAAGGGATATTGGAGAGGGTAAGCGCGATCGAAGTTGCCAAAAGCGACAAAACTTCGGGACTATGTTCTTTATCAACCGAGTATACGGTTGTAAGAATTTGGAGTTTATCGAAATAACTTTCTGGAAAAAGTGGGCGGATCGAACGGTCAATTAAACGGCTCGTGAGCACTTCTCTGTCGCTAAACTTTCCTTCCCGCTTGAAATAGCCTCCAGGAATCTTACCGGCTGCTGAAAACAGCTCGCGATAATCAACCGTTAAAGGCAAAAATCCGGGAAATTCTTCTGAGGCTGCCGAAACGACGGTCGCCAGAAGAACAGTACCTCCTGTTTGAAACCAAGCGGCACTATCAGCCTGCGCAGCATATTTTCCGAGCACTACCTCATAACCAAACTCAGGCAGGGTAAACCGTTTCTCCATTTGTTTTTCCATCTATTTCCTCACTTCGATCTGAACATTGGTCACGAATCACAATTTGTAAACGCTTGCTTACTTACGTAAATTTAAGCGTGAAATAATCTCTTCATATTTTGCAACACTATGCTTATGAAGATAATCAAGAAAACTGCGTCGGCGACCAACCAATTTCTGTAAACCCATCTTTGAAGCAAAATCTTTTTTGTGGGCTTTGAAATGTTCGTTCAAATGATTAATACGTTCGGTCAATAAGGCAACTTGTACCTCAATAGATCCCGTATCATTGGTGTTAATTTGAAAATTCTTAATAAGTTCTGTCTTCTGTTCTTTGCTGATCATGCATTGTTCCTTTAAACGTCACGGGTTCACTACCCCGGGACTATGCTCGTACATTTTCTATCTGGTAGGCGCGAGCGGGATCGGACCGCTGACCCTTGCTACGTCAAAGCAATGCTCTACCACTGAGCTACGCGCCTACATACTTGTCAAAAATCTTAATCACCAAGGTACTTTTGTCTAAATTGCTTGATTCCTGTACCGGCGGGAATCAACTTACCTATAATGATATTTTCCTTTAATCCGTAAAGATAGTCAATCTGACCTGAAACAGCCGCTTCAGCCAAAATACGTGTTGTCTCTTGGAATGAAGCCGCTGAGAAGTAGCTCTCAGTGCCGAGCGAGGCCATCGTGATCCCCATCAGAACTGGCTTACCTTTTGCAGGACGCTTACCTTCTGCGATAAGTGCTGCGTTAATTTCTTGGAAGTGAATCTTATCAACACGATCCCCAATCAAGAAATCAGTATCACCCGGTTCTAAGACGCGGACTTTACGTACCATTTGTCGAACAATCAATTCAATGTGACGGTCGTTAATATTAACCCCTTGGCGACGATAGATTTCCTGAATTTGTTCAACAAGATAATGTTGCAAGACTTCAGGTCCCAAAATACGCAAAAGATCATGTAAGACCGGCGAACCAGAAGTAATCGCTTCACCAGCTTTTACTCGGTCAGCATTCACCACGTTAAGCTGTTTTCCTCGTGGGATAAAGTAATCAAATGATTCACCACCATTGACCACAGAAACCTTACGAAGACCACGCGTTGTTTGTCCAAAGACGATTTCACCATCAATATCTGCCAAGATTGCAGCATCTTTTGGCATACGTGCTTCAAAGAGCTCAGCAATACGAGGCAAACCACCGGTAATATCTTTGGTACGCGACATTTCACGCGGCGTTCTCACCAAAATATCACCAACAGCGACCGGCTGCCCTTGTTCAACAGCTAAATACGAACCGGTTGGTAAGAAATATTGAGCAATTTCTTCACCTGCATTGTCAACAATGCTAATTGCTGGTTGTAGTTTATCACTCTTATGCTCAAGAACCAAGCGTGTAAATCGATTTGCTGCTTCGTCAAAACGTTTTTGAATCGTCACGTTTTCAACGCAATCAACAAATTGAACCGTACCTGCTTTTTCTGTCAGCAAGACACGACTGTTTGGATCCCAATCAACAAGCTTGTCCCCCGCTTTGACCGATTGTCCATCAATGACAGACAAGACCGATCCATACTCAAGAACAAATCGTTGTAATTGACGACCATCGGGAGTAACCACTGCCAGTTTAGCATTGCGGTTCATCACCATATGCTGGCCATCTTTGTTTTTAATGGTTTGTGCACCATGAAGTTGAATAATACCATTGTTACGGGCTACAACGAATGATTGTTCAACTAAACTTGCCGTACCCCCAATGTGGAAGGTTCTCATCGTCAACTGTGTACCAGGCTCACCAATCGATTGAGCTGCAATGATACCGACAGCCGAACCAATATCAACCATCTGTCCACGAGAAAGATCAACGCCATAACAAAGAGCACATACTCCTCGTTTTGCTTGGCAAGAAAGAACCGAGCGAACTGCGAGGCGAGAAACTGCTGAATTTGCAATTTTCTCAACAACATCACGCGTAATCAATGAACCAGTTTGTGCAATAATCTGACCAGTAATCGGATCTTTAACTTCTTGTGCAACAACACGACCGAATAAACGCTGTGAAAGAATTCCAACCAAATCACCCGTTTCTTGGGTAATTTCGATCTCGAATGATCCCAACGTCTTACAATCATCAACGGTGATAACAACATCTTGGGCAACGTCAATAAGACGTCGTGTTAAATACCCAGAGTTTGCCGTTTTCAATGCCGTATCAGCCTGTCCTTTACGAGCCCCGTGGGTAGACGTAAAGTAGTCGAATACACTTAAGCCCATCTTAAAGTTTGATTTAACGGGCGTTTCCATAATTTCACCGGAAGGCTTTGCCATCAAACCACGCATACCAACCAGCTGTTTAACCTGGTCCTTTGATCCTTTTGCACCAGATTCAAGCATCATAAAGATTGGATTGAACGGCTGCATTTTGCCATCTTCATTGGCAAAGGCAACTTTATCCTGAATTTCAAAGTCTTTATGCATGTTTGCAGCAACTTCTGCAGTCGCTTGTGACCAGATGCTGACGATCTTATTGTAGCGCTCACCATTGGTAATAACACCATCCATATAGAGCTGTTCAACACGTTGGACCGCTTTTTCTGCTCTGCCCAAAATTGCTTCTTTTTTCTCTACTTCAATGAGATCACCAATGCCGAATGATATACCAGCCCATGTCGAAAATCTAAAGCCAAGTCGTTTAATTCTATCTAAAAATGCCGACGTTTCTTGAGCACCTACGATGCCATAGACACGCTCAACCAAACGAGTTAAATCACTCTTGGCGACAACTTTATTTACCCATTTAATATCTGAACCAGCTGGCAATGCTTCAAATAAAATAACACGACCAACCGTTGTTTCTAACAATTCTTCTGGAGTAATACGTACTTTAATACGTGCATGCAATGCTACTTGTCCAAAGCGATACGCTACCAATGCCTCTTCAGTTGAGGAGAAGGTCATCCCCTCACCGGTGACATTGCAACGAGCCTTGGTAAGATAGTGCAATCCAAGCACCATGTCTTGCGAAGGAACTGCAACAGGGCGACCATTGGCAGGAGACAACAAATTTTTGCTTGAAAGCATGATTTGTTGTGCTTCTAAGATAGACCGTTTGCTTAACGGAATATGTACGGCCATCTGGTCACCGTCAAAGTCAGCGTTAAATGCTTGGCAAACGAGCGGATGGATCTTAATAGCTTTACCATCTACCAAAATTGGATAGAAGGCCTGAATACCTAAGCGGTGCAACGTTGGTGCACGGTTTAACAGTACCGGATGCCCTTTGACCACATCAGCAAGTACGTCCCAAACTTCAGGTGTTCCCTCATCAACCAAGCGACGAGCAACACGTAAGTTAGGAGCTATTTCTCGCTCCAACAAACCTGAATACACATGAGACTTGAATAATTCAAGTGCCATTGCCTTTGGCAAACCACATTGGTCCATACGAAGTTCTGGATCAACAACGATAACCGAACGACCTGAATAGTCGACACGTTTACCCAATAAATTCTGTCTAAAGCGCCCTTGTTTACCACGAAGCATTTCACTTAATGATTTGAGCGATCTACGGTTTGTTCCCCGTACCGGCTGGCCACGACGACCATTGTCGATCAAGGCATCAACCGACTCTTGCAGCATACGCTTTTCGTTCTTAATAATGACCGACGGAGCTTCAATGTCGATTAAACGTTGAAGACGTATATTACGGTTAAGAACGCGGCGATATAACTCATTAAGATCAGAGCTTGCAAAACGGCCACCTTCCAGAGGAACCAGTGGTCGTAAATCAGGTGGCAGAACAGGCAGTATTTCAAGAACCATCCATTCTGGACGTAATTTACTTTGTAAAAAGCCATTTAAGACCTTAATACGTCGCATCAGTTTATGGCGTGAGGCAACAGAAGCACTATGCTCATACTCAAGCTGCAACTTCTTAATTTCTGCATCCAAATCAACCAAAGCAAGTAACTCTCTGATTGCTTGTGCCCCCATCTCAACTTTAAACGTAAGATCGTTGAGATGCGCTTCTGAATAAGCCTCAGCGTCAGCGGTGCTCAACAAGGTTCCCCGTGTATACGGAGAGTTTCCTTGTTGAATAACAACAGCTGAATCAAAGTAAATAATCCGTTCAAGATCACGAACCGACATATCAAGAATCAAGCTCAAGTAGCTTGGAATGCCCTTGAGATACCAGATATGTACAACCGGAGCAATCAAATTAATATGTCCCATACGTTCACGGCGAACACGGGATTGGATTACTTCGACACCGCATTTTTCGCAGGTAATACCACGGTGTTTCATCCGTTTATATTTACCGCAATTACATTCCCAATCCTTTACAGGACCGAAAATACGGGCACAAAACAATCCATCTCGTTCAGGCTTCAACGTACGATAGTTGATCGTTTCGATCTTCTTAACTTCTCCGTAGGAAAGCGATAACAGCTTTTCTGGAGAGGCCAAGCCAACCTTGATCGCATTAAATTGACTCGCTTGAATATACTCTTTGAACTTTTCAAGAAATTGGTTATCCACCGACTTCCTCCTTGCCGCCCTTAAACAGATCTACCTGCAAGCCTAAACTCTGTAACTCTTTAATTAACACATTAAATGACTCTGGAAGTCCTGGAGCAGGAACATCTTCGTTCCGCACAATTGCTTCGTACACCTTATGGCGTCCAGCAACGTCGTCTGACTTATAGGTCAGCATCTCCTGCAGTGCATAGGATGCACCGTAGGCTTCCAAGGCCCAACATTCCATTTCCCCAAATCGCTGTCCCCCCATCTGAGCTTTACCGCCCAATGGTTGTTGGGTTACCAACGAGTATGGTCCGACTGACCGAGCATGAAGCTTGTCATCAACCATATGGTTCAATTTCATGATGTAGGATGTACCAACGGTCACTTGCTGAGCAAGATAATCACCGGTTCGCCCATCACGCAACCGATAGGTCCCTACATCAGAAAGACCTGCTTCTTCGAGTAATGGTTTAATATCATAATCAAATTGTGGACCATCAAACACGGGAGTTTCAAAGGCAACGCCATTACGAATACTGGTCTGAAGCAATTCGGTAAGTCCGTCTTTGCCGAAGCTTTTTTCATACTCAGTAATGCACGCTTTTCCGTAGTAGGACTCAAGCATGGTTCGAGCAGCTTTTATTCCCTGCTCTTCCAACGCTTCGCCTAATTTACGGCCAAGTGCTTTCCCTGCATGTCCTAAGATCGTTTCTAAGATTTGTCCAACGTTCATACGAGAAGGAACACCAACTGGATTCAAAATAATATCCACCGGACGTCCATCATCGAGGAACGGCATATCTTCACGAGGAACAATAATAGAGACCACACCTTTGTTACCATGACGTCCTGCAAGCTTATCACCAACCTGTACTGGTCGTTTCATAGCTATGTAGATCTTAACCATCTTGATAACACCGGATGGAAGCGGATCGCCTTTTTTAAGTCGGTTAATACGCTCTTCTTGTAACCCATGTAAGATGCGAACTTGGTTTTCAAGTGTCGTATGAATTTGCTCAAGTTCTTTATTTACTTTTGTTTCGTCAGTTCGCAAAGCAAGCAACTCTTTAAATGCCAGCTCTTCAAGCTTCTTGGTAGTAAATGCTGTTTTTGCAGCACCTTTAGCTGGCTTTTGACCTTCTAAAAGACTCACTACTTTTGTGCGTAACATCTTTTCAAGCGCATTCATCTGCTTTGCAAAATCAGCTTCTAAACGAGCTGTTTCTGCAGCAACCATGTCTTTATAGCGCTTGTCTTTACGAACGCCACTACGAGAGAAGACTTTAACGTCAATAACAGAGCCTTCAACTCCAGGTGGTACGCGTAATGATGTATCCCGTACTTCACGTGATTTTTCACCGAAAATTGCTCGTAAGAGTTTTTCTTCTGGCGAATATTGGACATCCCCTTTTAAGGTTACTTTTCCTACAAGGATATCACCGGTCTTAACCCGAGTACCAACGCGAATAATTCCATCTTCATCAAGACCAGCAAGTGCTGCTTCACTGACGTTAGGAATATCACGGGTAATTTCTTCAGGTCCAAGTTTCGTATCACGTGCATCAGCAACATATTCATCAATATGTACTGAGGTCAGGGCATCATCAGCAACTAATCGTTTATTTAAGATAATTGCGTCTTCAAAGTTGTATCCGTACCATGGCATATAAGCAACCAAAAGGTTTGCGCCTAACGCTAACTCACCCTTAGCAATTGCTGCTGCACTGGTTAACATTTCTCCAACTTTGACCTCATCGCCAACTTTTACGACAGGAGTTTGGTGAACCCACGTACTATAACTAGATCTCTGGAATTTACGCAAGTAGTAGATATCTACCCCGCGAGAAATCCATTCTTCCAAATTGGCAAATTCTGATTGGTCAGCGCGAATAATGATTTTTTCCGCAGAAACATAATCCACGATACCAGCTCGTTTTGCAACTAAGCATGCTCCTGATGCTCGGGCAATCTCTTTTTCCATACCCGTAGCAACAAGTGCTGGTTGGGTTCTGATCAAAGGAACTGCTTGACGCTGCATGTTTGCACCCATTAAGGCACGAGATGCGTCATCATGTTCCAAGAACGGAATAAGTGCCGTAGCAACCGAAACGAGCTGTTTTGGCGACAGATCAACATAACTTACTCTGTTGCTGTCAACGTACATGAAGTTACCCTCATGTCGTACCAAGATCTGGGTATCAGCGGTTACTTTTTGCTTTGCAAGCTCAGCTTGAGCAATATATTCTCCCGACTCGTCAAACGCATTTAAAAAGACAACGTTGTCTGCGATCTTCCCACCAACAACAGGACGGTATCCTGTTTCGATAAAGCCAAGATCGTTCACAACGGCATAGGTTGCCAGTGACGAGATCAGACCGATCGTTTGTCCTTCTGGTGTTTCGATAGGACAAATACGACCATAGTGAGAGGTGTGAACGTCACGAACTTCATACGTTGCACGATCTTTTAAGACACCGCCGGGTCCAAGGGCCGAAAGACGACGCTTATGTGCAATTTCAGAAAGTGGGTTCGTTTGATCCATAAACTGGGACAATTGACCAGTTCCAAAGAATTCACGAATCACAGCACTCATCGGTTTTACATTTAAAAAGTCTTGAGGCATTAACGAACCATGGGGTTCTTGCAGTCTGAAACGCTCACGAACGATACGTTCCATGCGTAAAAGACCCATATAAATCTGGTTCGTTAACAGTTCACCAACCAAGCGAACGCGACGGTTTCCCAAGTGATCAATATCGTCAACTTCGCCTTCACCTCGTTCACGTAAATTAACAAGGTAACGGATCGTTGCAATAATATCTTCTTCAGTCAACGTTACAACATTCGGATCGATTGCAAGGCCAAGCTTACGGTTCATACGAACACGGCCAACCTTGGTCAGATCATAGAAGCGTTGGTTGTATAAGAGATTACGTACATTTTCTCGAATTTCATCAAGAGAAGCGTTGTCACCCGTCCAAATCTTTGACTGCAACTCACGCAATGCTTCTTCTTCAGAATTGCAGCGATCTTGCGCCAACGTTAAGGCTATCGTCGGTTGAACAACGTATCCAGACGAAGAAATCAGCTTCATCTTTACTGATGGAATCGATTGCAGGCGATAAAAAAGATCTTCTGTTAATGCTTTACCTTGCTCACCGACAATCTCTCCAGTGCGAGGATCAATAACATCAGCACCGAACAAACGGTTGCTCAGCAAACTCTTAGAAAGCATTAAGCGATCAACGCCCACTTTTTTCAATTTTTTAATGAGATCAGATGATAAACGCTTGCCAACATACTCATCTTCTGAAGCAAGTTCTGTCATGCCACGTTCGAAACGAATACCCACTGCTGTTTCATCAAGCTCTTGATAAAATCCTGATTTTTCACAGGTAATTTCATCAAAGTGATAAAAGAGTGAAATAATCTTATCACGAGCAATGCCAAGCGCTTGCAAAAAGGTTGTTGCAAGAAGTTTCTTCTTCTTATCAATACGAACCTGTAAGAGATCATTGGTATCAAATTCAAAATCAAGCCATGACCCACGCATAGGAATAATACGTGCAAGATAATAGGTTTTTCCACGGATATCTTTTGCTTTTTTGCTTTGCGAAAAGATAACGCCGGGAGAACGGTGGAGCTGACTGACAATAACCCGGTCAACACCATTAATAACAAAAGTACCTAAATTACCAAGCGTAATGCGGCCATCTTGTTCAAACAGATCAACCATAACGGGGACATCAACAAAAAAGACATCTTGTTCTTTAATGTCGTGAATAACTTTTTTACCTTCTTCAGTTATATCCCAGCTTACCAGCTGAATCTTGACCTTAAGTGGCATAGCAAATGTTTGACCACTTGAACGGAATTCATCAACCGTCATTGGTAATTGAATGGTGACACGCCCCAAGCAATTTTCACATCGCTTATAAGCAGCGGTGTGCTTCTTGCAATGGCTGCAGGTCATCTGAGGATCAAGCCGAGAGCAGCCTGTTTTCTTGCATGATGAGCAACTCCAGGAGTACCGGTTGCGTATCCCGGTTAAGCTTCCACACGTGCATGCCCACGTACCCAGTTCATAGCTCACATACTCGAGCGACATCCTCTCATTTGATGAAAGAGGAAATATATCGCGCAGTACTTTTTCCAAACCGATTGATCGTCGTTCCTCCGGTAGATAATCTAACTGGGCAAATTCATTAAACGACCTCGATTGAACTTCTATGAGGTTGGGCACCGGCACTATGTCCTTGACCTTACCAAAAGATCTGCGGACGACCTCCCTCCCTGCTTTCAGGCTCGACATCAAGCTGCTCCTCATTGTGCTAAAAAACCGTCCTCAAGACGACCTTGTGTATCAACCAAATTACCAAAAAACAGAGCTCTTGAGATCTCTCTCAAAAGCAGAGTACTCACCGTACTTCCACTTCGCAAGAGATCTTTCAAGCATGGTGCTCCGAATGAGCACTATCTAGCGCAGTAACGTAAGCTTATGAGAGCTTAACTTTTGCGCCTGCAGCTTCGAGTTCTTCCTTCATTGCCATTGCATCAGCTTTTGCAACTGCATCACCAATAACAACTGGTGCGCCTTCTGCCATAGCTTTTGCTTCGGTCAATCCAAGGTCTTTCTTAACTTTACGCAATGCTTTAATGACTTTAATCTTGTCAGCACCGCTTTCAAGCAATTCTACTTTGTATTCAGTTTTTTCTTCTTCTTTCTTTGCTTCAGCAGGTGCGCCGGCGGCAGGCATTGCTGCAGCCATTGGCATTGCGGCAGAAACGCCGAATTTTTCTTCGAGAGCTTTGGTTAATTCTGCAAGCTCAAGTACTGAAAGGACGCTGATTTTTTCTACTAAAGTTTGAACTGAGTTTGATGACATGGTTTTCTCCAAAAATTACTTACGATAACCTCGTAACTATTATTCTACTTCTTATTGCTTCTTTTCACTCGCCTGTTTTAACACATACAACATTCTCACAATGAGCTGTTGTAAGACAGATACGTGGCGAACCATTGGTGCCTTAATTGTGCCACAAACTTGGGCAACAATAACCTCACGAGGAGGCAAGGAACCTAAAAATTCAACCATCGCTTTGTCGATAAGACGAGTTTCAAGACACCCGGCAACAATCGTGATCTTCCCGTTTTCTTTTGCTGAGTCACAAAGGACCTTAGCAACTGCTGACGAATCCCCTGAGGCAAAAACTAAGGCTACTTGCCCCTTAAGGTATGGTTGCAGTACTTTAGCACCCTCGTCTGACTCAGATGCAATAAAGGCAAAGGTATTCTTTGCGACCTGTATCCGACCACCTTGATGACGTACGCCGACGCGCAATGCTTGAAGCTGCGCAACGGTTAATCCCTGTACGCCAACCAAAAATGTGGATTTACTGCTCTGAAAGTCACCCTTCAGCGAGTCAATCACTCCTTGTTTTGTTTCTCGATTCATGCGTATTTACCTTTCCACAAACCAAAGGACGTTAAAACTCTCCAGGGTTGATCTGAATACCAACACCCATGGTTGAAGCAATGACAACCTTCTTGATAAACTTGCCTTTTGAGGTAGACGGCTTTGCAGCAGACAAGGTTTTCAGAAAAGCATTCAAGTTTTCAGCTAATTGCTCAGGTGAAAACGACACTTTTCCAAATCTGAAATGAACAAGCCCGCCCTTATCATTTTTGAAAAAGAGACGACCTTTTTTCAGATCCTGTACCGTTGTTGCAACATCGAACGTTACCGTTCCATTCTTTTTATTTGGCAGCAATCCACGAGGCCCCAAAATCTTTGCCACTTTTCCGACGAGACCCATCAGATCAGGAGTTGCAACTGCATAATCAAATTCGAGCCATCCACCTTCAATTTTTTCAAGAAGGTCTTCGACTCCAATATAATCAGCGCCAGCCTTTTTGGCTTCGGCAGCATACTCACCTTTGGCAAAAACAAGGACTTTTACCGATTTTCCTGTGCCGTGAGGCAATAAGAGTGAACCACGAACAGCTTGTTCCCCTTTTTCGGGATCAATGCCGAGGTTAACCTGCACATCAACTGACTCATCAAATCGGGCAAAGGCCAATTGTTTAACTTTGGCTACACCCTCCTGCAACGAAAATTCTTTCTTTTCGCCCAGTGCTGCGCGTGCTTTTTCGTATTTTTTGCTACGCTTGGTCATAGAAATGCGCATTCCTTGCTAGAAATTAGACAACATCGACACCCATACTACGTGCGGTGCCAGCAACGATTTTCTTCGCCTGTTCAAGATTAAATGCATTCAAATCTGGCATTTTAATCTTGGCAATGTCAGCGACATCATTCCAGGTTAGCTTACCCACTTTGTCCGCTTGGGGACGAGATGAACCTTTTTCAATGTTCAACTTTTTGCGAATAAGTTCAGACGTTGGCGGAGTCCTTACTTCAAACACAAACTTTTTATCTGTGTAAATCGTAATGATAACCGGAACCGTCTGCCCTTTTTTGTCAGCTGTTTGGGCATTAAACTGCTTACAGAAGTCCATGAGATTTACCCCATGTTGCCCTAATGCCGAACCTACCGGAGGCGCCGGCGTTGCGCTTGCTCCGGGAATCTGTAAGCGTACTTTAGCTTTTATCTCTTTTGCCATAGTCGTACAATCCACCCGTTAACGTTTAACCTGTGTAAATTCCAATTCCACTGGAGTCATGCGTCCAAAGATGCTTACCATTACGGTCAACCGTTCGGACGATTCATCGATTTTCTCAATCATGCCCATAAACCCTGCAAAAGGTCCATCGGTGATTTCGATCTCTTTGCCAACTTCAAAGGAAACTTTTTTAGTTGTAACAACAATTTCTCCGCTCATCTGGGCCTTAATACGGCCAACTTCTGCAGCGGTAAGTGGTACCGGATCTTTTCCGCCTAAAAAGCGAATAACCCGCGGCGCCGTTGCAATGAGACGCACCATCTCGGGAACGGCCTCGAATTCAATGAGCATGTACCCAGGAAAAAGTTGATGATCTTGTTCTTCTGCAGCGCTTAATTGTTTTTGCATCTTAGCAGAAGGTATAAGAACCTGCCCAAATTTTTCTTCAAGCTTTGCTTCGCCTATCCTGCGCATAATTTCTGCGCGAACAAGATCCTCATAACCAGCATAGACCTGAATAACGTACCATCGTTTCATCTGTTGCAACCCTTTGCTTTAGGTTCCGTTATACGCCGTAGGTGAAAATATACTTCATCAGCACGCCAATCCCCTTGTCTATAAGACCCAGAAAGATTGAAAATGCGAGAACGACGATCAAAACTACCACGACCGCACCAATAAATTCATTGGTTGTTGGCCATTCAACTTTTGAAAGTTCAACTTTAACTTCGTGAAAAAATTCTGAAATGTTTTTCATGATCCCAAACGCCCGCGTTTCGTTTTCGTTACTACCTGTTCCCTCGTTCACACAGCCTGGCAGGCCAGGAGGGATTCGAACCCCCAACCCGCAGATTTGGAGTCTGCCGCTC
>CAYYBE010000012.1:0-22489 GCA_964470345.1 uncultured Candidatus Babeliaceae bacterium | reverse complement strand
TTCAGCTGAATCTATAGGAAGTAACGATGCTGAAATAAGAATCTGGGACATTAGGACTGGTAAATGTGATTTAGTGATAGCTGGTAAGACAAGTTCAATTTATTCGTTGGTTACATTACCTAATGGCCAACTTGTTTCAGGTGGCTCTGACGGTGCGATAAGAGTTTGGAATTGTGAAACGGGTAATTGTGATAAAGAATTGCAGAGGAGCGCTGATTGCTATATTGATTCGCTGGCAGTATTACCTGATGGTAGTTTGGTGTCGAGTTTTTCTAATTGTACCATTAAATTTTGGGAGTAATTTCATGAAATTCGCTAAATATTTTCTCGCACTTCTGACTCTCGTTACACCTTTGGCGATGTTCTATGATGTCCATGCAGCCGCGGCCACTCGTTCCTTCTCTTCGCGCTTGGTCGAACCTGTAAAATCATTCGTATCTTCGCATCCACGCCTGACCAAAGCAGCCGGTGTCGGCGCGGCGGTGGTAGGGGCGTATGCACTGTACAGGTGGTGGTGGAACAGAAAATATCGCGACACTTTCTATTGTGGCTTTTCTGTTGATGCCTTGGCTGTTTTGCCAAACGCGCACCTAGTCACAGCGAATAAGAAAGCATACGGCCTCTTGGAGCCTTGGGATCTGAAAGAACGTATTACGATAAAAGTTTGGGATGGACAACGTCGAAAATGTTTACAGAGTTTTGATTTTGTTAGTCCGCATGGCGTTCGGTCGGTTCAGTCGATGACCCCTCTGTCTGATGAGCGCATAGCGATTCGGTTTTTTGAAGTACGAAGCATTTATATCCTAGATTTGCAAACTGGTCGTTTGGAACAAACTATTCCATATCCTCCTGACGAACATGAGGATGATGAGGATTTACGTGCGCACATAACGTTAGATATTGAGAGGCATGATGGTCACTATCATCTGATTGCGCGAAATGGGAGCGCCGCCTATCGATGGGATGCGCAACAGAATAGATGGAATGAAGCGCGAGATTTTGATCATGAACAGACGCAGAGAATAACATTTGGATGGACAACGGCCTGGAGCCGATACAATACTATTGAAATAAAAGACGGTATTACTCTGTTGCGTACCATTAGAACGAAAGCAGGGCCCATGCTCATGGCGGCTTTGCCTGATGGCCGATTGGCTTCGGTCGAATATGCAGGTTCTTTAGGAGATGCAAGTACAGGATTAGTGCAAATTTGGGATATTCATGATGGTATTTGTGAGCAAGAAATCCCATGTGGATTTCCTGTCACATCAATGACTGGTTTGCCCGATGGAAATGTGGCTGTGGCTGGTACTGGTTTTGAAGCCGGTGCTAAAATTTTGAGAGTTGCACCAAGGCAGTACGGGGCCCGTAGCACGCCACCTGATTCGTTACATCCTATGAATTTGGTTTAAAGACTTAAAAACAAGGGCGACGTTAACTTTTGGTTAACGTCGCCCTTGAGGTTTCTCGGGAATTCTTGTTGTTTCTTTATTCTACTTTCTTCAATAACACTTGATTTAAAATATCGTTGGCATGTCCGGCCCAGATAAGTTGTACGCCTTTGACCAGCTCTTCAATGCCTTGGATATCCTGCTTATTCTTGTTGGGTAAAATTACGTGATGGATACCGTTACGCTTAGCAGCTAAGATCTTCTCTTTTACGCCACCGATAGGCATGATGTTGCCCTGTAAGTTGATCTCACCCGTCATCGCGTAATCTGCGTCAATTTTGCGGCCTGTTAATGCAGAAAGTACTGCAGTTAACATGGTTATTCCGGCAGAAGGGCCATCTTTTGGTACTGCTCCAGCAGGGACGTGAATGTGAAGATCGTACGCAGTAAATGCTGTTTGGTCGATCCCAAATTCTGCTGCATGAGCACGAGCATAACTGAGCGCTGCTTGTGCAGATTCTTTCATTACATCACCAAGCTGACCGGTCAGAATTAACTGTCCTTTGCCCGGCATCATAACGACTTCGATCTTAATCATCTCGCCGCCGTAGGCTGTCCAGGCAAGACCGTTGCAAATACCAACTTTATTCTCTTTATTCGACTCTTCATCGATAAACCGTTTTGGTCCAAGATAGGTTTCGATATTCTCTGGCGTAAAGACCGGAGCTTCCCCTTTTTCCACTAAGATACGTGCTGCCTTTGAGCAGAGCTTTTTGAGCATACGACCTAGTTCACGCACCCCTGATTCTCTGGTGTAATCAAGAATAATCGATTCGATAACCGGTTTGGGGATCTCGATTCCCTTGCCTTCAAGTCCTGTGCTTTCCAGCGCTTGCTGTACCAAGTGCTCTGAAGCGATCCTGATCTTTTCTTCTGGAGAATATCCCGTTAATTGAATGATCTCCATACGGTCACGCAGTGGTCCGGGAATGGTGTCGAGCGAGTTTGCTGTTGCAATAAAAAACACGTGGGAAAGATCAAATGGAATGCCCAAATAGTTGTCGTAAAATGTTTTATTTTGATTTGGATCCAAGACTTCTAACATTGCTGATGCAGGATCACCCCTAAAATCTGCCCCCAGTTTGTCTAACTCGTCGATGATGATGACAGGGTTCTTGGACTTTGCTTTGCGCAAGCCTTGGATGAATCTGCCTGGCATAGCGCCGACATATGTGCGGCGATGACCACGGATTTCAGCTTCATCTTTTACGCCGCCCAAAGAAATGCGTAAATATTCACGTCCCAAGCTTTTTGCTATCGAGGCGCCAAGCGAAGTTTTACCAGTTCCTGGAGGGCCAAAAAGGCATAAGATCGGTGTAGCACCATCTTTTTTAAGTGCTTTGATCGAAATGAAATCCAAAATACGTTCTTTAACATCCTTCATGCCGTAGTGGTCATGGTCGAGCACCGCGCGCACTTGGTTAAGATCAAGATTGTCGGTCGTTTCATGGTTCCATGGCAAGCTGAGAGCGAGCTCAAGATAGCTGCGTAAAACGGCAGCTTCCATTGAATCTGGCGTTGTTTTTTCAAGCCGATTAATCTGGCGTTCAATTTCTTGTGTAGCTTCTTCGTTGAGTTTAAGTTCGGTTAGTTTTGTGCGGAATTTTTCGATTTCGTCACTATCTTCGTCGCCAAGTTCTTTCTTGATAGCCTTAAGTTGTTCACGTAAATAGAACTCTTTTTGTGAGCGATTCATTGAATCTCGAGCATGATTTTTGATTCGTTCTTGTACTTCTGCAACTTCGATTTCTTTGGCAAGATGCTCATGCAGTTTTGAAAGAAATTCAGAATAGCTTTCAATCTCAAGTAATGGTTGAGCTTCAGCTACCGGCAGAGAAAGATGGGAAATGATAAAATCAGCTATTTTTTCTGGATCGTTAATTTTGGACAAGATAATATGGAAATCTGGGCTGAGTCCTTGTCCTGCATTGGTCAATTTCTCAAGTGTACCTTTAATGTTTTTTACTTGTTCGGCGATCTCAGTTTGGTTCTCAGTTGTATTAAAATTAAGATAGTTCACTTGAGCACAGAGAATTTCATTTTCAGTCGTAATCGATTGCACTCGTGCCTTATAGTGTCCTTGTACGAGAATCTTGATACCCCCCTCAGGCATCTTGATTAATCGCATAATTGAAGCGACAGTACCAACCTCGAAAAGATCTTTTGTCCCAATTGCCCCTTGGTGATTGGACGATTGTTTTTGTGATGCAAGCAGTAGTACTAATTTTGATTCACTTTCCAAAGCCTGTTCGATACCACGAATGATTCTTTCATCAAGAACCAAAAGTGGAACGATCATTCTTGGGAATACAACAACGTCGATCGTTGGAATAATTGGAAGAATTTCAGGCAAAGTGTCTGTCTTCTTTTGTGCTGCTGCCTTCACGTCCTACCCCCTTTAGTAGTTTGTTCTTTGGCTTTATGTCCCTACAACTCATCTTATCGGATTGCGGCCTGGGAAAACAAGATTTGGCCCTCAGATTATTGTTTTTTGCAGGTCGTTTTCGGTATGGTTATAAAGGGAAAGTTTCTGTATAAACTAAAGGGGTTTACGATGTTACAGTTTTTTAAAAAATACCAAATTATTCTTTTCGTATTTTTGAGTTTTGCTGGGTTTGATTCTTATGTAGAATCTTCATATAAGGGGCATGCGCTTCAGGAACAGAATCGGAACTGTTCCGTTAAGCCGATGAACCTGACTGACGCGAAAAAAGCGATAACCGACTATTACGACTCGGGTTGCTTTGACAAAGAAATCGATCAAGTGATCGATGAAGCGATCCTCTATTTTAATGATCTTAATCTTACAGAAATTAAAAATCCAACGGTGATTTTTGATATTGATGACTCAGTTCTTTCAACATATCCCCACCAAAAAGAGACAGAGTTTGGCTATATCCAAGACATCTTTCACAATTGGGTATTGAAGGCAGATGCTCCCATGATCCATGGCATAAAGCGTCTCTATGATTTTTTACTGAATCATGGATTCAAGATAGTTTTCTTAACCGGGCGTTTTGCAAGCGAACGTGAGGCAACGATTAAGAATTTACGAGCTCATGGATTTGTTGGCTATGCAAAACTGATCACGCGTAATTGCGAAAATCGTCAAGAGAAAGCGTCGGTATATAAACCAGCGCAGCGAGCAAAATTGGCCAAAGAGGGATACGATATTGTTGGTTCTGTCGGCGACCAATTGAGTGACCACTTCGGTCCTCATATCGGCCACGCAGTCAAATTGCCTAACTATTTTTACACAATCGGATAAAGCGCTCGTGTTACCGCACCAATTTATAAAAGCGATGCTTTCCAACCCGGACAACGAGTCCTGCAGTTAGGGTAATTATCGCTTTTGGGTCGGTACATTTCTGCTCATCGAGTGAAATTGCACTTGCCAGAATAAGTCGCCGTATTTCTGAATTACTCAAGCTTGGGTCAAGTAATTTTACCAGCTCGATAATCGAAAGTGTTTCAGGAACAGAAGTGGGTAACACAAACTCTTGCGCCTGTGAAAGATCTTTTTTCTGGAACAGTTGCTCAAAATTTTGCTGAGCACTTTGTGCTTCTTGTTCAGACCAAAATCGGGCAATAATCTTAAAGGCAAGCTGCTTTTTGAGATCCATAGGGTGCGCCTTGCTTGCAGCAACGTCAGCTTTCAGCTGGGCAATTTCAGCGACGGGCATTTGTAGCAGAACTTCATAATAGCGCCACATGAGTGTGTCAGACATCGACATTAGTTTTCCATAGGCGTCAGGTGCCGGCTCAGCAAGACCGACATCATTGCCGTACGATTTTGACATCTTGGCAACGCCATCAAGACCTTCGAGTAACGGCATGGTCATAACTGCTTGCGGCGCTTGACCCTCTTGTTCTTGCAAAAAACGGCCCATAATTAAGTTAAACGTCTGGTCAGTTCCACCAAGTTCTACGTCAGCTTTGAGAGCAACCGAATCATACCCCTGTAAAATCGGGTACAAAAGTTCATGAAAGCCAATCGGTTGATGTGCTTCCATGCGCTGGGCAAAATCTTCCCGTTCTATGAGTCGTGCAAGGGTAACTTTGGCACATAGTTTTATCCAGTCAGCGCTTGAAAGTGCTCCAAGCCACTCAGAATTGTAACGAATCACAATCTTTTGAGGATCTAAAACTCTGCCGACTTGTTCAAAGTAGGTTTTACTGTTGGTAGCAATCTGTTCTTCGCTTAATGGCGGACGGGTTTTTGAGCGGCCGGTTGGGTCGCCAATGCGGGCGGTAAAGTCACCAATCAAAAAGACAACGGTATGGCCAAGATCTTGAAACTGGCGAAGTTTTTGTAATACAACGGCATGTCCCAAGTGTAAATTCGGTGCCGTTGGATCTGCCCCAAATTTGATTGTTAGCTTTTTCCCGCTGGCTAATTTTTTTTCAAGCTCAGCAGGTGAAATAACTTGTGCTGTTCCAGCGAGTAATGTTTGTATATCTGTTTTCATCAGCAGACTCCACACAGAGCAGAAAATTTATAGGCAAGAGAAACGACCAGCGAGGTGAGCGTTAACAGAATTCTCCCGGTGAACAAGAGAAAGATAATAAGAGGTCCGACAAACGCAATAGCGTCTGCGTACCGCATATAATCATACCCATGTTCAGCGCCAATATAGAGAATAAAATGGAAAAAATTGGTAATCAAACTGAGCGTTGCAAGAAAGAGATTAAGGGCAACAAGGGAAAGAAGAAATACAGTAGTAACGATAATCATTGAAGAGCGTTCGGGGTAGGTCGCCGCAAGTTTTTGAAAAGGGACCGCATTAGAAAAAATGCGCCAGAAAACAAAGTTGAGCGATTCAGGGCCAGCAATAATGACACACAAGACGAGCGTAATGACCGCAAGCAAAAGTGCAAAAAAGGGCTGAGCAAGATAGACGCCGGCAACAGCAAGCGTTTTATGACGGCGGTGTACATTATGGGGATTAAACGGGAGGTTTTGCCCCCAGCCAAATCCAAAGATTACCGTACAGATAAAACCGAAAAAGCTAAAATAGGCCATCGGGTTTCCCGAAAGAAATCCAAGCTGTTCTGGAGTGTCATCTCCCGCCCATTTGGCAACAGCTGCTTCTGCAAGACCAACAAGGGTAACAGAAACGAAATAGGCAAAAATAATGGTTACCGTTCCAATAATAAGTTCGACAGATTGTAGGGTCATATATCTCCTTGCGCATTTGGTACTCGTGAAGTAAGCTACCACATAAAGTATATAAGAAACAGGAGTAATCATGAAAGTTTCAGCTACACGGCGCTCAAACGCTCAACCCCCAAAGCCATCATCCACGTCACCTATTCCCGCTCGTTATAACCCCTGGTTGTTGTTCGGGCTTCCTCTGCTTTTACTCGGGCTTACCTGGCTTGTTTACTACACTTCGCTCTCATATCCCTTTGAGTTTGATGATCACGCAGGTATTTTGCAATACTTTAATGCAAGAAATAGTTCTTTTGGATCACTGATTTTTAAAGGCTCCCGCTGGATCTGTTACTGGCTTAACTCTGTCTATTATAGCCTCTCGCCGGCTTCGGGAAAGTTTGATCCGTACCTCTATCGTGTTGGTAATGTTATCATCCATTCGCTTGCCGGCTTATTTGCCTATATAACCTGTATTTTGGCGTTTCGCCGATCAAAGCATACCTGGTTACAGACAAACGGACTTTTGATAGCCGTACTTACTGCGGGGTTATTTCTTTTGCATCCTGTGCAAACGCAGGCGATTTCCTATGTCATACAAGGTCAACTTGAGGGGCTCGCCGGCCTGTTTATTCTTGCCATGTCTGCCTGTTTCTTGGCGTACACATCGGTAAAAAGTTTTTGGTCCCGCTTCTTTTTTGCAACACTCTTATTGGTGTTGGCGGCGTTTGCTTGTGGGAGTAAAGAGATCGTAATGGTAACACCGGTACTCTTAGTGTTACTTGATTGGTTTTTTGTTGCTCAAGGCTCGTGGGGGAGTTTACGCCAACGTTGGTGGTTGCACGGGCTTGTATTTCTGATAGTTATCGGCTTTTATGTGTATTTTTTGAAGCCGAGCTTTTTTAGTAATGTACTCGGTATGCGCGTTGAGTTTTATAGTAATTTGGGCAACCGCTTAACTGAAGAGGTTGGGGCCAAAATTACCCCGTATTACTTCTGTATTTCCCAGTTTAAAGTAGTGCTCCATTATCTCTGGATTTTCATTTGGCCATTTGCAATGAGCATGGACTATGACTGGCAACTTTCTCGCTCGCTGTTTGCCCCCGATGCATTGGTACCGCTTTTGGTGTTATGTGCACTTTTCGTTTGGATTTTGCTCCGCTTGCGCAAAAACCCGATTGATCTGTTCAGCTTTGGGTTTTTATGGTTCTTTATTGTCGCGGCACCACGTTCAAGTTTCATTCCCTCAACCGAATTGCTTGCCGATTATAAGACCTATACAGGTTCGTTTGGTATCTTCTTTTTGCTCGCACTTGCTGTTGGCGCAGCTTTTGTCTGGTTGGCCAATCGTTTTACACCGACGCGCAGCATGCTGACCACGTTACTACTCAGTTTTTTATTTTTGGGTGGTGTGGGTGCGTTAGCGTATACCCGTAATTTTGTGTGGAGTTCTCCTGAAGCATTTTGGCTTGATGTTATCGATCACGCTCCCCGCAGAGCTCGTGCCTACAATAATTATGCCGTGCCACTGTGTAAGCGACAAAAATATCTTGAGGCGATTCCCTATCTACAAAAAGCAATTGAGATGGACCCCTATTACGCTGATCCGTATATTAACCTTTCTGTTGCCTATGCCCAAACAAAACGGCTTGACCTTGCGATCGAAACATTGCGTATCGGTATGCGACTCATGCCGTATCACCCCGAGGTCTACAATAACTTGGCTACGTTCTTAATGGAAAAGAAAGAGCTTGGTGAAATCGAAGCGCTTATTGCAACTGCTCTTAAGTTGCGCCCATTCTATGGCAAAGCGTACTATAACTTGGGCAACTACCACGTAATGAAAAAAGAGTATGAAAAGGCATGGCAGGCTTACAAAGATTCTTGCACAAAAGCAGACTTTGATAATGAGACGGGTTATGCCCGCTTTGGAGAGGTGAGTGCCTATTTAGGTAAATATGAGGATGCAATCTGGGCCTATCAAAAATTGGTTGAAGTACTTCCCAACTCGCTTCAAGCCTATTTTAACTTAGGGGAAGTGTATTTGCTCGCTAAAAAGTATGCCCAAGCGGAACAGATTTTTAGTGAATTGTATCGACGGGAGCCCCGTAATGTTGGCTTAGCACTTCGCCTTGCTGATCTTTTCTTCACCCAGGGAAAGTATATGCAAGCAGCTGAGTATCTTGAGACGGTTTTACAAAAAGATCGCGGCTTTGCACCGGGGTATTTGCGTCTTGCTGACTGCTATGCTCGTATGGGCAACCGTGCCAGAGCCCGCTCTGTTTTACAAAGTTTTATAGCGCTCAATCCACCTGACGAACATAAGAAAAATGCCCAGCAGGCACTTGCAAAACTGGGGTAAAATAAACTAAGGGGACATAACGCTTGTTGCGGCTTGCCATGCCTATAGACCTCGCATTTCAAAATAGCACCAAGATGTCTATGGATTTTAAGAAATAGCGGGTTGAGGGGCGCAGCCCCCACTCGTTCGCCGGAGCGTTCCGCGTAGGCCATTGATTGTTTTTCGAATAAAGTTTTTAGTGCTAATGTGGGAAGCGATGTCTATAGTATCAATTTTGTTTAGCAATAAAGGAGCACGCGCATGATCGGTTTTATTGGCGGCGGCAAAATGGCCGAAGCATTAATCAAGGGCATCATAGCCCAAGGCAATCGCTCTCTTTTTGTTTCCGAGATTTTGGAAGATAGACGGCGCTACCTTGAAACCACGTATGGCATAAAAACTACTGCCAGCAACAAAGACGTGGCTGCTACCTGCTCCACCCTCATCTTGGCAGTCAAACCACAAGATATGGTAACGGTACTTGATGAAATTGCGCAAACGGTCACGGCGGACCAAACGGTTGTTTCCATAGCAGCCGCCTTAACACTCGAGTTTTTCCAACAGCGACTTACGACTCCCAAAATTGTCCGCGTCATGCCCAACACGCCCGTATTGGTGCAAGAGGGCATGATTGCCCTAGCATTTAGCGACGATTGTCCTGATAGCGATAAAGCAATGGTGCAAAAACTTTTTATGTCCGTTGGCAGGGTCATTGTCTTACCCGAAGCGCAGATGAACGCGATTGCCGCACTTTCGGGCAGTGGACCGGCATTTATTGCCCTCTTTGTAGAAGCACTTATTGTAGCCGGTGTGCGGATGGGCCTGGCAGAGGAACAGGCAACGCAAGCTGCTATTCAAACAGCTATCGGCACCGCGGCACTTCTTAAGACGGGTATGACGCCCGAGCAATTGCGCATGATGGTAGCATCGCCAAATGGCACCACCATAGAAGGGCTTAAGGTATTTGATGAACTGGGGCTGCAAAAACTTGTTAATGCTGCTTTGCAAGCATCGCTTAAGCGAGCGGATGAGTTGGGTTGTAAGTAAGATCACAACGAGCATACGTCGACTCTTGTTCGGGCTCACTACTTTCCGCTACGCTTGATGTAAGTGGCTAATAAAAAGGGGAGAGTATGATGCGTGTACGTTTGGTTGTTGTTGTTTGTTGTATAAGTTTCTCTAGTTGTAGTGCCTATGGAGATTGGTTTGGCGGTGATCTTGGAGACCAAATTCGTATACAGCAAATACTGCAAGAGATCAAAAAACTTACTCAAAAAGTTGAAACATTATCTGCTCAACAAAAAACTGATATTACGATTCATCATCATGGGGCATCAGACAATGCGTCAGTGTATGTGGTGCAAAATTCTGTGAAGCAGGACGCTCAAAAATTAGATACAAGCGTTGTTAAAAGCAATAAGATCAATGGGCAGGCACCACTGCCAGCAGTACGTCCATCGTGGTGGCAGCGAGCGAAGAATTTTATGTGGTCCAGCCGCCAGGCAGATAATCCCTATCAGCCAGATGATTCGCTTTGGGGTTATTTGAACTCTCACAAGAAAGAGATTGTTGTTAAAGGTGCCCTTATTGGGTATGTATATGTTAATTATCGTCTGTTTAGTCTCGGCTCCTATTTGCAGTCAACCGACCGTTGGCATTTCTGGCGTTCTGACAAAACATTGTCACAGTTGCTTGCGTTACCACCAAAAGAGGTTGCACGAGATTTGATCTACGAGATCAAGCGCCGCTATGTTTCTTATGATGGTGATAGCTCTGAGCCCTTTATCCAATTTATGAAGTCAGTTGATCAAGAGATTGAGGCGTTTAACTCGTATCTTGCCCTGGCTAATATTTTAAGCAAAATTGATATGGTGGAGCGCCACTGCATTTATTGTTGTGGTCGTTTTATTCCTCGCCAGTTTAGCCCGATAGCAAACTTTGTTTTTGATTTTGTTGCTTCCAAGATCTCCATACGTTCAGTCTTTTATCTTGACGAACAGCTGATTACTTGTGCCCAAGATTCTCTATCTCGCTTGGTCTTTTTACGCAGTTGCTTTGCCCAATGGCTAGCGGAGTTCAAGTTATTAGCCTTGAATACAAGTGAGCCTGATAGTTCGAATCTCTCTTGTTCTGACTATGGTATACTTAAGCAACGTATACGCCTCGATATGAAAGGGTCATGATGAAAACGTCAGTATTAGATACGCTTGCCCCACAATTTATTGTGGATAGCACAGGAAAAAAGACCAGCGTTGTTTTGGATCTAAAAACATTTAATTTACTTATTGAAGAACTAGAAGATGCTTCTGATGTTAGAGAAGCAGAAAAAGTATTGGCCGCAGGAGAAAAGGAAGAGGGGCGTACTCTTGAAGAATTAGAAGAATCCTTACGCAAGAAGGATTGAAAGTGGCCGACATTTCTTTTCAAAACTATACGATTATTTTTTCAAGAAGCGCTGAAAAATTTTTAGATTCTCTTGATAAACCAACAAGGCAACGCATTTTTGAAAAAATCAGAGAACTCAAAACAAATAGCGCGAATCTTGATACTAAAAAGCTTAAGTCGCAGTATAATCTGTATCGGTTGAGAGTAGGGAATTTCCGGGTCGTCTACACGATCAAGCATGAACAGATCATTATATACATAGTTGCTATTGGTCATAGAAAAGATATCTATCAACATCTACATTTTGCCTAAGCAATGCTTAGGGTTATGGAAAATTTTGGTTTAAACATACCAATCTTCACTGGCGAGCTGCCATTAAGTTGCCATTATTCTGCCATTAAACCGCCGTTAAACTGCCATTAAAATCGATAGTTTCTTTCTTCTTTTTGAACCTCATGATACGCTAAAACCCTGTGGGTACAGGTGTAATCTTGGTTTTTGTTTGGGATCCTATGGAAAAGAAATACGAGTCAGGTCAGTCAGAAGCACAAATACGAACATTATGGGAGCGGGAACAGGTTTATTATTTCCCCCCCGAGTCTCGTGATGCAGCAAAAACTTTTACCATCGACACACCACCACCAACCGTTTCTGGTTCACTGCATATTGGCCATATCTTTTCCTACACTCAAACAGATATTATCGCTCGTCACAAACGGATGAGTGGATACCAAGTTTTCTACCCCTTTGGTTGTGATGATAATGGTCTTGCTACCGAACGTTTTGTTGAGAAAAAACGGGACGTTTTAGCCTTTCAGCTCAAGCGCAGTGATTTTATCGCGATTTGCTTGGAAGAAACGAAGCAAGTAGAAGAGCAGTTTAAAGATTTATGGCAACGGATAGGTCTTTCAATCGACTGGACCAAATGGTATTCAACGATTGATGACCGCTCCCGTTATATTGCCCAAGCATCGTTTTGCGATCTGTTGAAAAAGGGAGATGTCTATCGCAAAGAAGAACCAGCACCTTATTGCGCTCTCTGTCGTACATCAGTTGCCCAAGCTGAACTTGATGACAGCGAACAGCAAACCCTATTTAATGATATCTATTTTTATACTGAAGATGGGGAAAAGCTGACGATTGCTACGACTCGTCCAGAATTATTACCAGCCTGTGTCGCAGTCTTTTATAATCCCAAAGATTCACGCTACCAATATCTTGCTGGTAAGAACGTTAAAGTACCGATTTTTGGTCAGACCGTTTCATTACTGCCCGATGAGCAGGTAGTAATCGACAAAGGGACCGGGTTGGTCATGTGCTGTACCTTTGGTGACACCACAGACGTTGCTTGGTTCAAAAAATGGAATCTACCGTACCGTCCTGCCATGGGCCGTGATGGCCGCTGGCTTGAGTCGACTGGGCCATTAGCTGGCTTAAAGGCGAAGCAAGCACGAGAAAAGATTATAGAGCTTTTGCGTGCTGAAAATATTCTTGGACAACAAAAACCGATACAGCATACGATCGGTGTCCATGAACGTTGTAAGCAACCGATTGAATTTCTTGCGTTACCGCAATGGTTTTTAAAAATTTTGCCGTATAAAAAAGAGTTTCTTGCCTGTGCCGACCAAATAAACTGGTCGCCAGCATTTATGAAGACTCGGTATATCGATTGGGTTGAAAATTTAAAATGGGACTGGTGCCTTTCACGCCAACGTTTTTATGGGATTGCGTTTCCCGTTTGGCATTGTAGCAACTGTAATGAGATTATTGTAGCCAAAGAAGAACAGTTACCGATTGATCCACAAGAGACGCCCTATAATGGCGCATGTCCTGCTTGCAAAAGTACTGCTATTGTTCCCGATACTGACGTTATGGACACGTGGAACACGTCGTCACTTACGCCAGAAATTGTCCGCTCTCTGCTTGAACAAGATTATCGAGGCATTCTGCAAAAAACATATATGCCGATGAGCATGCGGCCGCAGGCGCATGACATTATTCGTACCTGGGCATTTTACACGATCATTAAGTGTTGGTTGCACCATGGTCAAATTCCATGGAAAGAGATTGTTATTTCAGGTCACGTTTTAAGTTCAGAACGGGACAAGATTTCCAAATCACAAGGCAACAGCCCATTAAAGCCAGAAAACTTATTAGCTACCTACTCTGCTGACGCTATTCGTTATTGGACGGCATCGGGAACATTGGGTTACGACACTGCCTTTTCTGAAGCGCAGCTCAAAGTTGGGCATCGTTTAGTTACTAAACTCTGGAACGCATTTTTATTAATTGCTGAGCATACGCAGGGTGTGCCGGCAGCAGTACCGCAATCGTTGGAACCATTAAACGGTTGGATTTTGCATCGGGCAACGGAAACATTTGAGCGATATGAACAGATGTTTGCAACGCATGAGTTTAGTTTGGCATTACAAGCAGTTGAGCAGTTTTTCTGGTCAGATGTCTGTGATAACTATTTTGAACTGATGAAAGATTGTCTCTTTAATCCACAGTTTTATACTCCTGAGCAGGTAGCAGAAACGAAACAAACCCTTGCAACGCTTGGTATCAGAATTTTGCAAATGTACGCACCATTTGTACCCTACGTGACCGAAGCGATTTACGGAAATTTGTACAAAGAGCAGTATAAGCATGTTTCGATTCACACCACCCAATTTACCGATGTACATATCCCGGTCAAAAACCAGCAAGCAGTTGATGTTATGCAAGCTGTTTTGGCTGTTGTGACCGCTATGCGACAACTCAAAGCAGAGCATGCACTTTCTCTGAAAGTTGAAGTTGCTGAGTTAACGCTTTCGGCAAACGAAGAGATTCTTGCTCATTTGCGCTGGCAAGAACAGCTGCTCAAGGGTATTACTCGGGCACGGAACATAGTGTACGTTCAGGCTGGTGGTGAGCAAAAGCTTGAAGAGCGTGACGGCGTTTGGTTTGGATCTATTGTTGTGAAGTTATGATCAAGATTACGAATCGTCAGCGAAAAATTAAAGTCGACCTGAGCGCGCTCCGCCGCGATCTCACACTCTTGCTAGAAACGCTCGGGTACGCAAACTTTGATATTGGGTTACTGATCACGACCAACAAGTCTATCCAAACCTATAATCGTGAGTTTCGCCACAAAGACAAGCCGACCGACATTCTCTCGTTCCCCTTTTACCCAAAGCTCAAAGCCGGTGAAACTATTAAAGCGACTGACCCTGACGAGCGCAATCTTGGGGATATGCTTATCTCAGCAGAATATGTCTGGGATCAAGTAGAACAAAACCAAGCGGCGTTTGCCGCCCGCATGCAAGTTTTACTTGTCCACGGGGTTTGTCACTTGTTGGGTTATGACCATATTCGTGAAGCTGATTACAAAAAGATGCACGCCAAAGAGCTCGCCCTTTTACGCAGATTGCGTTGAGCCTCTTTTTAACCCATCAAGCTTGAGCCGAAGTGCTGCAAGGGTTGATTGTAAGCCTTGCCACCATTCCCGTATATCTTTATCGAGTGTTTCAGGATTGACCGGGACGGTGTTCAGTTTTCCTTCAAACGATGCAAGTTTTTCTTTAACGCTGTTTAACTCTTGTTGTATGCGTAGTTCATCTCGACGGGAAATATCCAGCGTTTTGCGCAGTGAACCTATTTCGCCTTCAAGTGTTTGAATATTGCGCTTTTGAACCTGAACCTGTTCGCGGCACTCGGCAATAATTGTTGCATTGGCCATAACTTCAGCTTGTTTAAGATCATTCTTTCTACGTTCCTCTTGGAGGCGGTCGTTGGCGATTTTTGCCTGTTGTTCAAGCGCTTGCACTTCGCGTAACCGGTATTCATGCTTACTGCGTTCTTCCTGTTGTTTATAAAATTGGTCATTGATTGAACGTAATATCTTTTCAAGCTCAGTGCGTAATGCTGCGCTTTCATATGCCAAGTTTACTGACGCTTTACCCGTTGTTTGCAGTGCGCGTTCGCCTTTGTTCAGTTCTTGCTGGGTTTCTTGGAGCTCTTTAACGCATTTGATAAATGGGTAGGGAAACTCTGGGTCGCGGTAGCGGTTCAAGATAGTAGCTTGGGTATCACGTGCTTGGCGCAGCTCTTGGGTCGCTTTTACCGTTCTTGCATAAAGAACGAGAAGTTGCACAAACGGGACCCCTTGGCCAACGAGTATATCAAGTTGCTGTACCTGTTTTAAAATGTTTTCATTATCGGCAATAAGCTTGAGGACTGCCGGTACCATGTTTTTGTAGCGAGCTTCAGCCTCTTTCCAATCTTCAGCTTTGTCGCGATAGCTTTCGTCGATTGTTTCATGTTTACTTTTGAATGTTTTTACGTGGGCTTGGAATGCGCCAATCGAAGGGTTACTGTGATCAGTGCCATCTTTGGTGGTAAACCGTTGCTTGAGAATTTCTTCAAGCCGTTGGCGAGCGGCGTGCTCTTTAAACAGTTTGCAATCGTTGCCCAATTCTTCTATGGTCAGCAGCACTTGCCGTTGTGCATGAGAAAGGTTCCGCTTTTCTCTCATAAAACGGTACTCTTGGTACGCTTTATTACCAACGTACCCGCCGCCAACGAGCGACACGAGCGCCGCGCTTAATTTGAGAAATGGATGTAGTGCATGCATGGGCTCTGTTAAAAAACTGCATGCAAAAATACAAATAACAATGTGCTTAGATAGTTTCATAAGACTCCCCCTTTTCTTTTAGTGTGCAGGCAAGGGGGGCGTGAAATCAAGGCTTTGGGTTAAGACTATACGTATACGTTATCGCTTCGTGCGTCTGGGAAGAGGATGAAGGCAAAATTGTTGCTGTTTGCGTGCTGGATTGCGAAGAACTTGCTACCAGGGTAGCAAGGGGGAGTGCGATACATTCAGGTATTTCGCTAAAGATCCGAGTAGTTGTTGTTGAGTGGCGAGAGCTTGAAAGTGGTGAGGTTGGAGAGGACAATGAGCAGGGCGAAGGGGGAGAATAGGTCGTAGGTGATGAATTGAACGAACGTTGTGAAGATGGAGGTGTTCTGGAAAGTTTTTTGGGACTTTCTAGAAGAAGCTCCTCTGTGTAGTGGTCTGCGAGTTTTTGAAAACCTAAAATTAGACCTATATGGGGTCGGTTTGTCTTATCTTTTTCTGCTGCTTGTAAATCGATTGTGCAAGAACTGCCAAGGGCCTGCGTACTTGCGTAGGAGATGGTAGTGTTGCTAGGGTCAAAGGTTTTTGTAATGAAAGCTAGGTCGCCGTTTGGCAGGTAAATTGCTCTCTTTGTAGTGGTAGGCGTTGTTGCTTGTGCTGCGGTTGTTTGTGTTGTTAACTGCGAACTGAATTCAGAGCTTCCTATCAAAAGCGCGGCGCTTATGCATGTTGCTAAACGAAATATATTTTTCACGGTTTCCCCCTTTGTCTTCAGTGTGCAAATAAAAGGGGCGAAAAAGCAAGATTTTAAGGGGTTTATTGTGTTGTACCCCTCAACCTATGGCGTTTAACTTTTACGGAATAAACTTATAACTGAGGCTATGAGAGAAGAGGCAGTTGAACTGCTTTGTGCTTGTGTTGAAGTTGCTGCGCTTGACGATTGAGAAGATGTTGATTGTGCTGTAGCTGCTGTTCTCGAGGCTGTCTTTTCATACATATCAGCTAAAAATTTATTTTCGCTGGCAGGGTTTATACAGAGCAAGCCATCGGTTTGTGTTGTGCCGTAGCTTTGCCCGGTTGCTGAATCGAGTTCGTATTTTAGTATCGCGTTTGTTAAGAAATTTATGCCGGTATAACAAATTTGTTTGCCAGTCTCTTCTCGTTTGATTGCTAAGTAAAGCTTTTTGTCTTGATACACTTTTACAATATCTTTTTCTTTAACTACTGTTTGCATAGCTACTTGTGAACTGAATACTGAGTGACTTGTGGCGAGTATGATGCTGAAAAGCGTGAGGGAAAGAAGGGTTTTCATAGGAGATCCTTTAGTTGTAGGGTGAGCTCAAAACAAAAGTCTGCTGTAGTTTTATACGGAAAGAGGAGCTTTGACAATAGTTTGCCTATTTTATACCACGATCAATTTTGTGATTGAGCTACTACTACTTGTTCCTGAGCGTGAGCTTCAAAATTTGTGCACAAGCATTCATACAGTCGAGGATATAGTGGTATTAAAATTTTTTTATCGAGTACCAGCTCAAGTTCGCTTTTCGCTGGCTTGCCCTTTTTGTCAATCGTATAATAGGCAAAACAACAATCACCAATAATGGTAACGTACTCAGTGCGCTCTTCGTTTTTTGATCTTGTAATCAGACCGCATGCTTTTGTGAAAATAGAGGTCGTTGTAGGAGTTTCTTTTTTGCTTTGAGCGACTGTTGCTCCGGAGGCAATAGAGTTGATTATTAACACTGCGCAGACAAGGGTAATGGGTGTTTTCATAGGGTTCCTTAGGGTTCTGGGATTTTAGAGTCAGCGGATGATCTTTCAAGAAAGCCAAGAATAGTAGCCGGAATATAAATACTTTCAACTGGTTGCGCCGGTGTTGCAGGCGTAGATGCCGTACTCGTTCCGCTTGAAGTTCCTGAGCAAGGCGTAGACCGTGCCGATAAGCTGCCGAGTGTTGATAGTGATCTATTTTCTTTGGAATGCGTACTGCTTTCTAAATGTTCTCCCGATAATGTATCAAGGCTTGGAACGGTGAACAGTTCACGAAGACTGTAGTTTGGGGAATGCCGTTGTGATACTGGTGCGGAGTGTGACTTAAGTTTTGGATGGAGTGGCTGGTTGTTAAGTGGTTTTTTGGCAGCTTGCGCAAGCGCACGTTGAATTTGTGCTGAAAGGCTTTCAAGCCGATGGTCAGGTGATCTTTCTGTTGAGGGAGAAGTCTCTTGTGATAGGCTTATCTCCACAGAAAGATCCTCGGAAGATTCTTGATGTTTCTTTACATAGAGGCAATGTACTTCTTGTGCTTCTATCTCATCTTGTAATTTTACGGTTACAATGTTTGATTGTGCGCAAAAGAGAGATTGGTTTATTGCTAAAAAAGCAGAAAGAACTTTGATCTGTTGATAGAGCTTCATACAATAGTCCTTGAGGTTACATTATCCTTTAAGATGCGCGACCAGTTCTCGTTGAGCAACTTTACTCTCCTGCCCCGTTGTCATCTGTTTAACGGTTACAAGACCAGCTGCTTGCTCATCAGGGCCTATGATAATACATGCGTGTGCACCAAGCTTATTTGCTTGCCGCATCATGCTCTTCATAGAATCGCCTTCAACAAATACCTGGGCACAGAGATTATGTGCGTGCAGCTCGTCAGCGACCTGTAACCCCATAGCAACTTGTTCAGCCGTCAGAGGCAAAATAGCATAGAGTGGTGGTTGTACGGGAAGGGGGAGGTTGGGGATCTGTTCGAGGATCAATAAGATACGCTCGATTCCCAATCCGGCGCCGATCGATGGCTGGTCAGTTTTGCCGCCCAAAGCGGTTGCAAGGTAATCGTAACGACCGCCGCCACCAAAAGCACTTTGTGCACCTAATTGTGAACTAACAAACTCAAAAACGGTTTTGCCGTAATAATCTAAGCCACGTACTAACGTAGGTGCGTGGGAAAATGAGACTGAAAGTTGGCGTAAGAGCGACTGTAATGTTTCCCATTCGGTGTTACACGTTGCGCAGAGGCTATCGGTAATTTTCGGTGCCGTAGCATACAACTGCTGGCATGTTGGATTTTTGCAGTCGAAGACCCGCATGATATTGCGCTCTTTGCGCTGTAAGCAGGTAGCGCAAATTTTATCCGTATGTTGGTCAAGAAATTGGGCCAGTGTTTCTCTAAAGCGTTTTCGATCTTCAGGGCAGCCCATATAATTGATCAGTAATGCATAGTTAGTCATCTTGAGCTTTTGTGAGAAGAGACGCTCAAGCATGGTAATAAAGTATGCGTCTTGGGCAACGGAGTTAGTGCCAATAATTTCAATATTAAACTGGTGAAACTGTCTAAAGCGTCCCTTTTGAGGTCGTTCTTTACGGAACATGGGTCCGTAGGTAAAGACTTTCCAAGGTGTTGTGTCGACGTGGTTATTTAAAAATGCTCGCATGGTCGAAGCGGTTGCTTCTGGGCGTAGGCACAGCGACTCTTTCTCGTCAGCATCTTCTCCGCTACCAGGTATAACAAACATCTCTTTGCTGACAACGTCAGTTTCTTCGCCGAGTGAGCGTTTAAACAGGTCAGTATGTTCTAAAATCGGCGTCGCGATTTCGTGGAAGTTGTGGCAGGACAAGTGCTTCTTGGTTGTCTCAACAAAGAAGTTGAATAATCTAAGATCAAGAAAGTCCTGGGTACCGCGAACACGAGTGAACATACAAAACCCTTTCGTGTGGTTTGCTTGTTTTTGTTTTGTCTATTCTAGCATAAAGGTAATTTTTTAGGATCGTAACTTCTCTACAAGCTCAAGAAAATCTTGTGGTGGTTCTTGGGTGAAGTCGAAATCCTGCCCTTCAAAGGTGAAGGTAAGACGGTAGGCGTGTAAGGCCTGGCGGTTAATAAGGGGGCTTTTGGTATGGTAGACAGCGTCACCGATAAGCGGGTGGCCGATAGAGGCCAGATGTACCCGTATCTGGTGGGTGCGCCCCGTGACCGGCTTAGCCTCAACCCACGTAGCATCAGTTAAAAATTCTTTTGCCGTATAGCGGGTAAGGGCTTGGCGCCCCTGGGCTTTGCTATGGGTCATTTTGGTTGGGTGGAGCGGGTGGCGTACAATATTGGCATCAATAAACCCTGCTTTTGGGGCATGCCCCTGTACAATGGCGTAATAGGTTTTATGCATTTCCCGGTCTTTAAACAGATCGCTTAATTTTGCATGGGAATAGGCATTTTTGGCGACGATGAGCAACCCTGAAGTGTCTTTGTCCAGCCGATGCACAATGCCAGGGCGGTCATCGCTTCCGACCGCTTTGATGCCATTTACATGGGCAACGAGCCAATCAACAAGCGTAAGTTCTGTGTTGCTCGCTGATGGAGCGTGTACTGAGAGAAAGGGTGGTTTGTTTACGATGAGAAAATGTTCATTTTCATACACAATTGACACATCAAGATGGCTGACCGCTTCTTTAGTCTGCGGCCGAGCTACTGGAAGGGGAATGGTAAGAATAACGGTGTCATTTGCCTTGACGATAACACTTGATTTTGTTGCAACAACCCCATTAATCGTAACCGCGCCGGCATCAATCAGATGTTGAAAATGGGAACGGGAATAACCGGTTTTTTGCTGAAAGAGAAAAAGATCAAGGCGAAGTCCTTGGCTTTCAGGAGCAGATAGATAGGTCAGAACCGACCCTGGAATCAACGGTGTGTACGCATCCATGAAATTGCCTCGATTTAAAGAGCTTTTTTGGGGTTTCTTGTATGAAAAGACTGCTGTATACTGTCATTATAAACAAAGCCCAAGTAAAGTCAATTTGATAATTGTATTTTTTTGGCGTTCAAGGTAAACTGGAAAGTAAGGGCGTTGCTGTGTGCTTTCACAGATGATCGGAGCTTCTCATGACTCATAAAATCTTAGAAGAAATACGAGAAAATCTTGATGCAGTCGTGCAACGAAGTACTTCTGAGCATGGAGAGCTTTTGTGGAAGGCATTTATTTCCCTTCACCCAGCAGATATGGCTTCGTTATTCGATTCTATTGATTTTGAAGCGGCATTACCGCTCTTTCTTGATCTTCCTCAAGCCATTCGCCTTGAAGTTTTCCAGATGATCAGCCATTCGCTCAAAGTGCGTTTGCTTGAAGCGTGCACTGAGCAAGAACGTGATGCGATCATTACCAATCTTTCTATTGACGATTTAACTGACTTTCTTGATGATCTGTCTGACGAAGAGCTGCAAAAGTATCTTAAACTGCTTCGCAAGCAGGACCAAAGCCGCGTTCTTTCTCTTCTGGAGTTTAGTCCGGAGTCAGCCGGTGGCATTATGCACACCGATGTCATTACGCTGATTGACGATTTAACCGTTGAAAAAAGTATTCAGATTTTACGTAGACTGCAGCCCAATCGTGATTTGCATCGTCATATTTACGTGGTGAATCAAAACAACGAGCTTGTTGGTCATATTAACTTAGAAGACTTGGTATTACGTGACCCCAAAGAGCACCTTAAATTACTGTTGCGTATGAACCCTGTTGTGGTCCATGGAGACGAGGATCGTGAGTCGGTAACACAAAAAATGTTGCACTACGGTGTAAGTAGCGTTCCTGTTGTCGACGATAATAAGATTTTCTTAGGAGTGATTCCCAGTGAAGAAGCAGTTGCCGTTGTTGAAGAAGAGGCTTCTGAAGATATTTATAAGATGGCTGCGTTGTCCCCGATTAAGCAGACCTATTTTGAGACACCATTTTTAAAATTGCTTTCGCAACGCAGTTTTATTCTGATTATTCTTCTGCTCGTCCAAACATTTTCAAGCATTATTTTAAAGCATTATGAGCTCTTAATTTGCGGATTTTTCACCTACTTTATCTCGATGTTAACCAGTGCAGGTGGTAACGCAAGTAGTCAGACCTCTGCGCTGGTGATTCAGGGTATGGCTACTGGTGAAATTAATGAAACGAATAGCCGCCGCTTTATTGTTCGTGAGTTTTTCATGGCGTTGGTTATTGCTCTCTTATTAGGCCTTATTGCCTTTGGACGTATTTATGTAACCTACCCCGATCATCTGGTCGGTGGCATAGCGGTGAGCGTTTCACTCTTTGTGATCGTATTGGTCTCTATTATGCTTGGCAGCTGTATGCCACTTGTTCTGAAAAAGCTTGGGCTTGATCCGGCTCACTCTGCTGGTCCGTTACTGACCACGATCATCGACGTCGTTGGTCTTTTAATCTATTGTACTGTGACGGTCGCGCTTGTTGGCTTATTTGCGTAAGCGACGCATTTCTGCATATTTCTGTAAATTCTTACGAAGATAGTCTGCTTGCGGTCGGGCTTCCAACGCTTTTGTAAGTGCCCATTCGCCACGCTCATAATCACCAACACTTGCCGCGCAAGCACCGAGTAGGTCATAGCGAGCAAAATCATACATCTGTTTTTCAACGCAGAAATATTCTGTCTGTGGATAGGGTAATTCTGCCGCTCTGCGCGCAAAAATATAACAGAGAGGTAACTCTTTGGTAGTGTAATAGTGATGTGCAAGTTCCACCAATGGTTCAGCTCGATGCGGGCAG
>CAYYBE010000011.1:0-27430 GCA_964470345.1 uncultured Candidatus Babeliaceae bacterium | reverse complement strand
TTAGTGAACTTCGACTTTGCGAGAACGACGCTCATCTGCCTCTTTTTTCATAAGCGCGTCGATAATCGGATCAATGCCACCCTGCATCGCGACATCAAGATTTTTGATCGTAACATCAACTTGGTGGTCGGTGATTCTATTTTGAGGAAAATTATAGGTTCGAACTTTTTCAGCACGGGCAGCACCAGCAACCATCTCGCGCCGCTTCTGGCTCTGTTCAGCTTCTTGCTTGTCTCGATTGAGAACCAGCAAACGAGCCTGCAGCACCTTCATAGCTTTTGCTTTATTCTTATGCTGCGAGCGCTCATCCTGGCATGCCACAACAAGACCCGTCGGTAAGTGAGTAATACGAACAGCAGAGTCGGTCACGTTAACGTGCTGACCACCTGCTCCGCTTGAACGGTAGGAGTCGATCCGCAAATCAGCGGGGTTAATCGAAACTTCAACATCTTCTGCTTCAGGAAATACTGCCACCGTAGCGGTCGACGTATGAATGCGTCCGGCAGTTTCTGTCGCCGGGACCCGCTGCACACGGTGAACACCAGACTCATGCTTCAGATGGCCAAAGACCCCTTTGCCATCAATTTCAAGAATAACTTCACGGTAGCCGCCAAGATCGGTAAAGCTTTCACCGGCCAACGACGTTCTCCAGCCCTTTTTAGCCGCATAGAGCATGTACATTCTCAACAGGTCTGCAGCAAAAAGCGCCGCTTCCTGTCCACCCGCGCCTGCGCGGATTTCAAGAAAGACGGATCGGTCATCTAAAGGATCGGGGGGAAAGAGCAGTACATCAAGAGCCCTGCGCCCTTGGGTAATTTTATCCCCAAGGGTTGCAAGTTCTTCATCTATTAAAGCAATAAATTCAGGATCAGTCGTTGCAGCTCGTTGAGTCTGCAGGTCAGTAACCTGCATCTCGAATGCAACCACTTCTTTGATTTTCCCAATCACTTGGGAAAGAAAGGAGGTTTCTTTTTGCAACTGATGCCGTTTTCCACCATCGAGTGACGGGGAAATCAGCTCGGCAACCAGTTGGTCATACCGCGCTTGAAGTTGATCAAGATGAAGTTCGGCGGCGATACCCGCTTGTTCCATTTATTTAGCGTTCTTGTCGAATTTCTTCTTAAACTTATCAATTCGACCAGCGGTATCTACAAACTTTTGATCACCGGTAAAGAATGGGTGACACTTTGAGCAAAGCGTAGAACGAATTTCTGATTTTGTTGATAATGTCTTCAATTCACCACCACATGCACAGTGGGCGGTAACTTCTTGTGTTTCTGGGTGAATACCTTTTTTAGCCATGGCAATCCTTATTGTACAACTGTTTTTCTTACGTTAAGTATGGCAAAATCGCCACTTTTGTAAACCCTACTGCGCCAGGAGTCCTTCCCCCTGACCGAGTTTTTAGGGTACCAGAAGCTGAAGTTTATGACAAAAGGTCGGTAAAAGCCTTAAAACGGGGAACCCGCCACGCCCCTGTACGGTACCGGTAAATGCTCCAAACGATACCCACGACCGCCGCCGCTCCCGCCAGAGCAAAGTACCAGCGATTTCTGCTGACAAAACTCTTCGAGGATTGTTTTGAAGCTGGAAAAAAAGAACCCCGAAGGTGAGGAGAAGCCTTTGGAGAGGCCAGGATATTATTCCCTTGCTTAACAAACGGTTCTTGATCCCAGCTCTCTACCTTTTCTCGAGGGAGCCGCGAAACCAAGGATGACTGTACCTTAAAATCCATTTCTTTGAAATTATATTGGTACAGTGTTCCTCTGCCACCAGAGTCCAGTTCTGAACCCTCGAGAAAAAAAAGGTTCCTTGCCGTACAAATAAAATCCTGCACCTTAAAACTTCGCCCATGCCTCCGAAATTCTTGCGTAATACGATACTCTCCCTCCACCCAACGTTCCATGGGCTGCGCTTCGCCTGTTACCGGAATAAGTTTTGCACCTATGGCCCCAGCTATAATCGTTGCGCAATCTACTACCTTCAGATATTCCACGAGCTTATTGTACGGAGAATTACCCTGCTTATTTTTATCAGGCTGGTATGCAAAGAAAACTGCCAAGTTATTCTCTGCGAAGACAACATCCTTTTCAAGAGCACCCGTTTTCTCTAATTCCGCAGGCATCCACACACCTCGTTCGGCGATTACCATATTACTCAGCTGATCGCCCTTCTTGGCCCCTACAACTCCAAGCACTTGCACTTGTCCATCGGTAACCAAGGCATACAAGCGATTGTCAGGACTTAAGCACACCTTACGCAGAGCAAGTCCTTGAGGCAACCCAGTCAAAATAAAAATTTTCTTCTGCCGGTCATAGGAAAAGATCTGCTCTTCTCCTTCTACCAATTCAGTAGCTATGACTACCACGCTTCCATCGCTGCTATGAGCTTCATGAAACGTAGTTCCTCCCGTAACATATACCTTTCGCACTTGAAGCTCATTTCCCGGAATGGTAATCTGCAGTTCTCGCTTTCCGCTCTCTTGAACAATCCCATTATTTTGTACAACGATCTGCCCACCGTCCAAGAGCGTCACACCAAAAAACATATCTTGCTCACTTGGAGGTCGTGACACCGCCTCGTCTGGCGCTGCTAAGGCCAAAGCTTTTTGCGCTCCCAAAGCCGACATTGTTATCAACAGGCTCACTACACAGAGCAATTTTAAACTCACGAAACACCTACTTTTTCTTTGAAGCGATTTTGATCAATCTTTGACCAGCTTTTTGTTTACCTTAATGACAGGTGTACAACAAAAGAGGAGAGAAGAGCAAGAATCTCCTTCTGGTGTTTATCTTAGAGCTTTACTGTCCTCAGACAAAGAGCACCCAATTAAAACCTTGCAACCAAATATTTATATTTAATATTATGAAATTACGATGAAATAGTGTTGATTTAAAAAGAAAATCACCTAACTAAACAAGGAGCGTCTTCGTGCCTCTACCCAACCCAAGGAGTAAAAAACCGGGATAGCCATTGCGGCACTAATCCAGCAGGGCTCCAATATCCCGATTTCCACCGGTAGATCGACCAACTCATTGCAGCAATCCCGCCCAGTGCTACTGCTGTCCATTTCCAATTCGAATGCCTCGAACAAGAAAGCTTCAAATGAAGCTGCTGAGCTTGCGGCTTCCGCTCTCCAACATTAATTAATCGATTCGTTTTTATAATGGATTCTATTGATGCACCAACGGTCTCAACGCTCTGCAAAGTATACCCCCCTGACAACACCATAAGAATAGGAATCTTATGCGATAATGCTTGGTGAAACACAAATGCATCTCGAGTAATAAGTCCCTGGCGAGTTATGTTCATCGTCCCGTAGGAGTCACCCACCAGAATATCCGAACCAGCGTTGTAAATAATAAAATCTGGTTGAAATTCATCAATAGCCTTTGGCAAAACTTCTCTGAGACGCTGTAAATAAACTTCATCTCCTGTACCTTGTCTAAGCTTGAGATCATACTTAATCCATTGCTTTGCCATATAATCCCAAGGCCAAGTAATAGCATACATATCAAAAATTGCAGTTAGTGGATCATCTTTCATGCAACACTCAACTCCGTTTCCTTGGTGTGCATCAAGATCAACAACCAACACTTTCATCTTTGGATGCTTCTCTCGCAAGGCCATAATCGCTAAGGGAATATCAGCAAAAAAACAATTTCCTGAGCCTTCATCTGCTTTCGCGTGATGGTACCCACCGCCAAGGTTGATCGCCCAACCATGTTCGAGTGCAAGTTTAGCTCCCATGATAGTTCCTGCTGTCGCAAGGCGCATAGGTTGTAATAAATTATTCTGTAAACGATCATCCGAAAACCATTGTAAAAGCGAGACCTGTGTGACACGCGCAACAACATCCGGAGTATGGAGCGATTGCAAATATTTGTCTGAATGCATCTTTTTTAATTCACCATCAGTAATTGCTTGGGGCGCATAAAAATCTTCGGGACACAGATTACAACTTTCTTGAAGATGTCGGGCAATCTTACCAAACTTCCGCATATCAAAGGGATGGAACCAAGAAACAATCCCTGTAAGTCCAGAAGCAAGGGTAATATCATAACCTGGATGAAAAACGATAGGAACTCGAGTTTGTTTCTGGGCACTCCAGGCAAAACTCGAAAAACAGAGAAAAACAGCTAACAATAAACGTTTCATCAGATAACCCCCTAGCCTTAAATTAGTCTATTTTCAGACTACTCTAAAATAGTGAGGGCAACAAATGGTGTGCTAGCTCAGTAGATATGAGACTTCTTTTACAGGTTCAAGAAAGCTCCCAGAACCCCAGGTTCGCCAACCTCGATGGACAGGGTGGCAGGAGTTTTAATAAAATCTATTTCTTCTTAGATGGGATCTTCATCAATTTCCCATCAACCGCAAACACTCCATTTCCCTGGTGATGGAACATGAGCTGCCGCTTTTTGGAGGTTGTAACCCACGCTTTAACAATTTCCAGAATAAAGATGTTGTACTTTGCTACCAGGTGCATATCAAACACCTTGCATTCAAGGTTTGCATAGCACTCATCAACCAGCGGCGCTTGAACCAGTGACGCTGCCACGGGCGTGAGGTTGAATTTTTTAAATTTATCTGTTTTTGAACCTGTCGTATTCCCAACGCCTACCACCTGTTTGATCAAATCAACCGAGGGAATATTAATCACACATTCTTTGCTCTTCTTGAGCAATTCAAACGAATAATTATTCGCATCAATAACGCAGGCAAACAGGGGCGGTACAAAGTCGATCATCGTCTGCCAGGTCATGGTCATAACATTCATCTTGTCGCCATGGGCGGTTGCGACCATCACTACCGGTCCCGGTTCAAGTAATTGATATGCCTTTGATACAGCAAGAGATTTCTTTTCCATAGTTCACGCTCCTTTATGTTTACCTTAACAACAGGTGTACAACAAACGGGGAGAAAAGCGCAAGAATTCCCCCTGCACACCTTAGATTTCCTAAACCCTTGCAGCCGGATATTTATATTTGCTATTATGAAATTAAGATGAAATAGTGTTGATTTAAAAAGAAAATCGCCTATCTAAACATTGTTTCATCGATGTATAATTTTTTATCAAAACAGGAGAACGTATGAAGAAATTACTTATGCTTGCAGTGGTTGCAGGATTTGCGAGCCAAATCAGTGCTGAATACAAAGTATCAGCTGGTGTAAGAGCCATAAAAGAAACCCTTTCTGGCAACCCAACCCACTACTGTATGTGTGATAACAATACATTAGAATCTATAAATGGGCACAAACAATGTGTAAAAACTGGGTATTACGACAAATATGAATTGACCCCAAATGGTGTCCGATTCTTCTGCGGACAAAAAGGTGATAATCCTGGTGAAGACAAAAACACCGAAGACGCCTCATGTTCAGCACGATGCTTCCGCTCTGGATTTAGCAGAGATGGCAAAGAAAGCCAAGGTTGGGTCTATAGCGTAAAAGAAGGTGACTTTGAAAAAGTCCCTGCTCAGCAAGCTTACGATCGTACACATACTAAACGTCAATAACGATTAGTGTTAACGATAGAAAAGGCGAAGGTGTTGAACCTTCGCCTTTTCTGTTTCTCTCAAAACTACATCACGTAACTACTACTTGAGCGTAAACGTAAATGGATTCGTGAATCCCAGTTTCCGCTCACCTGTCTTGGGGTCACAATCCCCATCTTTAAGATAAAATGCAACTTCAAGCGTTTGGTCGGTCAGATCATACACTTCGGTCCACATGGTGATAAACCGACGTTTTTTGCCTGCCCCCTCTTCACACTTCGCCCGCCCAAAGACACTCTGCATAGCTGCGTCAGCGTCGTCACGGGAAATCTTTGGGTGCTCCGCATTGAGATGTCCCGCAACAAATTCCTCCAATCGGCGATACCGATTAAACGTATTGTACGTATCATCTGATGCCGGAAACTTCGAACTGTCGTTATACAGATACTGTGGATGATTTGTCATAATCTGCGGGTTGCCATCATTCTCGCTAAAATGCCAGATGCCAATCTTGGGATCGATTTCGCAAATTACCGATTTCCCTGCCGCATCGGCAACAAGAAAGTGAATCCCCTCAAAGCTAAAGACCATCTTATTACACAAGAGTACAATCTCCGCTTGCTCTACCGTTGTGCACGTATCTAAGATTAAACGTGCAAGTTGGAGCGGCGTCAGGCCACATGCTTGCGCAAGATCTTGCATCTCCGTTGTCGTTGGACAGTTTGGATCATGCAAAATCGAGATCGCCAGCCCACGTGAGTTCATCCCATCCAAAAGACCGTTCAACAGATCCATGCTTCCGACCACAACCGATGCATACCCGCCATCAGTTGGATACAGTTCCATCACAAAGTTACGTGAAGTACCACTTCGCTCACCTTCTCGTGCCGGCATCCCAACTGTTTCAGAAAACGTCTCCGGTCGCCAGTCATAGTTATGGGCAAGTAATGCATGCCCATCTTGGGTGCTTTGTGGAGGAAAATAGACGATCGAGCACGCAGTTGGCCACAGGTCATAGAACAACCCGCCATAGAGCTCATTCACATCTTTATTGTACGCCTGCGCAACACCCTTCATCCGTTCAACTAACAACGGATAATTACGCTGCAAATACAGATTATTCGCCTTGGTAAAGACATCATCTTTCCGCACAATCGGCTGTATCTGCAACCACTGTTGCGCAATCTCACCAATTGCTTTACCAATTTCTTGATTCGTCCCACGCAGCACAATATGCCGTACTTCCATGTACGTATCCGGCTCTTTGGCAACAATCGTTTCATTAACTTCAATAACTGGCTTTTCCGTCCGACCACAGCCAGCAATTGTGAGCAACAAGAGGCTCGAAAGAGTCGTACGTGATAGTTTTAGAATCATGGCATTCTCTCCTTAAAATTAAACATTCATTGCCATGCTAGCAAAAGGAGACGAAAGAAAGGAACAATATATTCTGAAGCTGCTGCTTGCAGTCGGTGTCCTAATCAACAGCAATATTATTGAATAGGATAAGCGGTTTTTACTTTACCCGTGCATTTCCCATTTTTATCAAGAGCAAGCACAAGTCTAATTTTAAAACCGTACGAAGTGTCTATCACGGTCATAACCCAATTTTTACGTTCTCGTTGTCCATTATTACTGTTGGCGCGTTGTGCATAGGCCTGCTTAATAATCGCCATAATTTCATAAGGGGTCCATCCTTTTGGGAAAACGCCCCGACTCACTTTTTTCTGCGCTTTAGAAAATTCACCCTTGGGATCATAATGCCCTACATGTTTATGAGCTTTATTGGAAGCATTAAAAATATGCTTATAATCAAAACGTAGGTATCTCGCGCTTCCATCAGGAGTCTCCAAACTATTATCGAATGTTTGTCTGAGGACTTCCAACTCTTGCGCCGAGAGTGTGATTTTCGCGCCATGAGCATCAGTCTTTTTAAGCAGTCCTGATGTCGGCTGAGCTGCAGGCAAATAACCTTCTTTTTGAGGAGAGCTCAGTTTACGCTCACTGGCATACCTTGCTTCAGAGCCATACGTAGAGTAAGAAAAGCTTGATGCGGCGCTGTAGCTCGCAGAATGCATAGAGCTGCGGCTACTGGCTAACGGCGCCACGGAAACATATTGCTTCTCGTCATGAACCTGAGTTTCTTTTGATGCATTGCCCCCTGCAAAACAAATTTCCTGGATCCCTGCTCCGCTTAAAAAAACAAAGAGCATGTTTACATTTTTCATACGATAACCTTTCATGCGATAAACTTAACTATGCGCCTGCGACTTTATTCATCTCTGCAGGAACTCTTATTCTTCTTCCGGTTTAAGACGACCAACAACATCAACCATGACTTTGTAATAGCCTGGGATTGCCCCTGCTATCTGTTCTGCAACTTCTTCAACATAGATGTGTGAAGTTAAATTACGATCATTGACCATTGCCAAAAAGAGTTCTGCCTCATCCTCAGAGATAAGTTTTACTTCGCATGCTTGTCTAATCGTCCCTTTGGGCGATTTTAGCTCAGAAACCAGCTCCCGTGATTCCAGGTAAAGTTTGAAGTACTTCCATAAAAGATCTACTGTATACTCAAAACGTTGCGTAAGCGCGTCCCGCATAAGTCGATAGTCTTCATCATATCCAAGCTCGGGTCTTCTTTTTTCTTCAAGCTTTCCAAGGCGTTCAACCGCAACGTTCAAAGTCGCAAGAGCACGAAGCAACTGTGCATATTTTTGTTTTACTTTGTCCATAAAATTCCCTCAGCAAGAATATTTTCTTTAAATTCACCTGAAGTTGTCTGCAGGTCGACAAGATCAACGTTAACAGGGATTGTTGTTTCTTCGATATCGTCTAACATTTTGAACATCGTTTTCCGAGGAATAATACTGCCTATGTCAAGAGCAAGATCAATATCAGATCCAGAAGCTTCTTTACCCGTCGCCCGCGATCCAAAGAGATATACCTTACAGTGAGGTAGATATTTTTGGATGACAAGTAGCAACTGATCCTTATATCGTTCTGGTATCGCCATACCTCTCCTTTTCTTGTCCACTATACAAGACATGATTCGTACTTCTCAAAAACCAAGAAATCCAATGACAGCTCATGTAAGCATCTCATGAGACCTGCTTAATCTCAATCTTCTTCCCCAAAAATACTACTATGGTTTTGCAAATTACAAGCGATCGCTGCTTTAACAGCAGCGGCATTCAATTATTGATCTTTTTTTCTTTGTGAAACAGCACGGGTTACAAAATAGCTACACCAAGCTGCCACCGGTAAACAGGCAATCCACACAGGGAGTGAATCATGCGCGGTTGGAAGTACGCACGTATCGTAGCGCACATGAGAATCGATAGAAGTCCAACAAATCAAACACATTGAACCAACGGTTGAGCCGTAACAGCATCCCTTCAACCCCTGAAGCGTCCAATCGGTTAAACAATCAGACCGTTTTTTCGAGATACAAGTACAACAATTTTCTGCACAAGATTCGCAGCAACTATTAATCTCATCTCTGTCTTGCTTAACCTGCACAGCAGCATGCTTCTGTTGCTTTTGTTTTGCTTCAGCCCGTTTTATTTCAACCTCATGTTGCTTTTTATACTCTTCAAAAGAAACAGGTGCTGCCGCTTCCTGTACGCCCATGGGAATATCTATTACAGCATCTTCACCAGGAATGGGAAGTTGTAGAGAATGTTGGGCTGCAGAAACATGTTGGACATGCGCAAAGAATAGAACAAGAGCTCCAAACGCAGAGCCTAAACGAAAACAGGTCATAGATTATCCTTTCAATAGTAAGCTTAAACTCTTTATTGAAGCTGCCAAACGCCGTCTTCTTGTTGCTTTGCATCAATCACTCGAGTAACCACAGTAGTTGGCAGTTTCATCATCCCATAGATATGAGGATAGCGCGTGCCGCCCGGCTTATTTTGCTCAAGCCGCACCTCAAGCCCAGCTTGTTTCACTTTCTGTTCATCAAGTTCAAGAATCAATACTCGTGACTCCGCGCCGAAAAAGTTATTCAATACTTTCATAACTTGCTCGTGCCCGAGCGCCGCATGAATATAACCAGATTTTATATCAAGCGGCAAAAGAGTAACGGTTTCTTTTTCGGGATCAAAACCGTCAAATGTAACAATTTTGTATAACTTGTCGGCAGCCAATACTGGAGCCTTCTTATGAATCATAAAGAAAACAACCAGAACACCGATAACCAATACGGCTAAACCTACCCATATCATTTTTTCCATACACACTCCTAAGATCCAATCGCCCATAGGGCCTGGCCTTACGACCAAGCCCATCTCATAACAAATCTCGCTGGTTTTTATCCTATCAACTGTTCTGCCAGGTTCTGCAACACAGAAGAACTCTCTGTTTTATATCCCAAAACCTTAAAATACTCCACATTAACTGTGTGATGTTGATCCTCCGGAGCGGCTTCTGGTGTAAAACCACAGGCAGTAAACATCGCCAATGCATGCGCCTCGGTCGGACGAATCCCCGTGAAGATATGTCCCATTTGTGGAATAAGCTTAGCGATTGAGCAGTACATACGTGTGCCATCACAGTGAGGCACAAGCATACGCTTACTCGTACGTGGATACCATACAACATGTATGATCCTCTTGGTAAAAAATAGTAAGTAAAACGCTTAAGCGCCAAATAGAGAATCGCCAATCAAAGAAAGAACTCGCGCTCTCTATCGATTAGTGATCTGCGAGGCTCTTTGATAAGAGCAATTTAGAAAAGAATAGATACGACTTTCATAATTCACCTCACGTCATTAGGACATGGAATAAGTTTAGAGGAAACCTTCAAGTTTAGCCAAAAAGCTTGATTTAACTCAATTTTACCTAGTAAAATAGTCATAGCATGTCTATTTAGCGAGGTGATTTTATGGATTACAGATCAAGAATTAACGAAGATGTAATTAGAAGTTACTCAAAACTCTTCAAAATTATCTTTTTGGTAGGAGCACGCCAGGTTGGAAAAAGTTCACTACTTGCCCATCTTTTCCCCCAAAATAAGGCTTTCGTCTTTGACCCTATTCAGGATCTCTATAATGTCCGAAAAAACCCGGATCTTTTCTTAAACGATTTTAAGCCACCCATTATTTTAGATGAGATACAATTTGTTCCTGAATTACTCCCATCCCTCAAACGATATGCTGACAGTTCTGAAGCAAAGGGCCAATATTACCTCACCGGCTCCCAACAATTATCAATCTTAAAATCAGTTTCAGAAAGTTTAGCTGGCAGAGTGGTTATTATTCCTGTGGGACCCATGACGCCGCACGAAATGTATGCAACATTTAACAAAAAACAAAACTGGTTTTTACAGTACCTTAAAAATCCCGATACTTTTTTCAACAACAAATTAACAAAACTAACGATGAAACCGACACGCATTGAAGCTGTGTGGCGCGGCGGGATGCCCGGCACCATAGAGCTCCCCAATGATGCGCTCAGTGCCTATTTTTCTTCCTATGTTCAAACGTACGTTGAACGTGATGTACGTCTTTTAGAAAATATTGACGATCTTTCAAATTTTGGAAGATTTATCGCTTTGATGGCTGCCCTTACTTCGCAAGAGATCAATTACTCACAGCTGGGAAGAGAACTTGGTATTACACCAAAGACTGCTGAACGTTGGCTGCGCCTGTTGATGCATACCTACCAATGGACCGAATTACAACCGTTTCATATGAATGCTATTAAACGCCTTGCACTTAAACCAAAGGGAATTATAACCGATACCGGTCTTGCCTGTTATTTACAACGTATATCGTCACCAGAAGCACTTGCTGCGAGCCCAATGCATGGAGCGTTTTTTGAATCATATTGCTTTAATATGATAAAAGGCTTTTGTGCAGCCTTGCAGATGATGCCAAACTTTTATCATTGGCGTACATTGGCAGGAGCAGAAGTAGATATTATTGTTGAACTTGATGGGGTTTTCTATCCCATCGAAGTAAAGACTGCAACGACAATAAGCAAACAGGACGTTCGTGGCATTACAGCTTTTAAAGAAACCTATCCACAATTGCGTATCGCTAAGGGTATCGTCATCTATGCAGGTGATGAATGTTATCGCGTAACAGAAGATATTATTGCAGTTCCGTGGAACTTACAGTAAAAATCTAAAATGATAGTATCCCTTGATACACGAACTTACTCTTGGCGCTTTTTATGTTTTGCAAAATCTTTCGGGTGCAAAGTCTCAAACCCGCGCGCTGAAGGCAAAATACTTGGATTAGACTCACCGATAACCATAACCCCCATTTTTGCCACCCCATCCCTAGAATACACGGGGAATTGGCAAACATAGTTCGACTCACTCACCGCCTTGAGAACAGCTTGATAATCTTCAAACGATATATCATCCGAGTTTAATGTTCCAAGATACTCAAGAAATGGATAGCGATATTTGAAACGAAACACATCGGTTCTGAAAATATCTGTATAGGGAGTATCTTTACACAAAAAGAATGAACTTTTCGCACAATTATAGGCATGTCGAACGAAATCCATCACCGCCAGTTTTTTAACTGCAGCTTGGAGCTCTGGCGTATCTTTTTTAACCCCGACCACAACCGCTGGAACCGTATCCGTACAAAAAGTATCCAAGCGAGTTCGTTTCTGTGCGTAGTGGGGAACATACACACAATTGCCTTCTTCTATTTCTCCACGATCATTTGCAAGAATCGTTGAAAGGTCTCCCCCATTATAGGCAACCCTGCTCAGACTCACGAGAAAACCTTTTCCATACCGCACGAACTGTCTTGTATTCAGAATACCATCTTCACGCCAATTTTTTTGCACAACAGGATCTTCCTCATAACAAATAATTTCCGTTGTTGAAACTTGATCCGTTGTTGGATTGTGGATTGCATGCTCAACAAGCAATGGCAATGACGTAAGATTCCCCTCGCGCACTTCTCTTAAGAGCATCGGCTGTCGTTTTTGCCACGCCTGTTCTCGCGCATCTTTTTCTGCTTGAGAAAGCTGCTGCTCACTCTTTAGCCACTCTGCTTCCAGCTTTGCATATTTTGCTACTCTCTCATTACTCTTCTGTTCAGCTTTCTCACGCTTTTTAAAATATGCTTGCCACCATTTGTCATACGCTTCGTCCCCTTCTCTGCACTGCTCTCTGAACGAATGAGCTTGAATCTGCCACTCATTTTTTAAATAATAGAGAAGATCAAATTCCTGCAACAGAACATCCTCTTGCGTACACACGGCTTCGGCGGGAGTACATTGAGAACGGAAGAACGGTTGAAAAACTGGAGCAACATGCACGCGCTGCGCTGTGCTTGAAGAGGCATCCAAAGCAACTGCATCGCCCGCAGGAACCAGAGCACAAATGCTGGTAATAAACAGAGCTCCCAGCAACCAATTTCTCGTGAAAATCTTACGAGACGGGCTCAAATCTACGGAATGCGATGCCATATTTTTCTTCAGCTCTTGCGCACGCACAGCCACCCGTTTTACTTCTTCCTGAGCTTCAGCTTGCTTGCATAGCTCTTTTGCAGCCAAAAGATCCTGCAATCGATTATTCACCGTTACATGTGGTAAAAGAAGACGAATATCTGCCGCCTCCCTACGCGCCCACCGTACAGCAACATTGCGTGCCTGCCGGGCTTCTTTTCTTGTTTGTCCCGTTGTGTGTGCACAACTGGAATATGAGAATTGTGCTGTGAAAGCGAATATGAAAAAGATAAGATTTTTTTTGTACATGCTTACGCCCTTTACTGAGTAGATCATACGGAATGCGATTTACAGTATACTGGCGTTTATTATGAAGGCAAAACAAAACCTTACTCACTCAAAGACGATCCAATCGCGGTTACACAACACCAAACCAATTACTCCAAATCGAACGATTCTAAATATTTTGGTACAACCACCGTCCAACCAAAGCGCTCTTCTATTTTCTTTTGCAATGCTAGGGCAGCATGTATTTCACCATGGGTAACAAATACTTTTTTAATCTTACTTTCGAAATGCCCAAGCCATTCCAAAATTTCTTCATAATCAGCATGCGCAGAAAGACTTTCGAGCTCTTTTATTTCAGCTCGCACCGAATACGATTCATCATGTATTTTTATTGCTTTTGCACCAGCAACTAACGCATGCCCTTCCGTACCTTCTGCTTGATACCCCACAAAAAGTACCGTGTTTTTAGGATCAGAAATAAAACGTTTCAAATGAAAGACAACTCGTCCACCATCGGCCATACCACTTCCTGCGATAATGATTGCAGGTTGCTGAATACGATCAATTTCTCGAGATTCTTCCACGGAAGGTGTAGGTGTAGCAATATTCAGAATATCCCTACATACGTCAGGTGGCATTTTGTACTCACCGGTAAACGTACACAAGAAATCAGTGACATTAATAGCCATTGGGCTATCTAAAAATACAGGGATGTCGGGAATTATCTTCTTTTGCTTTAATTGATACAGGCAATAGAGCATCGTCTCAGTGCGCCCTACCGCAAAGCAGGGGATAATAAGAACGCCTCCCTTGGCAACCGTTGCATTAATAACGTCGCCTATGATTTTTATCGGATCATTTTTTGCATGCAGCCTATCACCATAGGTTGATTCAACAACTAAAAAATCAGTCTGTTTGAGCGCTGGAGGATCTTTTAAGATATATTGGTTCGGACGACCAAGATCTCCAGAAAAAGTAAGCGTCTGTTTACCATCTGATACAACAACAAATGTTGAGCCAATAATATGTCCTGAGCGGACGAACGTAACCTTTAAGCTACCCAGAGTTATCACTGTATCATAATCAACCGCCTTAAAAAATTTTAATGCTTTCTCAGCATCAAGTGCCGTATACAGCGCTACTGCTGGTGGATGATCAGGACCACCCCTTTGATTAAGATGATTTGCCTCTCCTTCTTGCAAAGAGCCGCTATCAACAAGCAGCAGAGAGCACAATGCAAAGGTGCCTTGCGAACAGTATATGGTACCCGTAAAACCCTTTTTTACTAATGCCGGTATATATCCGGTATGGTCAATGTGAGCGTGAGTTAATACAACAGCGCTAATGCTGTTCGGCTCTATAGGAAAGGGATCCAAATTACGCTGAGTAATTTCACGAGGCCCTTGAAACATTCCACAATCAACTAAAATCTTTGTCTGTTCATGCTCGACAAGATAGCGCGATCCTGTTACTCCTTCGACTGCACCAAAAAACGTTACTTTCATGCTTCCCCCTACTCTCTTACTAGTTACTCTCCATCAATAACAAGCATAGTTAAGTCGAAGCTTTTATGAAACAGTCCTCCAAAATGGCCAATAAAAAGTCCCCAGGATTTTTTCCTAAGGACAAGTATGTATCTAAAAATTTGTGAAAATAACGGTGGTAGAGTTACTTTGATTCGCAGCGTTTGCCAAACAGTTCTTGAAACTGCTCTGGGCTCGAGGTACTTAACAAGGTAATAGCCAGCTCCCGTTCAACCCCAAGTTGCTCTAAATACACTTTAAGATGCTTTTTAAAGCAAGCTAACCCACGGCTTGGTCCGCACCAAGCAACTGCGGCATCAAGATGCTTCAGCATCGTATCTTGTATGCGCTCAGGCGTCATTTCCCAGACACCGCCCTGTGATTCTGCGTTCATTTGGGCAAGCAACCATGGTTTACCAAGCAACGCTCTCCCGACCAGAAAACCATCAACCCCCGTCATTTCATAGACAGCCTTTGCATCTGCAAAGCTTTTGATGCCGCCCGAGATAAGCACCGGTATACGGAGTTGCTGTTTTATGGTGCCGACCAATGCGTAGTCTGGCTGCCCCTTAAAGCGTTCCGTTTGTAGGCGCGGATGAACACAAAGAGCATTCACTCCCAGATCTTCAAGCATCTTGGCAACCTCAAGAGCATTGTGCTCCTTGAACCCCGCACGAATTTTGACCGTTAGAATCCCCGGCAGACATGCCCGAAATTTTGTAATAACTGCCTTAAGACGGGGCACATCCCCCATAAGGGCAGAGCCGGCACCCTTGCTAATCACGGTTTGCGCAGGGCAACCAACATTGATGTCGACCATATCAATACCCTGGGCCAAGACCCGTTCACAAGCCTTTTCAATAAAGGTTTCATTTGCGGCACTCATCTGAAAATTGATATGCGGTTCTCCAACCTCAAGCCCCCACTTTACTGGTTCACAGTGCACAATTGCATCGCAATGGCATATTTCTGTGTACAGAAGTACTTCAGGAGAAAAGAGACGTACCGCCTTACGAAACGGCTGATCAGTTACACCGTCTAAGGGGCTACCAATAAAGCGTCCAAATGAGCGATTTTGTATAATTAATGGGCTGTTCCAATAGTTCATATCGAGGGCACACATGGTTAAGGATGGAAGATGCATATTCTCTAGTATGCCAAAAAAGAGCGCTTTAGGAAAAGCCAGTAGCTCATACCCGTTTGGACAACAGTTTGGCTTGTGAAACTCTCGAGCAATTCGAGATGTATGGAACATACGCTTTCTTGTTCCAACCGATCGCTTTGTGGTAGTGTGGTCCTTGGGAGTAAAAGTTTTCTAAACCAAAGGGGGTCGTATGTGTTTTTCAGCAGGCGCAAGCTTTTCAGCTGCCGGAGCTTTGTCAGTAATTGGTCTGCTAACTACCAAGAAAGTCCAAGATAAACGGCTATACCCCCTATCACTCATTCCACTCTTGTTTGCTCTACAGCAGTTCAGTGAGGGGATTGTATGGCTCGCTCTCGGCAACAAAATAAGTGAGGCTTTTATTCTTCCGGCATCATATATGTTTATAGGTACAGCTTTTATTCTCTGGCCAATCTATATTTCAATCGCAACTTTAGCGTATGAACAGCAGATTACGAGAAAAAGACTTCTCTATATCCCATTTCTTGTAGGACTCAGCCTTACCGCATACGCTATTTTCCACCTGGTATTTTATGAAATACAGGCGCAGATCGTATCATGCCATATTTTTTACAGTGTGAAAGATACCGCTTTCTCATATTATTTTACTATCCCCTATCTCATTGCCACGATTTTACCCTTCTTTATTTCGAGCATAAAAAAGATGTGGATTTTAGGGTTAGCCTTTCTGATTTCTTTTATTGTTTCATTTTTTGTGTATACAACGTGGCTCACCTCTATCTGGTGTTTCTTTGCAGCTACACTCAGCATGTTGCTTTATTGGATAATAAGTTCTGCAAAACCAAAAAGCCTGACAACAAAGCCCTAAGAAATTAACATGACAACAGGGTATCTGTCATTCAGGAAAGCTTGAAATTAAAATCGAGCGTTTTGTTGTTTTCATCTGTTATCGTCACTACGATGCTATCGGGGTCCCCGCCTTCTGGAGATTCCTTCACGTGTACTACCAGGTTAGTTGAACTTGCAAATGCATGCATATTTTTGCGTTCTGCTTCTAGCTCTACTTGCGGATGAGCAACTATCAGAGGAACTTTAGCATCAGCACTTAGTTTATACTTTTTTCTATACTCATCTGACTGTTGGGGATTACGATCGATAAAAATTCGATCGATATTAAATTCAAGCAGATGTGCCGGAGTACCTTCCATAGATGCACCTCGCCTTATTGACACAGAACCGGAGCCGCCCAAAGCACGATATGAAACCGTAATATCATTGTTAGGCAGAGCATTGATGATCCTGAGAACCTTTTTCTGCTTCTGTTCAACGGCTGCTTTTTGAACCACATTTTCAGGCACACGTTCGGCTACAAGTTCTACTACCTCTGCTGCAGCTTTAGCCTCCTTCGAATCTACTTCTTTATTCTGCTGAACTTGTGCCGCTTTGCCACATTTTTCTTTGTTTTTTTGTGCATTAAATTCGTTAAGAACAGCTTGAACCTGAGCCTTCTTCATGCGAGAACGATATTTAATTATGCGAGGTTGAGATGGTTTGCGGCTCAGCACTGCTTCATAGGTCTTCCAAGTAGAATGGCGCATCAAAAATGACTGTATCTCGGGGAATTTGATTCCTTTTTCAAAACGTAAAGTAGTTTCTGAGATTCTTAACTTCTGATTCCATGTAAAATTCGTAATAGTTACATACGTTTTCTCGCATGAGCCCTCTTTTGGTTGCAAGGCATTTTGGCTCGAGTATAATCCTGCACAGCTACACGCTAATAACAATAATCCCAATAGCTTCTTCATAAATCGTCACCCCTTTTTACTCCATTTCTACTCTGACTCTCAATTTTGAGCATAGAGATTTAATTGCATGCAAATCAAGAGATGAATAACTCGCCCAACATGTTATTTAGCTTTTTCCTGATACGCTTTCGGCGGGTTGGAAGTCGAGAAAGCGAATGATAGTTTGGTGCCTAAAATTGATTGCAAAACACCGCCCACTCTAAACTCGCGATAGGGTGAAAAATAGTTCTTCAGTGCATCTTCTCCATCAACAATATGGTCTGCGGCATAATTACCCAACATAGCGGCAACCGTTAACCCAGCAGGAACGCCTACATAATAGATAGATGGTATCAGCTTATCGTGACCAACAAGAGGCGCTATGTCCTTACTAATACCTATCAGCCCTGGCCATAGTTGTTCAAATTGAATCTCGATATCGGGAAATGTGTCAGCAAAATAATAAGTTAGTTTTTTATACATGAATTCGCTATGATACGAAGCATTTGCATTGAATGCTTTCCACATTGAACCACCACCAAGCAATAATCGATTACCGGTCATGCGATAAAAATTATAAATTGATTCAGTGTCCCACACCATGAGTTTTCTTTGTGGGAAGATTTTTTGTACTTCATGGTCGGTAAGTACTTGAGATAGTAATAAGAAATTTTGGACATGATAAATTTCTTGGGTAAGCTTGCCCAACGTAGGAATAAAACGATCTGCACAAACAATAATGGTTTCAGCCTTCACAGTCGCATGCAGCGTCGTCACCACATGAGCATCTAACGCCACTACGGGAGTCTCCTCATAGATAGCTACCCCTTGTTGCGTAAGAATATTTTTCATGGCCGTACAATACTTATACGCGTTTATACCAAAGTTGTTGCGATAGGTTACACCGCCATAGTACTTTTTTGTACCAAGAAGTGCGGGAATATCCTCTTTTTTGGTAAAGCTTGAGTCAAAACCAAATCGAGATAAATATTCAGCTTCTTTAACGATCATCGCTAAATCTTTTTCTGTACTGGCAACTTCTAAAGCATCCTCTTCAATATAATCACACTCAATTTTGTAATCTTTGATATTTTTTCGGATATGTTCCATACCCCGTTTTTCAAGCAACTTCCAAATCGCCAATCCACCTTCAACTCCGTAACGTCGAACAAATTCAGATAACCCAATTTCACCATTCGGTGTAATAAATCCAGAACTTTTTCCTGACGCGCCTGCACCACAGAAATAGGCTTCAAGTAATACAACCTTTTTACCTTTTTGCGCGAAAGCTTGCGCAGCGGTAATACCGGCCATACCACCACCAACAACAACTACATCAGCTTCCAGATTGTCTCTGAGTGGACCTATGTCTTGCCGTGCGAGATACCAAAAGTTCTCATCTTGAGGAAAAATCGTTTTTTTCATGAGGATAATCTTTCATAACATATACCATTTATGCCTAGATCAAGAAAAGACTAGTATTTCTTCAACGTTTGCAGCAAGTATTTGCTCAAATACGAGGGTTATATTCTCGGGTTACCGCAAATCCCTCTTCGCGAATGCATAACTCAGTCTTCACGTGGCTACTTCTGAGCGAGACCAACCTTTTGCATAGCAAAACTAATGCCTTATACTGAAGTACAAGATCTTAACCGAGAAATAACATCGATGTTATACATAAGAAAGGCGACACAATGTCTAACTGCATTTATAAACCATTGCTCGTGATAGCCTTCACAGGCTTCTCCTTTTCCAGCGTCGCATCTGCCTATAATTCGGATGACTCCGTAGGACACAACGTACCCCTTTTGCAAATCGCCGCTACCCCTGGCCAAGGAAAGGGCATCGAGGTCACCGTAGAAAAAGGAATTGCTTTATCGTATAACCCTCAAATGCTCTTAGAAAAACTTACAAAAACTCCTGAAAAATTACTGCTCGACTGTATAAGCTTCGAGCACGAATGGCTTAACCCCAAAAATGAGTATCTCGCCAGCGACTTATCCTTTATAAACTTTCCCTGGTTTCAACGCGCATGCAAACAGAATCCTATCGGCCTTTTAGGAGAGTGCACACTCAAGCACTGCCCACCCAATCGGCTCGAGCATCCCGAATTACGCAAAAAGCTTGAAGATGATGTAACCGACAAGATTGTCGATTATCTACAGAATAAAGATTCGGTAACAATTACCGAATTAGGCTGCGGCGGCCTTTTCCAAACATTGGTATTAGTAAGCAAGCTTAACAAAAAATTGATCGCCAAAGGCGAACATAAAACAATAAACCTCAATCTGATCGACATTCAATATACAAAAGAGCTTCTTGAACACCTACCACTTTTTAGAATTATTAAAGCCGACATTTTCGACTACACAAATGAAAAGCGGGGGTATTGGCTTCGCTATAACATGTACCGAATGGTTCAATTCCTTATGCCATTTCAAAATCAAGGAAACCTCAAGCACAACGTCCGCTTGTATTCATCTGCATATGATTATTGCACCGATGTTTCCTCAGACAAGTCTCTTGCAACTGATTTTCTTTTGGGCATCGATATTGTGAATGATGAAATGGGCATCAGATTTGCTGCACCAGCTTTTGGAATGTTGTTTGAAAATACTCTCAAGAACGGAGGATTTTTCTGCCTCCTTAATGGACAACAAAGCGATTGCATTCGAAAGAAAAGGTTTTTTCACACTCCATTATTAAAAGCAATCAACTTGGTTATCACCAGTCCTTTAAAAGTAGTTGCGGGCATAATGACTTCAATCGCCGCAGGAATCTGGGGATATCGCCGTTGGCACCGTAGCAATGTATAAACTAAAAACTTACCCCCAATGCCGTTTGGCAAATGTATACCCCCGTCGTCACGTGGTTACGCCGGACAGGACTGATTAGGAATCCAATTCATCAAATATAATAGATATTGGACAGAGGCACATATATGGGACCCATAAAGCCCCTTTCTTTTGGATCAGGGAATCACCCATGCCAACGCCCTCTTTGACTTGAAGACGGAGCGGACACCAATACCCATCCCTAAAAATGAAAGCTCTGACGATTGCCGCCAAAGGGACCAGTAGGGTTCCATAGAGATAGATATGCCGATTTTGGTCTGGCGGAGCATCAACCCGTACAAACGTTCCATGTTCTTGAAGAACTTCCAGTGAAAGCTCAAGAGCCATACTCTTTTCATTCGTAAAAAATTTTGGCCCAAAATCCATAAACTGTTCAAATGAATACACTTCGGTTTTAAATAGATCTGGGTATACCCCTAATGCAGCAAGCTTTCTCTGGAAGAGACTACTTTGATAGCCGCTCATGTTAACACAATTGTTACTATTATTTGCATCAAATTGTGATCGGTTCAACTGGTACACAATGCTGCTACGAAACAGTCCTCTCGCTCGCACAGACGCTTGAATAAAACAACCTGTTGTAACCAAGAGCGAAAGAACGAACCACAGTTTTTTCATATATGTCGATTTCGGTAAAAAAAGAGATTCTTCATAGGGACCAAAGATGGCCGTGCCATACGTAGCTTTAGCGGAGTATGGCGGCAGACACTGTGCTCACTACGAACTTTTAGGTGGAGTACGCTTAGGGAGAAATCTGTTTTCAGGAACTGCCAAGAATACATTAATTTAACGGGGTAAATATTTTTTGTTGTATTTGAGTTGCAACCCACTCTTCAATGGTTGGTGCTTCTTTGGTTATCCAAGCGAGTGCTTGTTTTTTGTCTTGCTCAAATGCATCAAGTTTTTTCATACCAGGGTCACAATAGAAAGCCTTTATATCTTTTTCTAAATAGCCTAATAGGTAACCGATTATGTAATGATTGTCCCCAAGCTCATCAAGCGCTTGGTAATCATTTTGGGCTTTTAATAAGAGCATTGCGTTCTTTTTTCCTGCTTGCGTAAATAGTAATATGCCGTCAGGATTGAGTTCAGGATCTGATAAAAGAAAGGCAGATATTCCATATTCCTTTATTAATTTTTTCATAGCTGTAGATGACTGCTTAAAATCTTCAAGGTCTTTGAGTTCTCCTATAGACCAAAAAACATCTTTAAAACCGGTTACCATACAGGCAATAATAGATTCAAAATCATAAATTAAACTGTTTGTTGATACGACCGAACACAATTTACCCGTTTCATCGTGACGTACCAGGGGCCTCGAGTTTTCACTATTTGGTTTATATTTATCAATTAAAGACGAACGAAGTTTTTGTGATTCATCTGAGAACTTAATTATAGTTGCTGTTTTTTCTTTGTCAGATACCATACCAGCCTCAAGGGCTTTTGACGCGTTCACATTGGCACCTGCCTCGATGGTTTTTTTTACCATTTCAAGGTCATTACGCTTTGCACTATCTAAAAGAGCTTCATCTTTTTTATTCAGATCAGCTTTCTTCTGCTTAGACTCAGTTTCTTCTGATGCCTGAGAAGCAAAACTGTCACAGCCTATGCACGCGAGCACAGCGACTAACAATGCTCGTTTAAAAGTTACTTTCATCAAGTTCTCCTTTCCAAAAATATTCTGGCAAGATACCAGGGCACGGAGAATTACTAGATATTGTTTAGCATTAACTTTTAGCGTAGTAGGCTACCATCGTAAATTTACAACGACATTAACCATTTCCCCCATACCCTATACCAGCGTATCGTAAAATACCCCTAATTTTCAAGGTATGCTCTCCCTGAATAAGGGCCTTTTGCCTTCTAAGCCTTTTTTGAGGAAAAGTAAGAAAAAAAACGTCAAATTGGATGCTTGCATTAATCGGAATTATGCGTTTTGAGCCGTTCTTTCAGATCTTCTGAATAACCGGCATAGGTGATTTCTGGATATGGTATTGATCTGATGAGATAAACATAATACATGGCAATGGCGATTGGTAAAACGTGATACTAAAGAGCAACAAATGGGTTTGCTTTAGGAAGGGCATTGTCCGTCGTCACTCACCAGGCTATGCCGGACTACTTCGATGAGCGATTGAAGATGACCGTGCCCGTCGTAGTGTGCAAGACAACAAAAAGTGCCCAACCCTGCTACACTCGCAGAATTAGGCACTATATAAACTTTATGATTTTTATGAAACGGGATAAGCCGTCTTTACTTTACCGGTCGGATAACCTTTACGATCAGTTTCAAATCTGATTTTTATCTTTATACCTTCTGAGGTCTGACCGAGAACAACCCAGTTTTTAACTTGGTCATCGTAATATCGCTTAAACCAATTTGCGTACGCTTCCATGATTTTAGACATGATCTTAGTTTTTGACCAATCAGAAGGAAACGAAGTGCTTGCGGCCTTTTGAGCTGGTGAGAATGTACCTTGAGGATCATAATGACCTACGTGACCACGTTTTTTATTAGATGCATTAAAAATATGCTTATAAGGAAAACGAACAAATTTCTGACTACCCCAGTGAGCAGGCGTTATCAACCTATCATCAAATTGTTTCTTCAATGCTTGAATTTCACTTGCAGAAACTTCAATAATAGTTCCCCGAGGGTCATCCGATCGAAGAGAGCATTGCAACCTTACATCATCGCCATACAGACCCTTCAGCTTTTCTAAATATGCTGTGGCTGTCTTTGTCTCTTTTCGTTCTTCAGCATCATTCTCTTTAGAAACAGACTCTTTAGAAGTGCTACCTCCGGCTAAACAGCCAAGAGTAAAAGTTGCACATATAGTGACGAGAAGCTTTGGAAATATTTTCATCGCAGTTTCCTTTTTTGAAGTTATTGTTAGTTAGATTAAAAACGGCAATCATTTTCTAATATAAATTATTTTAATAATTTTGCAAGTGGGGGGCCTGGACCACTATATGAGATTTTTAAGTTTCAATGGAAAACAGCTTGGTTAAGCGAAGCAGGACAGGAGAACTCGCCACGCACAAGGCTCTAGTGAACTTGGCCGGACAAGCTGCAAGGAATTCTCATCTTGAGGAAAAATTATTTTTTTATTTGTTGACGAGTTATGCTTTTTTGTACGTGATCACAAGAAGAAACGTTGCGACTGGCCCAAGAAGTAAGGATATAAAAAACCATAGAAGGGCTTGGCGGCCTTGTAGTTGTGCTATAGCAGCGTTAAGAAAACCCAGCGCTCCCCAGCCAACAAAATAGTGCTCATATTGCATATAAAACATAAAATTATCCTTTTCAGCTAGTGGCCTAACTTTAGAGAAGCCTCTGTAATAATCTAATGTTTCATTCCAAGACAAAGCAAGAAAAATCTAAACGGCATTCCAAGCTCACGTTCGCTTTTGTTACTTCTGTAGTTTCCAATAGATAGTATAAATCTAAAGGGTTATGAAGGTACTTAACGCGAAAAACGGAAGCGTTCATACGTTTGACCATGCTCCACTCTTTTGATACTTTGAGTTTAATGGCATTGAAGTTGCTGACACAACTGAGCCAGGGGAAGAACCTCAAATACGAGTAGTAGAACCCCTCGGGATTCGCCCGTAAGCGCGGAGGACCATACCTGTAACCTAAAGACGTGGTCAACAAGGTCAGGCTCGCAAGAGCCGAACAAAGTAAGGTGGCACCGCGAATAGTTATTCGCCCTTACGTGATAAGTAGTAGTTTGTATCACGTAAGCACGGAGGCCATATGTCAGAAAAAATCCCTTCACCAGAATTCATGCCCCAACGAGTTTTGTCCTCTCAACTCGCCCATCACCTGAATCAATCAATTACGGCCGCTGGCTGGTTACACAAAAAGCGGCTCCTTGGTAATCTTACCTTTTTAGTGCTTCGCGATCGCCACGGGCTTGTCCAAATCGTTGTCGAATCACCAGAAGAAGCTGACAAGCTGAAGGGTCTTTACCAGGGATCTATTCTAGAAGTTCGCGGCACAGCGGTACCTGAACCCCGTGCACCCCAGGGAGTCGAAATTCACCAGCCGCAGATTACGGTTACCGTTCCCGTTACTGAAGTCAGCCCCATTGAGATCGACAAACCAATCGACCACAACCCTGAAAACCTCTCTACCCTTTTTGAAAACCGCATTATCAACATGCGTAACCCAACCGAGCAGGGGATTTTGAAAATCCAGGCTGGCGTCGGCAACGCACTTAGAAATTTTTTAGTAAGCCAAGACTTTACTGAATTCCATAGTCCAAAAATCCTTGCTGGATCGACTGAAGGCGGCGCAGAAGTCTTTAAGCTCAACTACTTTGGTAAGCAAGCAACACTCGCACAATCAGCACAGTTTTATAAACAAATCCTGGTCGGAAGCTTAGAGCGTGTCTTCGAGTTTGGCGCAACCTACCGCGCTGAGCCGAGCATGACCACACGCCATCTTACCGAGTTCATCACCGTCGACGTTGAAATGGGATTTATCACTGGCGTTGAAGATCTCATGGCGCTCATTAACCACATGCTCGTGTCGGTATGCACTGACGTTTGGGGAAACTATGAAAAAGAATTAGCTGCGCTCAAAGCAACTCGTCCACAGCTTCAACGGCAATTCCCCCGCATTCCGCTCAAAGAGCTTCATGAGTTGTGCTTTGCACAAACGGGACAAGACTTTCGCAAAGAGAAAGACCCTTCGCCCTTTGAGGAACGTTGGATCTGTGAATACGCAGCAGAAAAATGGGGCTGTGAGGCTGTCTTTATCACCGACTTTCCCGCAAGCGATATGAAGTTCTATCACTATCGCAATGACGCCAACCCGGAAGTAACCGACCGGTTCGACTTGCTCTTTCGGGGCGTCGAGATTATTACCGGCAGCCAGCGTGAACATCGCTATCCCAAGCTCATAGAACAGCTGCGTGCTATTGGCGGCAATCCTGATGATCCTGGCTATGCTTATTATCTGCAAGCGTTCAAGTATGGTCTGCCACCCCACGGCGGCTTTGGACTTGGGCTCGAACGATTAACGCAAAAGATCATTGGGCTGAATAACGTGAAAGAGGCAACACTCTTTCCACGGGATATGAATCGACTAACACCATAGGCTGTTAGGTGATTTTGATAACATGGCAACTTAGGAGATATATAAAAATCATTCTGTTATTGTTGCACCGATGGGACAAAAACTCGCGGTAAACACTTCGCACATCCAGCAACCATAAACGTGATTCCGAGAAGCGTGCAAATCAAAAATATTGCTGATTTATAAGTTCCCTCTTAGCTCTCATATTTGAATGGTAGAGGAGGCCATGTCTCAATTATTATATCAACATCAAGTTTATTCTTCTTCAGAAAATCTTCTATGATTTGAACTTTAAATACATCCATTTCACCAAATGGCATATTATATTCTTGATCGAGCTCAAGAAAAATATAGACGCACTGTTTTTGATTTTCTTGATCAGAATTGTGTAATTGTTTTTTGGCTTGCTCTATTCTTCTGGCAACATAATCATCAAAGAAGACTCGTAACTGTCCCCCTAAAAGAGCTACTTGATTATCAATAGCCACAGCTTCTGCAATAGCTTCTTTTCGTTCATATCGAATTTTAACTTTGGATTTTACCTCCGTTTCCATCTCATGAAGCGAGAGCGCGTTTTCAACAATTTCATGAATAAAACTTTTGATGTTATCGATATTTTTTTGACTTAAATCCGTTGGGTGGACAGGAAAAGTGAACTCATCCCAAGTCTTGATGTTTCTGGGTTTTGTTAATTCAGGGACGTCCCACAATAGCCTAAGATATCTATTGGTAAATGTCCTAAATGGGCAGGAAACGTGAATAAATTTGCATTCTACCACACAGTGATCATCATTTCTTGTTGCTATAAAATCGGGCGTCTTTTTACCGTCTATTCGCGAAATTCTTGCAATCGCATGTCCTAACCCCGCAAAATACAGCATTCCTTTTAGTTCACCATAAAAATCTAAAATTTTATTATGAACACCATCAATCGTTGGATGCGATGCAAAATTCAAAAAATCCTGGCACAATTTGTCGTATTCTACTTCTCCTAAAATTTTCCGGATTTGTGACAAGTCATCTTCTGTTTTTTGAAGATATGCATGACAACCTGCTCCTAATTGTTCATCAGTTGAACAATACAGGCGATAAAAATACTGGATCATTAACCAATCATCAAAATCAGCAAAGATAGGATGTTCTTTTGCATGAGCTTCAATAAGTGGGATATATAATTTTGCAATAAGTGGATAAGCAAGAGCTTTGTTCTGCAAATTAGCAACTAAATCTAAGGAGCTATTAAATATTTTTTTTCTATTCATTTGCGTCTTCATCGAAATTCATTCACCTCAAACTCATTAGGAAATTGGTTAAATTAGAGAGAAAAACAACATACCGTCAAAGCCTCGAGGCCAAAATTTATTGCTACCACAAATGCCGCTTCGCGAAAGCGTATCCTGAACCAACCTTCAAGTACTTTTCAAACTCGATAGCCTTTTTCTCTTCATCAAAACCAACATACGTGACCAATCTCCAGGGGCGAAAGTCAGAGGTAAACTCCGAACCGCCAGTATTATGGTGATACAGACGCTCTTTGAGGTCAGTTGTGAAACCAACGTATGTTTTTGAAGGATTAGAGATGGATTTTAGGAGGTAGACATAAAACATGCGGAAATTCCAAGAAGTTTGTAAGGATAACTCATGTCAGTTTGCTGGCCCGCCGCCCTACTACGTCTGTCCGGGCTACCGCTCGGCAGACTACGAAGGGCATACTCCGCAACCTTCACCGACTACTTCCTTTTATTCACTTATTTGGATTTCCTGCATCTATGGCCTGCCATACGTAGCTTTAGCGGAGTATGGCGGGGCTGACGAGACTCGAACTCGCGACCTTCCGCGTGACAGGCGGACGCTC
>CAYYBE010000010.1:0-43789 GCA_964470345.1 uncultured Candidatus Babeliaceae bacterium | reverse complement strand
GTTGTTACTGAATCTATGACGGCATTTGAACGACTTACGTTGCCATAACTGTCAATTGTCAATATCACATCACCTGGTTGTGATACTGGATTATTTTCTAAGCGCAATGCTGGCGCTGTTGTTGTACTTTGACCTGTAATAATAACTGCTGGACTTGCTACATTACCCGTTGCCACTAATGCCGCTAGAGCCACGTCACTGATACGTAACTGACCTGTCATCGTATCGCCAACTTTTAAAACGTTGGCCGATGCTGCACCACTGACATTCCCAACTACATTACCCGTCACATCTCCAAATACATTGCCTACTAAGTTGCCTTGGACATTGCCATAGACGTTACCAGTCAAGTCACCTACGACATTCCCAATCACGTTGCCATAAACGTTACCCGTGACATCGCCAACCAGTCCAGCTGTTACCGTTCCCGCAGCGAAGTTTCCTGAGCCATCACGCAATACCAGCGTGTTTGGTACATTCGAACTTGTTCCACCCGTCAACGAACCAATAGTCGTTGTCGATTTTGTTACATTACCTTGGGCATCTATTGCCAAGAAGTAGTCGGTGTTAAGTGCTGTTGGATTAGCTACCAAACGCAATGCTGGAGTTACCGTAGAACCTTGTCCCGTTGCTACCAATGCTGCATCACTTGCATCACTGATACGTAACTGACCTGTCATCGTATCGCCAACTTTTAAAACGTTGGCCGATGCTGCACCACTGACATTCCCAACTACATTACCCGTCACATCTCCAAATACATTGCCTACTAAGTTGCCTTGGACATTGCCATAGACGTTACCAGTCAAGTCACCCAGTATATTGCCGACCAAATTGCCATGTACATTACCCGTGACATCGCCAACCAGTCCCGCTGTTACCGTTCCCGCAGCAAAGTTACCTGAGCTATCCCGTAAGACGAGCGTATTTGGTTGATTCCCACTTGTTCCACCCGTCAACGAACCAATAGTCGTTGTCGATTCAGTTACATTACCTTGAGCATCTATTGCTAAGAAATAATCACCGTTAAGCGCTGTTGGATTAGCTACCAAACGCAATGCTGGAGTTACCGTAGTACTTTGTCCTGTTACTACCAATGCTGCATCACTTGCATCACTGATACGTAACTGACCTGTCATCGTATCGCCAACTTTTAAAACGTTGGCCGATGCTGTACCACTGACATTACCAACTACATTACCCGTCACATCACCAAGTACATTGCCTACTAAGTTGCCTTGCACATCGCCAAAGACATTTCCAACAACATTACCTGTTACATTGCCTAGCAAGCTCCCCGTAACCTGTCCACTCACATTACCCGTTACGTTGCCTACAAGTCCCGCCGTTATAGTGCCCGCTGCAAAGTTGCCCGCGCCATCACGCAGCACCAGTGTGTTCGGTACATCTGAGCTCGTACCGCCCGTAAGCGATCCAATTTGCGCTGTTGAACGTGTTACATTACCTGATCCATCTATTGTCAAAATAACATCAGTTGCCGATGACGCTGCATTAGTAAGCAACTGCAATGCCGGTGCTGTCCCATTTTCTATGCGTAGCGTTCCAGTCATCGCATCGCCCGTTTTTAGGACGTTGGCCGATGCTGCACCACTGACATTCCCAACTACATTACCCGTCATATCTCCAAATACATTGCCTACTAAGTTGCCTTGGACATTGCCATAGACGTTACCAGTCAAGTCACCTACGACATTCCCAATCACGTTGCCATAAACGTTACCCGTAACGTTACCTATTAACCCTGCTGTTACTGTTCCTGTCGCGAAGTTTCCTGAGCCATCACGTAAGACGAGTGTGTTTGGCACATCTGAGCTTGTTCCGCCCGTTAACGACCCAATCGTCGTTGTCGATTTTGTTACATTACCTTGAGCATCTATTGCTAAGAAATAATCACCGTTAAGCGCCGTTGGATTAGCTACCAAACGCAATGCTGGGGCTACCGTAGTACTTTGTCCTGTTACTATCAATGCTGCATCACTTGCATCACTGATTCGTAACTGACCTGTCATCGTATCGCCAACTTTTAAGACGTTGGCCGATGCTGCTCCACTAACGTCACCTATAACATTACCAACAACATTGCCTGTTACATCGCCGAGTACATTGCCTTGTACATTGCCGGTCAAGTCACCTACGACATTACCAATCACATTGCCGTAAACGTTACCCGTGACATCACCTATAAGTCCAGCGGTTATCGTTCCCGCTGCAAAGTTGCCCGAGCTATCACGCAATACTAACGTGTTCGGTACATCTGAGCTCGTTCCACCGGTAAGCGATCCAATTTGCGCTGTTGAACGTGTTACATTACCTAATCCATCTATAGTCAAGATAACATCAGTTGCTGATGACGCTGCATTAGTAAGCAACTGCAATGCTGGTGCTGTCCCATTTTCTATGCGGAGTGTTCCGGTCATCGCATCGCCCGTTTTTAAAACGTTTGCCGATGCGGCGCCACTGACATTACCAACTACATTGCCCGTCACATCTCCCAACAGATTTCCTACTACATTACCGTGAACATTACCCGTTACATTACCCAGTAAGCTCGCTGTAATTACTCTTGCAGCAAAATCACCGTTAGCATCGCGTACGACGAGATAGTTGGGGGTGTTCGAACTAGTCGCTGCTGCTAACTTATTATTTGCTATCGTTCCGTTTGTAATGTCATCATTTACAATCAATGATGTCGACAAGTTACCCAATCCATCAGTATGCACAACCCCTGCACTGTTTAATCCCGATATATTCACTAGGCCAGTTGCATCAACAGTTAAACGTTGCACACCCGAAGTTGCGAGCGCAATTTCACTCAATCCTGGGGAGAAAATCCCTGTGTCTGGATTACCGCTAAATGAAATCGATGGGGCTATTGCGGAACCCGCGGGAACCGTAATGTTACCTGAAATATCACCAACTAAATTTGCTGTTATCGTCCCAGCAGCAAAGTTGCCATTCGAATCGCGCTTAACAATAGCATCGGGCGTATTTGCAGCCGTTGCGTTTACCAACGTTATATAGTCAATATTGGACATAAACCCAGCGGTCACCGTTGTCACTAAAGCATGAAGTCCCCCACCAGGCAAATCTCCATGAGCATGTACGTGATCAGAATAGGCGAAGTTATTCACGACTCCACCACTCTGCGAAATGCTATTAGTTGTACCAATCGCAACCGGCACTCCCATCGGCAATGGATCCTCTAAAACGCTCCCAGGGAGGTGGCGGGAAGCATGAGCTTGTATTGTTACACCATTAATTTGACCAGCATTTATGATCTGATTTGTCCCTATATTTAATGGTCCCGACATAGCGCGCGAACCATTAACCAAAAGATACTGTGGGTGATCATCAGCAAGCAACCCAAGCAAATTACCGTGTACCGTAACACCTGCTACGGAACTTGGCACAAAACCGATCCGAGGGCGCTGGTCAAGAATTTGTTGAATACGCGCAGTTGGCGTACCTGGATTATTTTGTACCACAATAGAAGCAATCTGCACAATATTGCCAGACCATGTTGCTGGCGGCGTAGGAACCGGACCCGATACCGCAGCTGCTGGCGAAGAAAAGAACGTTTGCGAGTAGACGAGTGCATATTGTTCATTCATTGCCCCGCTTATGGTATCAGCGCCGCCAATCACATACAGCAAATGCTTTGCATATGATCCTGTTGGAATCAGATCAAGCGTTCCTTCATTATCAAAATACTGCCAATCAATCGCTGTTTGCGTTGTAAGAAATTCATTAGCTCCTGCACCTAAGTACGCTTGCCAGGAAAGTGATGGCGCTCCTACTGGAGCAAATGTGTGAGTTCCATACACATATTGACCCGCCGTTACCGTTAGACCATCATCTCCATTTTTGCTTACAACCGAACCTGTAACATAAATTGGTCCCAGAGCTTCAATAAATGAACCAGTTAATTGCGTTACCGTATGATTTGCATCTTGATTGATCTGCTCAATAAATAAGGCGCCACTTACGCTCGTACGAACTTTACCCAGAGGAATTGTCATGAATGATGACGGTTGCGACAAACTCGCTTGTAACCGTCCAACATTATCTATATAAAGAAAATTATCTTGATTTGGCAAAAGAGTCGTTGTCGTGGTGAGCCAAGTAACGAGAGCTAAATTATCAATGGGATTTGGTGTCATAAGTACCGGCGTATTCATCAGATATCCACTTCCCGCCGAAACGGTCACCACCAAAGAAGAAGTCGTCGTATACAACAAACTGTGTCCAATTGTTCCTAAACTTGCGCCTTCGTTGACCAGCGGACTAATGTTGGTTATCGCACTAATAGAGCGACCCGTAAAAAGAGGTCCCACCATCGCAACACCACCAGATGTCGGCTCCATGATGGATAACGAAAGTCCCGTTACTGCCGAATCAACAACAACTTTATCTTTCGTAAATTCCCCAGAAATCGATCCTAATGTCTGCTGGTCCTGGACAGAAACGTCGGTATTATTATTCGATGCAACAACACTTAATAAATTCAAATTTGGTCCAATTAATCCTGCTGGAACTAAAACGCCTACGTCAAATCCTTGAAACAGTGATGATGCTACTTGCGCCGTCGCTCCATTAGAAAGCTGCAAAAACTTCGTACCTGATCCAGGAGTTGGCGAAATAAGAGGAGTACCAAATCCAAGTGTTGTCGCACTTAAAAACGCCCCCGGACCAGCAACATTAAATACGGTTAACCCCGCAGCCATCGGTGCGGAAGGCGTCCATACAACACCAGTAACTGAAAAAACGCATGGATAAATTGGCAACCCCATATTACTTTGAACATCTGCAAAAGAAGAGAAAGCGGATGAATTTTCAATACCTGCCGTAACAAGAGAGGCATCAGTTGGTTGCGTCGTAGCACGCACTTTTACACAAATGTCACACGCATCAAAATTGATAAATTGCATGGTAAACGTACCACCATCTGCAAAAACAGCTGCATAACCAGCTCCAGAAGCACCCCGCAAGGTAAGGTTACGCATATATGACTGATCAACGGCTGTTATTAAATCTGCATTCGGATTATTCGCTTGGATAATTGTTGTTCCTTCGCTATCTCCTCGAATACACATATATGGCTTAAGAGTAATAGGATCTTCTGTATAAACACCCGGCCCTACCGCAACAACATAAAGATTTGTTGCACTACTGTCGGTAATACTATCAACAGCAGCTTTCACCGAGTTAAACTGGTTCGGCGCTCGTATCTGACCTTTTTGAACATATAAAATATTATTCGGCGAAACGTTGGCAAATAAGTTATAGACTGCAGCCCTAAACGTCGACGTACCGACAACATCCAGTCCTTGTAAGTACCCAGTATTCGCGGCGAAACTACCCAAATCATCGCGCAAGACAAGCGTATTCGGCATATTGCCACTCGTTGCGTTCATCAACATAAGCTTATCAGTCGACGACATAAAACCATGCGCAACATCAGTAGCTAAATCATGAAGCGTTGGGTCAGCCTGACTTCCATGCGCATGTACGTGATCTGAGCGAGAGAATGAATCTGACGTACCGAGGGAGTTAATTGTTTCAATTGTTACAGGAACAGCTGTTGAGAGTGGATCTGCACCACTCGGCGCATGCCGCGCAGCGTGCGCTTGTACAACCACACCATTCACCGTGCCCACATTGGTAATATTATTTGTTGTCATATCAAGTGGACCGGACATTGCATCGCCCGATTTAAGTACGTTGAGCGAGGCTGCGCCAGAAATATTTCCTACGATGGTACCCGAAATATCTCCAACTAAATTTGCGTAAATAGTACCTGCAGCAAAGTTACCTGAGTCATCGCGCAATACCAGAGTATTTGGAATATTGCCACTCGTACCACCACTCAAAATAGAACCCAGAGAAATAGCAGACTGTGTAACGTTGCCTGAAGAGTCAATCGCCAATATGGTATCTGAGGTCGATGCTGGTGGATTAGCAAGTAATTGAAGTCCTGACGCGACCGTCGTTCCCTGACCAGTGATAACAACTGCTGGCTCAATACCTACAGTACTCACTCGCAACTGACCGGTCATCGTATCGCCAGCTTTGAGCACGTTCAATGATGACGCTCCAGAAACATTCCCAACTACGTTACCCAGCAACCCTCCAATCACTTGGCCACTCAGATTACCCGTAACATCACCCAAGAGATTACCTACAACATTGCCATAGACGTTACCCGTCAAGTTCCCAAGAACATTTCCTACGACATTCCCCGTTACGTTACCTACGAGATTTCCAAAAATAGGTCCATCTACGAACAACGGGCCATGAATCGTAACACTTCCAACAACATCGAGCGTGCTGATAGTTGCATGATCAGTTACGGTAAGATTTCTTGTCGTCGTCGTCCCGATAACAGATAAATTATCGAGAACTCCAAATTCGATATGTTGCGTCCCCGTAACATATAAATCTTTGACCGTAAGTGTATTTACAACATCAAGCGTGTTGATAGTAGCATTATTAATTACAGCATTATTAAGTGTAGTATTATTAGAAATCGTAAGATTAGTACCTGCAATATTTGTTGAGGTCGTGGTGCCAGCAACATTCAAATTTTGAACATTGGCCGGTCCATTAATCGTAATCGAAGGACCGATAATTGGACCCGTCGAAACAATCGTCCCAACGACAACAGTCCCCGTTAATTTTATATCATTAACCGTTAACTGTTTTTGGACTATAAGCGTATTAACATCCAATTGCCTAAAAACAGCATCGCGAGGAGAAATCGTAGTACCAGAAACACGAACCTGTTCTTGAGGGACAGTAGCTTGAGATGGGCGCGATGCACGCGGCATCGCTGACCGTACAGGCGAAGCAGTGGAAGTAAGAATCTCGTCGACTTCGGGAAGTCTTTGTTCTTTTTGTTCAGGGCTCAAAACAGCACAGTGTATCAAAAAGCAGACCAGTACGAAGCACTGATACGGATTTCTTAGTTTCATGACGACTACTCTCCCAGCTTATAACCATTCCTTTTCAGGATAGTTATAGTCATGAGTTTTTTTTTCGTCAATCAAATCCTAGCTTAACGGAGTGTGGTCAAAATATAACTATGGATCCAGTAATCAACAAGTAAGCCAATATTAGGAACGCCTGCTCCTAATATTCTTCCAATAATAGCAACCGCTCCACAAGCGTTAGCTCCTGTTGGAATATTGGTAGTGTTCGTCGCAACCAGCACACCGTCAACATAAAATTTTGCCAAATTAGCTGCCGCATTAACTTCTATGCGTAAGGTATACCATGTATTGGCAACAATTGCCGTTGTTGTTGGCGTAACCGTTGGACTTCCGACTCCACCACTTACCGCCGTTTTGCACCGCCAATAGTGATTTGGGGTCGTTTGAGAAAAGTCATATTCAAAATAAACACCGTTCGTGAAATCATTCGTACCAATAGCACCAGTTGCCGCATTCGTATTGCCATACCCAATACGAGCAATGCAGTTTTGTGTGCCGTTTGAAAGTGCGTTAAAACGAACTCGCATTTCAGCAACAAATACACCTTTGCCAAATGAAAGAGCGGAAAAACTCTTATTCATAGAAGTACGCGATGTAGCCGTCGTTCCCGAATTTAGCTGTACAACACCAATATCGTTGGAAATCGGAACCGGAGCTGAAATCGAAGCTGCCGTACCAGAGACATCACCAAACCAAACAGTATCCCCGTAGTTTAAAAGATTCGCCGAAGATGCCTGACCCGTAAAGTCATCATAGAAGAACAGTTCACGCTTTGGCTCAACCGTCCTAAACCAGTTTGGTTGACTAAAAAATGTTCGCAACATATCACCATCATTACCAACTGACTTTATAACATTACCTGTAAAATCCATCGTTAATGCATAACCCGTTGCATCAAATACTATTGCTGGCGCCGGCAATGTCGGTACGCCGGTAAGCCGCAACGCCGGAGCCTGCGTTGTACCGTTGCCCGTTATTGATGCTGTTGGGCTTGTTGTGTTTGTCGTCAGCACCAGGGCTGAATTTATTGCATCACTGATACGCAGTTGTCCGGTCATCGTATCACCGGCTTTCAATACGTTCGCTGATGCTGCACCAGAGAGATTACCTACAACGTTACCTGTCACATTACCGATCAATCCAGCTGTAATAGTACCGGCTGCAAAATCACCCTGTGCATCTCGCAATACTAACGTGTTTGGAGTATTTGATGGTGTTGCATTGGTTAATAACTGTTTGTCAGCAGATGACATAAAACCGGCTGCACCTGTTGTTGCTACTGCATGCAATGTCGCATCAGTTTGAGCACCGTGTGCGTGAACATGGTCAGAATAAGCAAAGTTATTCACCACACCGCCACTTTGAGAAAGGCTATTTGCCGTCCCAATCGTAACCGGAATACCCATCGGCAATGGGTCTTGTAACACGCTGCCAGGCAAATGGCGCGAAACGTGAGATTGTATGGTAACGCCATTAATCTGTCCCGCATTGGAAATTTGATTGCCCCCCATTTGCAAATCACCCGACATAGCCCGAGCCCCATTAGCTAATAGGTACTGAGGATGATCATCAGCAAGCAAACCTAATAAATTTCCATGGTCTGAAGTTCCAGCAACAGAGCTTGGGACAAACCCTAAGCGTGGTCGCTGATCAAGAATTTGAGCAATCCTCACCGAACTGTCATTCTGTACCACTATCGCCGCAATTTGAACAATATTTCCCGTCCACGTACTTGGTGGCGTGGGAGTTGGTCCTGCAACAGCGTCGGCGAGTGCCGCGAATACTGTTTGAGAATACACCAATGCATATTTTTCATTAATCGCTCCACTTGTCGGTTCAAAACCACCAATAACATAGAGCATATGCTTGGCATAAGAACCGGTTGGTATCGTATCCAGGACCCCGTTATTATCAAAATATTGAAAATCAACGGCAGTTTGTGTTGTAATAAACTCATTAGTTCCCGCTCCAAGAAAAGCTTCCCAAGTAATTTGCGTTCCTCCAGTCGGTTCAAACATATGAGTTCCGTGCACATATTTACCAGGACTCACCGACAGACCGTCAAGATCATATTTATTTACAATCGAACCTTGCACATACACTGAACCAAATGATTCTATAAATGCTTCGGTTAATCTTGTAGAAGTATGATTTGCGCTCTGAGCAATCTGTTCAACAAAAAGAGCTCCTGTACCACTCGTACGCACTTTACCTAGTGGGATTGTATAAACCAATGACGGTTGCGACAAGCTCACTTGTAATTGCCCAAGATTATTGATGTACAAAAAATTATCTTTATTTGGTTGAAGAATTGTCGTAGTTGTTGCCCACTCAATCAATGCTAAATCATCAGTTGTATCGATCACGGGAACCATGGGTAAATTCATCAAATATCCACTACCTGCAGACACGGTTACCACGAGTGACGAAGTCGTTGTATGTAATATACTTCCACTCAAAGCCCCTAAACTTGAACCATCGTTAATCAAAGGGCTGACATTCGTAAGGACATCCATCGAATGACCGGTTATCACTGGTCCTACAATATCAACCCCGCCATTGGTAGGCTCGGTAACAAGCACAGAAATCCCTCGAACTGCAGGATCAACGCTAATTTTCTCATGTGCAAAAACCCCCATAATACTTCCTTGCGTCTGCTGATCTTGCACAGAAATATCAAGATTATTATTTGACCCAACCACACCTTGCAACACCAGGCGTGGCCCCACAAGGGTCGCTGGAACTGAAATACCAACATCAAACCCACGCAGCAAAGAAATTCCCAAAGCAGCACTTGCACCATTTGAAAGCTCCAAATATTTTGTTCCTGATCCCGGCACTGGCGCCAACAACGCATTACCCAACACGAGGGTGGATCCAACAAAAAACGCACCTGGTCCCGAATCTTTTATGATAGTCAGCCCTGCAGCCAATGGAGCTACCGGACTCCAAAAAATATTTCTCGTAATAAGACCACATTGCAGCCCCGCCGTACTTTGAATATCAAATGCTGTTGAAAATACCGCTGCATTGCTTATTTCTGAATTAAGTAAAATTACCGAACATGGAGCAGAAGTGGCACGAATTTTTAAAAATTCATCGCTTGACTCGAACATCACCATGTCAAGAACGAGGTGCCCTCCGTCAATCGTGATTGCCGCCTTACCAGGATTAGTAGCCCCACGCATCGTGAAATTTCTCAGGTAGGCATTATCGCACGCAACAATAATGTCATTTGCTGGAGATGACGCTTCAATAATAACAGAACCCTGCGTATCGCCCCGAATACTTGTATACGGCTTCATGGTAATCGTATCTTCGACATACACACCTGGGGTAACTCTGATAACGAATGGATTATTTGCACTATTGGTTGTAATAGTATCCATTGCAACTTTAATAGAATTAAACTGATTTGGCGCTGTTATAGCACTTTTCTGAACATATAAAATATTGTTGGGAGAAACATCCTGAAATAAAAGATACATGCGGTCACTAAATGTTGACGTCCCTACAACATCAAGCCCTTGCAGCCTCAAAACATTTGCTTCAAAACTCCCAGCAGCATCCCGCTGCACCAGAGTACTGGGTACATTACTACTCGTTGCATTGGCCAACATGCCAACTTGCACCGGTGATACCGTTTGCGTCACATTACCAGAGCTATCAATCGCCAAGAATGTATCTGCAGTTGTTGCCGTAGGATTATCTAAAAGTTGTAATGCTGGCGTTTGCGTTGTCCCTAAACCACGTAACACCGCTGCCGCGCCAGCTAAACTACCTACACGCAACTGCCCCGTCATTGTATCTCCAGCCTTCAACACATTGAGTGATGCAGCGCCAGAAAGGGCCCCTACAATGGGATTCGTAACAGTAAGGGTATTAATAGCTGCCTGATTAAGTACCGCATTTCCCGCCGTTAAACTACCAACTACAGCAGGACCACTAATATTCAGTTGCGCGCCGCTGATAGCACCCGTTGAAACAACATTACTTGCAATCAATGTTCCCGTGATCATAACATCAGTCTGCGTAATCTGTTTTTTGGCAACAAGTAGATCTACATCAAGACGACGGAATACACCGTCACGCAGGGTAACAACAGTACCGCAAGCGCACGGCTGTTCATGTTGAACTGGCATAACCGATGAATGGTGCGGTGCACGCGGTGCCGCAAGAACCTCGTCGACCATAAAAGGTCGCTGATTTTTCTCAGAACCCCAAGCAGCAAGGTTTATCAAAAAAACTGCAGCCACAAAATTCTGGTATAAATTTCTTATTTTCATAACAATAACTCTCCCTTTGTATCATTTCTTGTGAAGAACCCGCGCAGCAAACTACAGGGTATCTTCGAGGTCGCGAGAAAAAGTTCCGCGCGAGGCAAGCCTCGGAAAATGCAAACGACCCGACATTTCAGGACAGTTATAGTCATTGGAAAATTTTTCGTCAATTGTTTGCTAAAATTTTCGAATATCCATTACCCAACAAGGCGAATAATCGGTGCAACATGATTGCCATGCGCAGCAAGCGCTTGTGCTGGATTAAACGTGGTTGGCAATGGTGTTGCCGATGGGAGTGTTGTCGTAAATGAGAGTGGATACCCGTATGCTGTGCCATTGGTAATCAAATCAATATCAGGACAGGAGTATGTTCGCAATGTAAGAGCACCTGCTGCTGTTGCTCTCCCAAACAGAACATAGATAATTCCCGCTTTAAGCGTAACAACCCCTTCTCTGCATGCAACAACCTGTGTTGCTGCTCCCCCAGGAATTGGTGCAAAAGACGTTATCGATGCAACCAATGTACCAGCACCGGAACTTCCTGTTGCCGTTTGATAGATACCAAGTGAAAGTGCTGCGGGAGCTACTGTTTCCGTTGTTCGAAATACTATTTTTTTAAATGTCACATCACGCAAAAGATAATAAACGGCCCCTTCATACACGCGCTGCGCCGTGTGCACATTCATGCCAGTCATGCCAAATGCAGGAATAGGAATCGCCTGCTGCGTTTCACTATCACGCAGCAAAGCATCATGTTTACTTGTTGCAACACTCAACGTTTCAATGCGAGCAGCAAGTGCATCAATTTTCGCTTTATCGGCCAAAACTATGCCGTTTACATCATGCACATTCACAATACTTTGATTCCCCATGTCCAAAGGACCTGCCATAGGACGGGTTCCGTTAGCCAACAGATATTGTTTATGCTGATCAAGACCAAGATCGAGCAGATTGCCATGATGCTCAGTGCCAGAAACAGAATTAACCACAACGCCATGACGTGGTTTTTCATCTAAAATTTTGACAAGTGGTGCTGTTGCATCGTTTTTCACAATAATCGATGCAAGTTGCAAGATATTACCGGTCCATGAAGCTGGCGTGATGGGCACATCCCCCACTTCAGCATGAGCAAGATCTTCATACCATTTTTGGGAATAGACCAACAAATACCGTTCAGCATCCCCATCGCCCGTCACAAGTAATAAGTGGCGTGCATACATGCCAGCAGGAATTGGAGTCAGCGTACCGTTGACATCATACTGCTGATAATCAAGAGCTGATTGCTGAGCGACAAATGTATTCGTGGTCCCACAGAACGCAAGCCAGCTTATCGATGACCCACCATTTGGATTGAACTGATGCGTACCCCAATAGTATTGCCCAGCCGATACTTGTAATCCAGCCGTTCCAGCCTGACCAACTGCTAAACCAGCAACATATAAAGAACCGAGTGCACCTTCTACCACCTGCGCTAATTTGTTAGCCGTATGTTTTGCCTGCTGATTAATACGTTGAACAAATAGTGCATCTGTTGCCGACGTTCGCACTTTACCAATAAAAATAAAACGTTCGTCCGAAAGCTGTGCTGTTGACACAACCGCTTTTGCCTGTTGATTGATATAAACAAAATTATCTGCTGATGGTTGTAAAGACACAGTTACTGCTGGCCACGTCGTGTACTGAAGGGCATCGCCTTGGCTTGTTGGCATTTTAAGATATCCTGTTCCAGCGCCAATATATGCGGTTAGCTTTTGTGCACTCAATAGGCCACCTGTCAGTACGCCAACCGTAACACCATCATTCAATGATGGACTGATATTGGTAAGCGTTTGCGCGGTTGGAGAAAGATATAAAGAACCACGCACAATCGTCTGACCGGCAATATCAAGGTTGCCACCCTTAATTGCATTATCAACCCACAAAGAGTTTAAGTGCTCACTATCAGCCTGTGTAACAATGCCATTAGGCACGGTCAGCATATTTCTGACAACAAGATTATCGATAACGGTTTGCTTTGCGTCTAATGATCCAACCGTAAGCTTATCGCTGACTAAGGCATTACGAAATGAAGGGTCACGAACAACTTCTTGATGTGAAATAATCTGCTGTTGCGGTTCTTGGGATACATGTACCACAGGTGTTTGCTGCGTTGGACGTTGCTGCGGTCGCTGTGTTCGGCGGCCACGCGTTGGAGTGCAATCAACCAAACTTGTGTAAACAGCTTCGTCCAATTGCTCGCGTAATTCTTTTAACTCCTGCTTTTGCGCATCATCAGCTTTACGTTCGGCGCAATCTAAGAGCATGCGAGCGACCAGTGCTTTTTCTAATTGGGATTGGCTTGTATCGCTTTCGCCTGCTTCATCTTCGCTCGTCAAACTCTTTGGAGCCTCAAGCGCACCCTTAATATGAGCTACAAGCTCTTGGGTCGTTGGCCATTTTGATTTGAGAGAAAAAAAAGAAAAGAAAGAAATACATAACAACGCTGTTATGCCATGGTTTACTTGAGTTCGCTTCACAAAACCCCCTATTGGCTACTACTCGTCTCGCGTATTTTTTTTTAGTCTCGCTTCTTGAGCGTTGGAAACAAGATGACATCTTTAATCGATGTCGTATTCGTGAGCATCATCACTAAACGATCAATACCAATACCAATACCAGCAGTTGGTGGCAACCCATATTCAAGCGCAAGAACAAACTCTTGGTCAAATTGATGTGCTTCTACATTACCAGCAGCACGCGCTTGCAGTTGCTCTTTGAAACGCTCAGCTTGATCCAAAGGATCATTAAGCTCACTATAGCCATTACTCAATTCCATACCCGCAATAAAAAGCTCAAATCGTGGAGCCATAGCAGGATTGTCACTATCTCGTTTTGCCAAAGGCGAAACTTCAATAGGATAGTCGATAATAAACGTTGGCTGTATAAGTTTTGTTTCCACAAAGGCTTCAAAAAGAGCCACTATTTTCTCTCCGTACGCACCACCATGCGGCAGTTCAAGCTTATGTTTCTTAATCAAAGCGTCGATAGTATCTGGCTGAATTTCTTCTTCTTTAATATTGCCATACTCAAGTACCGATTGACGCATTGAAAGTCGTCGAAAGGGCTTTTCAAAATCAAGCACATGGTCACCGAAGGGAAGTTGAAGCGAGCCAGCAACATGGAGTGCTATGGTGCGAATAAGTGCTTCAACAAGATCCATTGCATAATGATAATCTTGGTATGCCGTATAGAGTTCAAGCATGGTAAATTCAGGATTATGACGAGTCGAGATTCCCTCATTGCGGAAATTTCTATTAATTTCATAAACTCGTTCAAGCCCGCCAACCACTAAACGTTTCAGATAGAGCTCAGGAGCGATACGTAAATAAAAATCAGAGGAAAGCGCATTATGATGGGTGATAAACGGCTTTGCGGCAGCACCACCGGCAATAGGATGGAGCATCGGCGTTTCAACCTCAAGATAGCCACGCTCATCAAGAAAGGTACGAATCGTACTGACAATTTTTGAACGTTTAATAAAACGATCTCGTGTCTGCAGATCGGTCATTAAATCGAGATATCGTTGGCGATATTTAATTTCGATATCCTGTAAACCATGAAATTTTTCTGGAAGTGGGTGCAAACATTTACTTAAAAGGGTAAAGTTGGTAACCCGGAGCGTGATTTCACCCGTCTTGGTGACAAATGATGTACCTTCACACCACAAAATGTCACCTAAGTCGATCATATGCTCAAAAAGCTGGAACGCTTCTTCTCCAACTATGTCTAATTTAAAATACAGTTGTAAACGGCCGGTTTGGTCTTGAAGATGGGCAAAAGCAGTTTTACCGTGGAGCCGCTTACTCATCAAGCGACCTGCGACCACATAGTGTTTCTCTTGGTCAGCAACATATTCAGAAATAACTTGCTGGCACGTATTGGCAACCGGTTTCACATTCGGCCACGGTTCAATACCGGATGCGCGAAGCTTGCGCACCTTTTCTTGCCGAATTACTCGTTCATCACCACTTTGCAAAATACCATCTTCTCTATTCATTATGCGACCATTCATAGTATGAGAAAAAAATCTATCGTATTAGTATACCTCAGCCCTCTACCCTTTGCCATTTTTATAGCGACAATATCGCCCTCCAAGAGCAACACTCTTGCGCTTTTTGAGCGATATATGCTTTGCTAAAAGAAGAAACAATCTATCAAGAGGGGATTATCATGAGACAGTCTAACAAGCAGTTGTATGCAATTTCAACAGTTCTAACAAGCTTTTTTCCACTTTCGCTTAAAGCCGTATGCCCTATGTGTGCACTTGCCGTCGGCGCAGGGGTAGGTTTTACAAAGTGGCTGGGAATTGATGACACAATAACCGGGCTGTGGATCGGCGGCCTTACCGCATCGCTTATCGCCTGGACGGTCAACTTTCTCACACGCCATAACATTGTGTTTTATGGAAGAAAAATTCTTGTTACGGCGCTTTATTTTGCCTCTATGGTCGGGGGGCTTAGCTATGCTGGCTATATTGGCCACCCACTTAACAAGCTCTGGGGCATGGACAAGTTATTACTCGGAATTGCAATCGGCACTTTAGCCTTTGCAGTTGGCTGCTTTTTGTATAGACGCAGTAAAGAAAAGAACAATGGACACGCACGCTTTGCATTTCAGAAAGTTGCCTACCCGGTTGGCGTCTTGGTAGTTCTTAGTTTGATTTTTTATGGCATCACCCACTAACCCATTAATACTATTATTGAGGAGTAACATATGAGTAATGAAGCAAATCATAATCCAAAGATGTTAAATCTCGAACAATTTATTTCAAAAGTAGATGAGATGAAAAAACAGGATAAAATGGACCTCTCATCTGACCAAGACCTCTCGATTGCCATTATGAACTTGATTAGCCTTGAAGAGCACTTTTTCTTCTCAGGAGCTAAAACAGGCAAACCTGCATATTACGATCTTATTATGGACGTACGCAATATACGTAAAGAGCTCCTGAAAAAGATCATTAAAGAGTACGAGGGCGAAGTCTGGTGCATTTCCAAGCACCTCTTAGCCGCGTCGATGCGACTGATGGAAGTGGGGACAAAACAGCTGAGCATGGGCAAAAAAGAAGAAGCCTATGACCTGTTTGAAAAGTCATATAGCCTCTATTCCCTCTTTTGGGGCTTAAATATGAAGTTGATTGCTGTTGACGACGTGAAAAAGATCAACGACGATGCGCTGTCGAAAACAGATAAGAAGAAGGGCTTTTTAGGCTCTTTGGGAGAAATGGTCCGCAGGGCTATCGACTGCTGTATTGAGTAAAGCTCTCCAGCGAACAATTTGCGCGGGCTTTTGTCAGCTCATATGCAAAGCATACGTTTGACAAACCCCGCCAAAGTTATTACAATTAGAATGGAATTCATTGAAATATACGGGGGCGTACTGGCTTCGACGTGTTGTTGAAGGTAAACAGTGCATGTCGAGCGTTGACTAAGTGCTCGTTAAACAATTGGTCAAACTAAAGTGCAGAACCTGTACTTTCTTTCGCTTAATTTTTATTAAGTGAAACTTGATACACCGGCGTGTCTATCAGCTAATGTATCACGTATAACCAGATAGAACTGCCAGGGAAAGTTCGTAGCTTCATAGCCTGGATGAACATCAAGCTAACGTATCTGCGGTGTTGTGCCGCTGACAAGGCAGATATAGTATTTTCAGTGGCTGAACATGGAGTACTGGTTGCTCGATATAATGCGGACATGGGTTCGATTCCCATCGCCTCCACCAATCTTCGCTTTCTAAAAGCCAATCTCTCCGATGCGGAGAAAGCTACGATTGGCAAGCCATTTTTTTAACGGCAAAGACAGAAAGTGAAGAACGGGCCGTCATAACTCCTAATTTTTACCACCAAAACGCATCACAGATCCAAAAGATATCTCAAGAGCTCATCAACTTGCTTCATAGTGTTTTCAGAAAGAACCCCAAGTACTTCACTTTTTCTCCGTAAAAGAGAAATAGTTCGAGGCTGATTGCTCATAATAAAAGAACTCTTTTTGAGCCCGCCCTCTGGTGGAAGAACAGGGATAAGCCAGGGAAGCTCACGGTACCGAGAAGTTATCGGTAAAACAACAACAAGCTCCGATAGTCCCTTTTCTCGAAGGGGATGGGAGATAACTACACACGGTCGTAGTTTTGCCTGCTCGTGCCCAACCACAGGATCAAGATCAAACATCAACACAGTTCCCCGCATTAAGATTTCATGCTTCATCAATAATCTCCCTCGCCCGCAAGCCCATCAGCAAGGGTAACATCCCACTCCCCAGCCTCTTTAATTTCAAGAGCTCGTTCTTCTGGACTCATACGCCTGTAAGCTTCTTCGACCTTTCGAAAAAACTGCTCGCGTGCCATTTTTTTAACTGCCATTTCCATGAGCAACTGCTTTGACTTTTTCATGTCTTTCGCAAGCTCATTAAGGTTACTTGCGGTTTCATCCGTTACTCGCATCATTTTTGACATAGAACACTCCTCCCTCTGAAAAACCAATAATGCACACAAAAAGCATACAAATAAGTATACAAAAGTGAAGCACCAAGAGCAATAGCCCCCAAGCTCGCAAAAATCTTGCAATCTCCACAGGGAACGTTATCTTTAAATATAGGTCTAGCTTAAGATCAAAAACGGGAAATGGTAAGGTTCTCTTTATCATTTGCGGCAGTAGGGACGATAAAACATCCATCGTACCTTACTGCCGTTAATTTTAGACGCAGGCAAACGTAAGCGCGCCCTGTTCATTCGATCGTATAACCACCGACGAGCAAAGCTGTCTCTTGGTGTCACTTGCACGCAGAACATGAAGACCTGAAATACCCAATGCCGCCTCAGGAAGATCCTTCACTGCAAAAGCAGCATTAACATAGACCGACCTCAGGTGATTAACTGTTGGCAACTCCAAAGAGAGTTGAGCTCCGGCTGCAACTTCTACCGGCTCTGTACGGCTGTCAAAAAAAGGCCGCGTGCGAAACCGACTGTAACTCGCAACAAATACCGGCTTTGTCGTTTCATTTTTCACAACGAGTGAATAGGCCTGGCTCTCGACAACAGAACAACAGGCAACAAATAAGAAAAACTGAACCATACGAGTAACATTCATAAAAAACTCCTTTAATACTACATCTCTTATTTGAGTGTAAAGAAGCGCTTGCCCTAAAGACAAGAATCTCACCCCACTCCTCACACGATCAACGTTGAAAAGAATTTTTAATGAATGCTACAAACACAATGTTCAGATCACCCGCGGAAAACATCTTTAAGTTCGCGCCGAGTCTCGCGACGGATATCCCGTTCACGTATCTCTTCTTTGCGCTGGTGAGCTTTTTTATGTTTGCATAGGCCGATATCGACCTTAACGACATTGCGTTCGTTAAAATAGAGTTTCAAAGGGACAAGGGTTATACCCTTTTGTGAAATCGCACCGGCGAGCTTGCTCAGCTCGCGACGGTGGACGAGCAATTTTCGCGAACGGCGGGTTATGTCATCTTTGGCGTAGGCGTGGGAATACAGCCCTATAAAGCAGTTAAGTAGAAAAAGTTCACCCCCGTGCATATTCGCAAATGCACCAATCAGATTCGCTTCCCCTCTGCGCAAAGACTTCACTTCGTCACCTTTGAGAACAATCCCTGCCTCAATGTGATCTAAAACTTCGTAATCGAAAAATGCTTTTTTGTTCTGCGTTATGATCTTCATACTGCCAGAATACCAGGAGACGCGTGCAAAGTTAACGTTCTGCCCATATTTCGCAGCAACCGAGGCTCATAAGGCATTCCATTTTCTTCTCAGCTATTTGCTTGTATCAACGCCAGAATCTTTCTCGCCCACGGCTGGTTTTTCTTCTACGCCCTTCAGCTTTTTCTCCTGTTCACGCTTCAAAAAGTACTCATCTTTTTCAAGCGTTCCCAACTTCCAAAGCTGTTTGACCGATTTTGGGTGCACCGCCAACGGGTGAACAACATAATCAAGAAACAACTGCGCACCCTTGGTAGCATATTCTGCTGTTGCGTAGGCAGTTTTTTGCGCTACTACCGCAGCCTTTTCTTTTGCGGCATCCCAGCCTTCAAGATCTTCGTAATCGTCAGGCAGCTTTGCCATCTGCCGCCGCGTTGCAAACCGCCCCGCCTCTCGCTCCAATACATCACTTGCATTCTCAACTGACCGCTGCGCCTCTTGGCGCTGCTTGGACATGATCTTTTTTACCTTTTCAATCTCATGCTCTTTTTGAGCAATCTGTTCTGCAATGGTCAGCTGCGGCGCCTTCTCCTGCACCACTTGCTCATCTTTTGCTTGAGCGCACAAAGAAAGCAGAAAAGAAACTCCTATAACCAAACTCTTTTTGAGTACCGTCTTCATAAAATCCCCATCTTTCGGCAAGGGGCATACCCTTACACGTATGAGTGTAACCTGTTTTACAATAAAAAGAGGAGGGTTTGAGACCCTCCTCACAAACTATTAGGTCCATTGAACAGATTACGCCATTGCCTGAAATTCAAAAGGATTGATGACGTACAATACAAACTCTAAAGATTCAAGCGCTTCTTGTAATTTCTCTAACGCCATTTTTTTATTCATCGGATATGTGGTGATTTTGTGCGTTACCGTATTTTGATATTTATTTAATCGAGCAAGCGCTCTTACATCTTTTTCGATCTTAATTTGCTCTAAAAGCTTTGCCTGTTCTGCCTGAAGAGCTTTAAGAACTTCATCGTTTTTAAATGCATCTATCTTATGGCGGACAATATTCATTGCCTCTGCGAGCTCTTTGTCCTGAAACTTAGGTACCGTGCCCCAACATTCCGTAACCATTAAAGCTATGCCGCAAAAAAATAACATCTTCTTCATATGTCCCCCTTCTTAAAAAGAGGAGGGTTCGGAACCCTCCTCAAAATCTAAAATAGATTTTTATTACAATTCTTAGAGATCAAGTTCGCTAATGTCTCCCTTATTGACCGTAACAGGTTCCGAATTTATTATAGCTTGCTGAGCAGGTGAAACAGCTGCTGCAGAACCAATAGGGTCCAAAGCAAACGTAACCATTGGGATCACATCTTCAGTCACCGACTGGATCCGCAACGCGTTGACGCCCAACGTAGAAATAAACCCTTGCATTGCTGGAGATGCGGCAGCCTTAGTTGTTTTTTTCTTATATGCTATAGCGCTTTGGATAAGATCTGTAAGGCTCATAACAACACCTTGTTTTACAAATTTTAATCCAGCACCTTCTTGCACAACTTTTCCAATAAGAGCTTCACTCAGCTGAGCTATAAAATCATCTAACATAATCAGTGCAGATGCAAAGCACTTAGCGTCAGTTTCACAGGAACAACCCGTAGCCTTAGAATCTGATATACAGTTTATCTTTTGTCCTAATTTCTTAAAGTTATCCGGCAAATTCTTAAACACACCTACCGAACGAACCACTGACCCAACTGTACTTTTTACGTCATCAAAAAGCATACTCCCAGTTACAATTTTATCGTCCCCTTGCAAGAAGGAAAAGCTTATCGCTACAGAAAGTCCTAACAATATTTTTTTCATATTTTCTCCCTTTTTTTATGCAATCAACAAACTTACGCTCTCGTTGTAACAGGTTTATCTGCAGGAATAATCTTTTGAGCGCCTTCAAATACTTTCAAAACTTTTTCTGAAACCGGTAATGCCGCAGAAGAAATTTTATTAGCTAAATCTGCTTGATCAACAAGCTCAAGTATTTGTAATAAAAGTCCTTTAACAACCTTATCTCCTTCTTGAGAACCAACAAAGTCGTCAAATAGCGTTCGAAGGATTATTTTTGCTTGACCAAGCGTATTATGAATGCAATCTGTTTTTGTACCACCACAATCATACGGGGCACAAACAACCGATCTAGGTCCCTGCTTTGTTTGCGGTTTTGCCTTCAAGCATTTTACCTGGTTGCCAAACTTAAGCCCACTCGCTTTGAGCTTACAAAGATCAACATTAATTTTCCCAAGACTTCTGAGAATTCCTGCTAATTGTTTTAATTTTGCCACCAAAGCTTCCGTGCCCGGAATAACACTTACAACTGATCTTAAATCATTACTCTCTAAAACATCCGCAATGCCATTAAAATCAATTGTCGACTCACACACTACTGGATTCGCGCCCGCTCCAAACATCGAGGCGCTAGCAAGCAGCCCCACACTTAACACGAGTAATCTTTTCATACCTTCTCCTAGATAAAATGTTAGATTTTTTGCAGTTTTCTTTAAGTTTTTCCCCAGGTCTATTTTGAGCCTTCTCTCTTTTTCACCTCTTGCGAACTTCCACCTTCTCGCCGTTATTTCCCCACTAACTCTGCTCCAGCTCGTTACATTACTCAGATTAAAAGATTTTCAATTAGAAAATCAATAGTTTTAAATCTTCCTCGCTTTATTGCGACTGAAAACATTTATATGATAGGCTAGGTATAGAAGTTCATAAAAAGAAATGATTCACAACTATAAAGGAGTTTCTATGAAAAAAATGACAATTGTATCGGTCGGGCTGGTAGTGGTAAGCATGTTTGCTTGCGTAAGCAATGCCTACAGCGACAATAATCTTTTAGGTTATCCTGGCAGAGTCATCCGCCAATCAGGCAATGTTGTTGGTTCAGTCTTTACTGACTTACCAGAAACACCCCGGGAAACCGTTGATTTGGCAGGTGAAGTTCTCACCCCCTTCGGTCATCCAGAAAACTAAAAGGATCGTTACATGAAAACGACTCAGTTTTTAGTAATGATCTTGAGTGTCAGCGTTAGCGGGGTCGTCACAGCGCATCCCGCCCCCGCTGTACAGATTCAGATCACATCCAATATACCTGTTGCGTGCGTTGTTCAACTCATAGTTCCCGACAATGCTATCCCTGCTCAACAACCACAAGCTCCACAACAAAAAGGGCTTGAGATCAATGAGAGGGGGTCGGTATATATAACCAAGATGCACAAAGAATTTTTAGAAAACAGTTACCGCCAAGCCATGCTCAATAGCAAAAATTACGCGCCGTTTATGCAAGCGCGTCAGGGTATGCACATGCAAGACGATGAAAAGTAAGAGATTATTTTAGGGGATAGTTATGGTAAAAAAACAGATTCTCATACTTGTTTTTGGGGGATTTGCCATGAGCCTTGAAACGCTCCACGCAACTACCCTCGTATTCTATAATATGACCGACAAGCCGGTTGGCTGGCGCACCCAATGGGTTGGAGCTTGTACCGATGCACGATTTACGCTTGTACAACCAAAAGGAAATGACCGAACTCAACGCGGTGCATGCTCATTAAGTAAAACTATTTTTAATTTACCCGACCGAGAAACAGGCACCTACACTGAACCAGGTAATGCGACGTTTGTTGCTTACAAAGACACTGATGGCTCGTATAAAATTCAAGTAAAAAGCGCTATTCATGATATTTTCGATTTTATTGAAGACCTTCCCGGCAAAGTCAAAGATTGGGGTGAAGCTGGCGTTAAGGGGCTTCAAACCGGTCTGCGTTATGTTGGACAAGGGATCGATATTACGCTCGATAAGACTGGCGTAAAATACCTGTATGACAAATTAAAAATTCAGGATGCTGTTAACTGGTTTAAAGATCAAGCAGATACCGTCTATGGCAAAGCTATCAAACCTGCATTCATGATTGTTAAGCCAGGTGTTGATTTTGCTACCGAAGGCGCAAAAGCAGCTGCAAAATTCACCCTTAACGTCGCTGGATCAATTCCCGATGCTCTTGAACTTGTTACCAACGACGGGCATTGTCCTCACGCAGAAATCGAATGCTTTGCAGGATCAGGAGAAAATACATTGAGCTGTGGTAAAATTCAGGCGAATAGAGGATTTAACCCTCTACAGGGCGGCTGCCAAATAAAACCGGGCGACGTACAAAATGCCTGCAGAAATCGCTGCCAAGAAATGCACCAAACAACTTTTAAGCCTGAAGATATCTCATTCACCGTTCTCGATAAAACAGGATTTAGAGTCGCAGACTTTGTTAATCTTTTTAAAAAGAAGGACTGCTCTCCAACGAACGTTAAATGTTACGCTGGGTACGGTGAGGGGAGAGCATTGTGTGGAGAAGCACAAATTGGTACCTCTTCATCTTCAGCCGGAAAAGGTTGTACGCTCAACCTCGGAGAAATTAAATCAAAGTGCGATGATGTATGCATGGACGCACTCGGAACAACGTCAAACGACTAGTCATACAGTAAGAATTATTAACAGGGCAACGTACAGATACGCTGCCCTGTTTTTTACTTCTCTTGCTTCATGCTATCAAGCATCACTTTTACCGCAGCCATCTCTTCTAAACTATCAAACTTAATACCAACTCCTGCGAGATCTTTTTGCACAATCTTAACGTATTTTTCAACGGTGTCCCTCAGTTGCTGATCTTCTGGCTGCTTGCTTAATTTAATTACAAAATTATTGAGCAGCGCTAAATTTTTGCTCGCTTTAATCGCTCCAATTTTATTCTTAAGCTCTTTCGTTTTTGCTTCTTGCGCCTGTTTAATCAACTCAGCTTTAAGCGTCTCAATGTCCATCGTTTTTGCTTTTCTTAGCAATTCTTGATCCGCTGCTGAAAGACCACCCGCAGGTACACCACCAGCTTGCCAGCTCTTAATCTGGTCGATCACTTTTTGTGCATCTGCTTCAAGCTTTTTGTATGCCTCTTGCTTTGCTTTCACCTGCGCTGAAACAGAATCAACTGCTTCATTAGCAATTGCATTTAAGCTTTCGATTGGAGATCTAATATCCAGCGAAACACTAATTCTCGTTACTTTTAATTCATCTTTATGCAAAATATCACCAAGCAAGCCACCCAAGATTCTCATCTCACACTGCACATTGCCTAATCTGCCTGATGCAAGCTCTTGCAGAGAACCACGATACGACAAACCCGAAACATTAACAGGCATTGCGTAGGCCAATGAAATGGTTGCCCATAATTTACCCGCTTCAAGAACAGCGCCTGCGGCTTCACGCGTTGCGGTCAGAAGACCAATTCCTGAGCCACGGGCTGCAAGAAGTGATCCCTCAACAACACCCTTACCAACCGTATCCAAAAAGCCTTTGGTAGCAATTAATGATCCCCGTGCCGTTTCTTGCGCAGCTTTTACTGAACCTTTACCAATCTGTTTCAAACCTTCAAGCACAGCGTTAGCAACTTCTTTGGCTGCAACCAACCCTGCAAGCGCCGTTCCGTATGCCGTGATCTCACCACCCGCTTGCGCCCAGCCGTAAAGAATCTTTGCCCAGAGGGGTTTATCTTCAAAATCACGTTTTGCAGAGTCTATTTTATTTTGCATATCATCCACCTGGCGACTCAGGCTATTTACCTTATCCTGCTGGTCTTGCATCACTCGATCAATATCACGTTGCGCTTTATCAAGTGCATCAAGTGCCGCTTTTGCATTTTCAACATCACGACTTGCAGCTGCCACTTTTGCTTTTCCATCAACAATCGCAGCGTCAAGCTTACGAATCTCATCTTGCGCTTGCGTTGTTCCCGCTTTTACCTGATCTTTGATAAATGAAAGACCTTCTTTTACTTTGTCTTCGATCAAATTGCTTACGTTATTCGCAAATTTAATATCGACCTCAAAATCGGGATTTGAAACATTCCCTTTTGAAGCAGCTTCTATGCGTGCTTGTAATACCGGCACTCCCTTAAACATCGCATCGCCGAGCACCGTATCAAACGCAAAGCGTATGCCCTTATTACCAATCTCTAAGAATGAATCCTGTGAAAAAATATCTGCTATTTCAAAGCGACCAGAAACTTTAAAGCGTTGTTCTTGTAAACTTGCACGAAGATCAAGATACGGTCCATTACTCGTGGCATAGGCACGGCGCAAAGTAGCTTGCGCACGCACACTTTCCCGTTGCGCATCAAACGCTGCTTGTTTTGCTTTCGCTAACTCTTTCTGCTTTTTCGAATCAATTTGCACCGAAGCATCTTTGGCAAGTTGATTGGCCGTTTCATTAGCTGTTGCAAGATTTGTCGTTGTTTTAGCAACATCAGCGTTCAACTTCTTCCAATCAGTTTCAGTCAGACGCCCTTCTTTATCTTGCTTTGAGCGCGTAATCTTTAAGACACCGGCAAGATTGACCGGCGTACAATAGCCCGTAAAATAAGCGCCGCCATTAAGCCCACTGATAAGACGCCCCTCAACTCCAGCTTCAAAAAGTTTGCCCAAACGTAAACGGCCAGAAAGACTAAAGCCTTTATTAAATTCAATTTCACCGATCATGATCTTATCTTGCGGAACCATGTAGACCGAAACATCTTCAAGTGCTACATCAAACTCAGGAAGAGCAATTTCTTTAAGCGCCCCAGCCGTCAATTTTTGCGCAACAACAATAATATCGTGAAGCGTAAGCTGCTCAACAGCACCAGCAATCATAAAATTGTCCGGCTTACCCGTATCAACGTTCGTAGCAACCATCACTACTTTGTCATTAATCTTCATCGAGCCCGCAAAACCGAGATTGCTTGGTAATCCTGTTGCAGCAAAGCTTTCGTAGTTAATACCACCCTGTAAGGCAACGTATGCTATATCAAGCCCTTTGATGCCAACAGGGTTATGCCAGTAGCAGTCAGCGCCGCCCTCTCCTTCACAGCGCAACGTGCCAGCGAGCATCGCATCAAGTGCGCTTACACCAATACGAACGGTAAAGGCAAGCCAGTCATCATGCGAGCTTGGCTTAATATGCATTTGGGTTAGTAATGCAAGAGAAGGAAGTGGGTTTCCTTTGATTTCGAGGGAAAATTTGTCGAGCGTCACCTGATCATTTTTAATTACGATACCTGAGGGGACATCAGCCCTGAACACTGAATTTAATGGATTTGAAGGATCAAGACTTGCAACGATGGTAATCACCGAGCCTTCTTCGTTGAGCAATTTTCCTGCTGGTGCTAACGAACCTGAGAGCGTCGCTTGTGCAACGAAGTTCAAGCCCTTATGATATTTAAACACATCTGGGCTTGTTTCCCCTGTTTTTTCTACACCTTTTTTTACTTGCTCGTCATAATCATCACTGCTGACAACAAAGTTAAATTGGTTTAGCGTAATGTTATCAAAAAGCGTACCTTTTAACGAACTCATGCCATCAGAGAGTTTAAAGTTTTTTGGCGCTTGCGCTTTAAGCAGATAGATCGTTTTACTCCCTACTTTGCGCATAAATAGATCACCTTCGATAGGAACATAGATTTGAACATTGCCGTGCAGAGCAAGTTCAAGCGAACCATCGGCAGCTTTTACAAATCTAAAATAGGGATCTTTTAGTTCAATATCTTTAACGACGGGAATATTGAGCGAAGCAAATGGACGAATCGGTTTTTCTTTTCCCGTCACCATTTCCGCTTTCCCCTCAAAGCCACCCTTTGGATCGAAGCTCAAAGAGACTTTTGTTTTTCTGTCCAAAATATCTGCGTCACCCGAAAGAGAAAACTGCTTTTCTTTTGTTGAAAAGGAAATAACCCCATTATTAATTACCACGTTGGCAACGGTAACTGTTTGTGAGGGATCAATTTTGCCCGAGAAAATAATATCACCTGATTTGAGTTGCGCGCTCACGTTAAGCTTATAGGTGTTACCCATCAGTGAAATTTGGGCATTGCCCGCAAGCTCAACTGATTTTTTCCCACCAACAACTTCTGCTTTTAACAGTGTATTTTCAAGTGTTCCAAATCCAGGGATTTTGAGCGATGCAAGTGCAGCCGTTAACGAAATATCTCCCGCTTGCCCCGTTACCATCATCTCAAAAGCACTCTTTTTCTTTTCAGTACTTTCTTGTGCGCCAACGGTTTCTAACGTACGCGCAAGATCAACTTTTGCTTCAAGCGTATATTTTGCAGCGAGTTTTTTCTTCTCTTGTGCCGTAAGCGGTTTCACACTCTTTTTTTTAATAAGACTTTCTATCGTAAGCGATCCACTCGTAATCATTACCGAGTTTAAAGGCGTCCCACTCAATTGGGGAACTATCGATGTTAATAGAATATCAACAAGCTCAACTTTCCCATCAATCGCTTCTTTTCCCATCGTAAGCGTTAAAGCCACATTCTGCCCACCAATGGACCCATTAATTACAAAATCAATCGGCTTCTCTTTTTTGAGAACAACATCAGCACTATCAATCGAAAATGGTACACCGGGAATGAGGGTTAATTGCGGTTTTGAATCAAACGTGATACCAAAGGTCAGACGGTCATCTTTTTTCTCTTTTAAACCAATAGTAGCAGTCTTGCCAAACACGGTTGTCTTGGCAAGATAACCGAGCGCCCCGCCTTTTCCCTTCATAACAAATTCACCGTAATTGATTGTCAAAATCCCAAGCGACCACGGTTTGCCCTGCGATGGATAGCGGGCTTTAAAGTCACCGCTGTCGTCAAGAACCATGTCGATGGTGCCCAAGACAGGAACTTCGATCGGCAAGGTAACTTCTGACGAGGTAGGCTCACCTGCTTTCGTTGCTTTCGGTGCTTCGACAATAATAATCGTTGGTTCTTCAAAAGAGATATCATCAAAACCGCTCAAATCGGTCTGGTCGGCCGTTGCTTGCATCTGCGCAGCTTGCGTTGTACTCGCCACTTGATCAAGAGAAATACAAGAGAAAAAAATAAAACCAAAAAGAATAGCGCGTGCCCACGCCGTATGCAAAAATCGAAACTTCATAGAACTCCCCCACCGCGTAATCTGTATCTTGTTTAAGATGACGCGGCGGGGAAGCAAAAGTCAATAACCTACCAGATGAGCGAACCTGGAATACCTGGGTAAAAACCTACTGCTACTTTACGACAGGATTACGTGGATCGGTAATATCGATTCTTACCGCAGGCTCATTCGAACTACTCTGCCTGAGCCAAATTTTGTTATTAACAACCTCATAAGAGAAACCAGACATGTACTGTTTATATGCATCAAGATCGGCCGATGGTTCTCGGTAAGGAAACTTCGCAGGAAAAATGCCTACCGACTTTGCCTGCCCTTGAGAAAGATCAAGAACCTGTATTTGGTTTTTCCACGAGATAACATAGGCATAATTTTCGACAACGATAAGAAGAAACGCTCCAGGAATCACCGAAAGCTCTCCCCTGCTCGTGCGCCCCCAAAACGTACTCGTATTAGCATCGTACGTATTCAGCAGAAATGGCCTTCCCTTAAAATCTAGGTAGCCAAACCCACACCATCTCACATTCTGATATTCTTGTCCTGCAAAGACCATAGTTCTTAGATTACCCCCAACAATGGTGCACGGGGCCGACACAACCCTCTGTACGTCTTCAACCGCGTGCAGCAATTGGCCCGCAAGAGTAGTCAACGTAAACATTGCTAGTAATTTGAACTTTTGCATCATGTCCCTTCTCCTTCAATATATAATGTGGTACATACTCACAATTCTTAATCCTCTCCCAACTCTTCCATTGCCACTTCCATGCTTTGAATAAACTCATTGAGCGTGTTAATGGCAACACCAAGCGTATTATCTGCGAGAGCAAATGCTTCAGTCATATCCAAAGTAGCCTGACCCGGAACGCCTGGAACCGGTACGCGCACTGTCCCTCCAAACCTATACCTCTCAACGAGGCTCTTATAATCCTTGCCCAATGCTGTCATGTAATTAATAATTGTCTGCATAGGGGTATTCACCAAATATTCAAGCACTCCTGGCAAATCATCTAAATGTACCGCTTTCATCGCAATCGCAGAGAGGCCAAGCGTGCTCGGAATACTTCCAAGAAGCGTCAAAGCTTCCTTTACCTGTTTTTGAATCCTCTCTACTTGTGCTCCTGCCTGGTCAACTCCTGCTACAAGTTTACTACTCAAGTCATTGATACCCCTGGTTACACTGGTACTCGTCTTTTTAAGAGTATCTCGCGCAGTCTCAAAACCCTTCTTGGTATCTTTTAAAGTTTGAAGTACCTTGTCAGATTCCATTCCCATGGCTGAAAACGACAAGCCCAACGTTACTATCCCCAAAAGCATTTGCTTCATGTTGTTATTGATTCGCCTTTTCATTGATCTACCCCCATTACAAGATAAGTCCATTAGCGAGAGTTTCTAGTCCTCTACCAAAAGCCTTGAGCCGTCCCGGCACATCACATTGACCTGGCATTGGGTCTGCACAAAAACCTTTTGCACCAAGTTTATTTTTCAGCTCTTGAATTTGATTTCCTAAAACTACTACCACCTGATCGGTATTTTCAATCCCTGTTTTTGTAACCCTTGACAATTCACCCAAAAATCCGGTTTTCCCGTCGTCAGATACCAAGAATTTTAAGGCGAATAACGCTGACTCCAACGCTTTTTTCAATTTATCCACCGATGCTGTAAGGCGCAATTTGACCATAACGGCACTTGCTTTATTAAGTTGAGCAAGGCCATCTTGTATTTTTGCCTTCCCCTCTTGCACTTTTTTAATATTATCAAGTGTTGGAAGATACAGATCTTTTTGAAATTGCGCGCGAAGGTCATTTTGCAACTTCGCCTTGCCTTTTTCAAGCTCTTTTGGCGCATTGGCAAGTTGATCAGCACTGGTTTGCAGCAATTTACCAATCTTTGCAATTTCTCGCAGGCCATTAAAAAGTTGATCATCGATAAAACCACGAATTTTATCAATAACGTTTTCTTTTAAGAAGTTTATAGCTTTTGTCAGATATATTTTGTCTGATACAAATTGAGCCTGATCTTTAATAAAATTAAAAGCCGTATCAAGCTTTAACGGTTCGATCACCACATCCTTAATTGCACCGGTTACTGGATTAATAAGATGCACTTTAATAGCACCCGTTGCCGGATCAATCGCTTTATCTTTAACCCACGACAACCCTGTAATCGTTGGTGCTATGATAGCAGTGCCTGCAGCGGTGACCAACCCCGCCGCCGGTGCTATTACTTTATTCATCGTCTGTTCAGCCACGTACTTAACCCCAGCAGCAGCCTCACGGACACCAGGAACATTATTGGCTGCCCAATTGCCAACGTCCTCAAAGGCTCCCTTTAGGGCACTCGCCCACTCTATCGGATTCGCTTTATTCCAGTCCCATTTTGCAGGGTTAGCCGCATCCCAATCCCAATTGGCCGGGTTTATTTTATCCAAAAAGCTCGGGTATATCGTTACCCCAACTCCCCCTACAAAAAGAGCTCCCCCAAGCAAGAGCAATAAACGCCTTCTATTCACGCTTTTTCTCCCCAATTTTCGTTATCTTTTCTAGTTCCAGCATCTTTCTGCAACTAAGACCATCCCGTCTTCAGTTATACCCATTTTTATTTCAATAAGTCAATTATTATGCGTAATTTTCGATAAACTATTGACCTGAAAAACAGGGAGAATATACGCTCATAGACAGGAAATGGTCAGAAAATCTCTTATTATAAAAGGAGTCGTGATGAAAAACTACTTACTACTTGCAATGACGCTAACCGCGCTGGTCGGTTCTGCCAGCCACCTGGGTGCCATATCAGAATCGACAACATACCAATGGACTGTATGGTTTGCGGATAATGGGAAATTTTATAAAAACGTTTTTAATGCTTTAAATAAAAAATTTTCAGTATCGCAAAAACCTTTTATTGTGAACGGGAAAAACGTTGATTGGAAAGGAAAACAATGGAATGCAAAGGAGTCAACAGAGGCAATCTATTCCATTGATACGAACCACCTTCGTGCAACATTGCCAAACGGACAAGCTGATGTTAACATTCCCGCTGCCAAAGACTATCCCATCAAATCACTCATCGTCTTTGACCACTATGCCTATATTTTTTCCCTGAAAAAGCTCTACATTATCGATCTGACAAAAATAGAGACTCGCAAACCAAAAACCATCGTCATACCAATCAACACCATCAAGTTTCCTAACTATTCCGAATCAAAGTACGAATACGTTTACCCGGCTGACCGCGGTGAAGAGGATATAACAAGTACTACCATTAGGATTCAGCAAAAAGCATGGCCGCGCAGCGTCGAGAATGTAGACGTACTCGACTTTGACGAGATGGTTTATAACCCGACAGACAGATCAGTTACATTCGTCGATGAGTATTGGGGCGAGTCGTCAGATGGAGCAACCGAATTCAAGCGAATCACGAGAAATATTGCACCAAAAACGCTTGAATTACGACTGAGGCATGCCACCGTTATTAAACTCAACATCACAAATCCCCTCCAGCCTACACTGATAAAAGACTGAACCTCACAGGGAGAAAAAAGGAAGGCGGGAACGGAGTTACTCCGTTCCCGCCTTTGTCTGTATGCTTCTAAGCTCTTATCGCAAAGAACTTACAGCATTCTTAACTTTGTTAATCACCGGTGATACTTTTTCTTTTACATCACCAAAGCGATCTTTAACAAACATGACGGCCTTGTTAATTTGAGCCTTTTCTTGTGCTGGAACTGCATCAGCAAGTACCGGTCCGTAGACTGAAACTACTTGTTTAGCCAAATCAGCAATACTGACAGCAAATTGGGCAAAAGATTCTAACACTTTAGCGAAATTACCACTATGTTGTTGTAATTTGCCTGCATAGACAAAAGCATCAGCCATTACCCTCGTTTGCAATTCATCCCAAACTACTGGGTTGTCTTTATTGTTCCACCATTCTTGAACAATAACAGCTATTTTCCCTGGAACCTTGTCAGCTTTAGCACGACGCAAAGCGTCTACTGAAGCTTCAAATGCAGCTCTATTTGCCTTCATAGCATTAACAGCAGCTTTCACTTTAGAAAAATCAAGTTCAGAAGATTTAGCTTTCAAGAGCTCCACAAACTTAGTAAAGTTTTCTGGGCTCAATTTAATTTGGCTCAGGCGATCAACCATTGGCTGTAAATCAACAGATTTGCCTGAAAATTCTATGGCTGCTTTTAATCCTGCAACTACTTCAGTTGGAAGACCTGCACCTTCAATATCCTTCACAGGGATCATAGCAAGTTTGTTATGTACAAATGATTGCGCTTGTTCTAAAGCATTAACAATTACTTCAAGAGCTGCAGGGGTAAAGAGATACCCATCATTTTTAGCTAAATATGATTTAACTGCATCAAAATCATTACTTGCAAGAGCATCTGAAAAATCAGCAACTTTGGTTGCGGTAGCTACTGCTTTGTCTTTAATTTGGTTCAAGTCCATACTGTAGGCTGCACTACTCATGCTGGCGGCGCCGACAAGCATTAAAAGATATTTTTGTGTTTTCATCTGTCACTTCTCCTTAAAAATTGTACACATCTCGAGTTAAACTCAATTACTTTTTCTACACATCCTACTCACTCCACCTCCTTACTCTTCACTCTCCAATAAACTCTTTTTATAAGCCGCTAAAGTTTTTGATAATTTTGTTGTCGCTGTGCCAAGTTTTGCAAGGGCATTATTGAATTTGGCATCAATGCCTGAATTATTAATCTTTGTTGTTAATGTTTCCAATTTGGCTTGGATATCAGTCAAAAGCTTTGATGCTCCCGAAATAATTTTGTTATTCACCGTATCAATAATCTCTGGAGTATCTCGCAATTGTACCAATTCAAATGCCATAGCCTTTATTCCCAAATCAGACGGTATCTGATTAATCAGATCATTAACACCGCCCACTGTTCCTTTTACTCCAGCAACTTGCCGCTGTATTTCTCCCAATTTTTTCTTCCCATCAACGATACTCGCTTGCAATGTCGTCGAGATCAAAGTTTGACCAGCTTGAAGTTGGTTGGTAGCTCCCTGTAGCTGCGTCAAGACACCCTCGCCCTGCTTAAGGAGAGGATCGTTGAGCGGCTCAGCAGCGGCCATATACCAACACCATGTCACAGACCCCATAAAAAATGCAAGTATTTTACTTTTCATATGTATCCCTTTCTCTATTTTACAGCGCAAGTTTTAATGGATTTAATGACGACACCGTATTTGCTAGGGCAATAACCTTGTCAGCTAATTGTTCTACCCCATCACCCAAGAGCCATAGACGTCTATAATATGGGCATTGGCTTGGTGTTGCGCCCTCTAAACAAAAGTCTTTTCTATTTAAGGCATCTTTAAGAGAGTTCGTTTGAAAAGCCAAATCAACCAGGGCCTTTTTAACAATCGCGGTAGCCTCATCAACTACCTGCAATAACGTTGGAAGTACTGCGTTATTACCAACGGCAAGTGCTACGAGCAACTCATCAATAGCAACAAGTGCCTCATCCATACTGTCAACAAGCGTTAGCTTCAATTTTTTAGCAGTAGTCTTAAAGCCCGCTAACTGCGCACGCCCATCAGCGACAGCTTTTCGCTGAGCTTGCAAGTTCTGAATAGCATTGACAATTTCAAGCCGTTTTTCAGCAATGTTCTTGAGCAATTCATTTTGCAAGGTTTGCGTATTGTATTGATTTAATGTGTTCGTGATATTCTCAACCTGAACGGCACCTGTTTTGATCTGCTTCGCAATAGCTTGCATCGCATGTAATGCCTTGGCTATGTTGCCAATAAGTTTGTCATCAATAAAATCAATAACCGGCGAGAGAGCATGGTCGCTCACAAACTTAGCAGCTTTATCCAAATAAACGGCCTTGCCAGCTTTTTCAATTCCATCAACAACCGTGGCAAAGGCTACATTTAATTTTGTTCCGTAATAGACAGGGTCAAACACTTTATCTTTAGCAAAATTACGCACAGGCTTAATCACTTTGTCCGTAGCCAGATTAATCCCTTTCATAACACCTGCCGCAAAGGTCGGAACGACTACACCAAATCCTTTTGCTAAATTAGCGCTAATAACTGCAGCCGTATCTTTACCAAATGCAACGGTCGGGTCAATGACGTTATCTTTAAAGGGGTCTATCACACCGCTCTTAACAGCGCCACCGAATTTTTTAGCAGCATCTTTTATCTCTCCTGGCAGGGAAGTAAAAGCATTACTGACCGAACTACCAATGCTTTTGAAAAATCCTGAAATCGCGGTAAACCCATTGCTTTCATGTATTTTGTAATTATCATTAGCATCTTTATAGAAAATAAACGTCGCATTCCCCGCATTGGTATAGGTACCGGTCTGCCAATCAACGGTTTTTCCGTCAGGCTTATAGATTCTAAATTTTGTCTTACTGAGCGAGCACCACGTTTCATGGCTATCTTTTGTGGTATTAGGAGCAAGCGTAGCAAAAGCAGTGTTCCAGTCGGGACCATGACATGCACCTACCCAGCTAATGTCCCACGCAATGTACCGGTCACTTTGATTGTGAATCCACAGCGTTGTTGCCTGAAGAGGCGTTTGGATAATCCCAGCAATCAAAATTCCGCAAAAAATCGACGTTACAACTTTATACATTCGTTTCATATTCCCTACTCCCACCTCTCTATACACCCTAATCTCTGCACTTCTCCCTTAACCCTAATCCAAATCAGCAGCATTTTTGTTCATGCGATCTAAAATAGAGTCAAGCATGTCTGTTGCTTTTTTGAGCTTAAACTGAGCAATATCAAACTTCGTCGCAATATTCTTTAGCCCAGGAGTTGCATTTTGCTCAGGGCGAGGGTCAATATCCTGAAACTGTGGTTTATTAACCAAAGTGATAGCATTGTTAAAATTGCTCCTCATATGCTCAAGATACTTCACCATGTCATCAAGGGTCGAATAGAGCAGATTTACCACTTTTTCCAAATCGCTCAGCTGTACAATGCCAAAAATTACTTTGCGCAAGCCAAGCGTGTTAGGAAAGCCATCAATCGTATTTCTAATCGATCCAATTTGATCACGAATTCCCTTAACTTGTCCTAACGTCTTCTCAATTTCACGCACACCACCTCGCAACTGGCCAGGGACATCAGTAACAAGAAGCGTCTTCCCGCTACTCATTTGGGTGTAGGCATTTTTTAGCTGCGTATCAGCAGCCGTAATTTGTCCCTTGATTTCATCAAGTGAAAAGGCTGCAACAGAAAAACTCGAGAGCCCTACAAATGAAAGAATCACTACGTTTTTAATCTGAAGTTTCATAGTTTTCCCCTTAGTAATTCCAAGCTACATTGTATTTATTTTTGCATAGTTGCTTGAAAGCAGGCTTTTCACAAAAAATCTTGAGTTCGTGCGTTCTATCTTTCGGCGCTTTCAGACAATCAAAACAGATAGGACGATCATCCTTCTTGCCAATAAATTGACTCGTTACTGCATGCAACCCTCTTCCTAAGAAAAGAGCTGCATCTGCCAGATCTATCACCGTATTGCCTAATTTGTTCAATCGTTGAATGAAATTCGTACCCTTAAACAGACCTTGTTGGCTTTCTAAAGCATCACGCAACTTCTGAATATTAGTACTTAAATTTTGGATAGCCGTATTTGATGAATTAACAGAATCTTGAATAATAGATTGCAACGATGGCAAAACGCCACCCTTTTGCTTTCCTAAAGAATCAAGAACGCTAAGAGAAGAGTCGATAGCATCCTGTATTTTTTTAACCGTATTTCCAAATCCAGCTTTTGCTGCCTTTGGCTGAACATCGCGAATTTGTTGCAAACTCGCCGCTGCATCAGCTTTCGTTTTGTTAACTTGCGTAATATTGTCCGCTAACGTTTTCAGTTGGGGAGTAAGAGCATCAACAATTTTTGTCTGCAGTTGATTTTTCCCATCGGTCAAAAGCGCAGGAGCCTTACTCAATTGGTCTGCCCCACTTTTGATGGTGTATCCCAAATTCTTAACATTCTCGAGATCATCAAGAAAATCGCCCCCCAAAAAACTGGCCCTCAGTAAACCAAATGAGCTGAGCAAGATCAATAGCCCTAATTTTCTTTGCATACTACCCCTCTTACACCCAATTTTCTCCCATACTATTACCAATTTACTATTTATTTTTTACAAATAGCAATAATTAGCGTAGGAAAACAAGAGAGGGGAACGTTGGGCAATAAGTCGTAAATATGCCGAGAAATAAGCGTTTTATTGTAATTTATCGATCGCTTTAGCAAACCAAGAGCGGAAGAGGAAAAAGAAAGGCCAGCTGAGAGCAACAGAGAAGAGGAGTCCACCAAGAATATAGGTTAAGAAACTCAACTCAGTAATTCCCAAGTAGGTATTGATACAGGGACCAATTTTACTATTAATCCAAGCCATAAATGACGGGTTATAGGCAGACAGTGAAAGTCCTAAAAATCGCTCAAAGACCCAATGGCCAACAGCATAGTTCATCACCACAATAGGAATCATCGTAAATGGATTATTCACGGTATAGGTAATTGCCATGACTCCCGCCCAGCGCAGACCGAGTAACCAGCTGAAGGGAAAAACAAGAAACGTTTGAATACCTAAAAATGGGGATAAAGCAATATTCATCCCAAGGCAGCAGGACGCAGCCAAGCGTCCAGGCGTTTTTTCGAATGTTAAAAGCTTATTTAACGCTTGTTTAATCCGTGCTTTCATTACGCTTCCCCCAAAAACAGAGCAATAGTGTAGATCTTGTGAAAGAACATACGCTATTGTAGTATGGAAAAGCAAGAATTCATACAGCAATAAAGCCTTTAGATATCAATATAGGGAGGGAAAATCGATGAAGTCTATTGCAGCGATGCTCCATCTGCTCTTACTCGTAATCTCATCAACTGCTCTATTTGGCGCACCACGCGGAAAACGTGCTGCTCCCTGCACACAAAACGCACCCACGTACACCTGCCGCCGACCAACGGCCGACTGTCCCTGCCTGTTTCAACAAGCAGCAACAGAAAGGGAGTCAGCTTCTTACACCCTTAAAATTCATCTTCCAAAGAATATCCAAGTCACGCAACCATGGGTTGGCTTTTACCGCGGAAAACCTATTGAATTTGATGGACCTTCATTTGTATGGGCACTTCTGCCTGAACACACGGTCTACGGAAAGCCACTCCGCCACAATGACGAACCTTCTGGCATTTTTTCACTGATTATCACGCCACAAGTTACCTTTATGGCTGAAGGGAATACCATAAAATGGCTTCAGCGAATTAAGGGACAGCCCTTTCGCTGGTTTGATCTAACTCAAGATCTTGCGGCAGGCCCCGGACAACCACAGTGGATCATTAAAGAATTATCTAAAGACCAAGCGCCACTCCAACTTCCAGACCATGCCATTACCTTTCTGCTCGATCCCAAATTTGTCTCTGGACTCAGCGAACCTCAACAGGCATGTGCTCACCGTTCTATTGCTTCTTGTTTCATTGCCCTGCCAACAATCAATATTACAACAACCGATGAAGATGCATTAAACGATGCCTGTGTCCAGGCAGCTCTTGGGGCAGTCGAATTACGCACGATTCACCAAAAAGAACCGGTTCAAGTACGACAAAGCGAAAAAGCAATCGTCTGCCTTGCACCCCAACATATATAAAGCCCAACAATTGTATGAACATGCAAAAACAACTCACGATACTCGGCATAGAATCTTCCTGCGATGAAACAGCAGCCGCAGTCTATACCACAGACCAAGGGCTTTTATCTTCAGTCCTCCATAGCCAAACTGCCTTGCACATGCCCTACGGTGGCGTTGTTCCTGAAGTGGCCTCACGCTCACATATTGAAAAAATCACCCCGATTGTGACCGAAGCACTGAGCACAGCAAATAAAAAGCTTGAAGATATTGATGTTTTTGCCGTTACCACCAAACCCGGACTTGCCGGCTCACTGCTGGTCGGTCTCTGTTTTGCAAAAGCAGTTGCCTATACACAACAAAAACCGATCGTTGCCGTTAATCACCTTGAAGGACATATCGCCTCTGCCCATCTTGAAAATAATATCCCGTTTCCCTATCTGTGCATAACAGCTTCGGGCGGACATACGGCTCTTTATTTAGTAAAAAACTTTGGAGATTTTGAGCTTATCGGGCAAACGGTTGATGATGCTGCCGGGGAAGCATTTGATAAAATTGCTTCGTTAATTGGACTTGAATATCCCGGCGGACCATTAATCGAGAAATTAGCACAAAAGCATAACTTTGAAGATGTTTTTCATTACCCAAGAATGAGAAAAAAGGGGCTCGACTTTAGTTTTTCTGGACTCAAGACGGCTGTGCTCTATGATCTGGTAAAACGGGGAGCATATGATCTTGCAACCAAGAAAATCCTCAAGCCGCATGACATGCTCTTAAAAGAACAGGTCGCCAGTTCACTCTTAGTCTGTGTTGCTGATATCTTTGAGGACCGACTTGCGCAAGCCCTAGAACTTTACCCACAAGTTACTGCGCTCTCATTCGTCGGTGGCGTTGCTTGTAACAACTATCTTAAAGAACGTTTAGCACTATTTGCGCATAAGCGTAAAAAGCTCTTTTTCAGCCCTTCAAAAAAATACTGCACCGACAATGCGGCAATGATCGCCTTTGTCGGCCATTATAAAGCGCAAAAGGGGCTGTTCGCCCCTCTTACACTTGAGATTTTTGAGTAAAGATTTGTTTACTTCTCTGTTGAAGCAGATGATACGGACGACTGGGATGACGTTGTTGATGTCGTAGTAGATCCGTTGGAAACCGGCTTCTTGCTAATCGAATCCAAAAACTCTTCGTTCGTCTTTGATCTTTTCATCTTATCAAGCAAGACTTCCATACCTTCAACCGTGTTCATCGTTGCCAAGAATTTACGCAAGACATGTGCACGATTTAAGATAGCATCAGACAACAAGAGCTCTTCTCGACGAGTACCAGACACAAGTAAATCAAACGCAGGGAAGATGCGCAAGTTTGAGACCTTACGGCTCAAGTGCATTTCCATGTTACCTGTTCCCTTAAACTCTTCGAAAATAACTTCGTCCATACGTGAACCAGTTTCAACAAGTGCCGTTGCGATAATCGTAAGCGAACCACCTTCTTCTGCTTTACGCGCTGCACCAAAGAAACGCTTTGGCCGTTGTAGTGCACTGGCATCAATACCACCACTCAAGATTTTTCCTGAAGCAGGTGATGTGACGTTATACGCACGCGCTAAACGAGTAATGGAATCAAGCAAGATGACAACATCGGTCTTTGCTTCAACCAAACGCTTTGCCATTTCAAGCACAATTTCAGCAATCTGTACGTGACGCTCATAGGCTTCATCAAAGGTCGAACTGATGACTTTAACATTAGGACCTTTGATAGAGCGACGCATGTCAGCAACTTCTTCAGGACGTTCGTCAATCAGCAAGATAATCAGATGAATATCTGGATGGTTAGCAACAAGGGTTAATGCCAGCTCTTTTAACAGAACGGTTTTCCCTGCTTTTGGCGGTGCAACGATAATTCCACGCTGCCCTTTACCAATAGGAGCAAAAATGTCGATCAAGCGGGTTGATATAAACCCATGCTCAGATTCAAGATTAAATTTTTCGTTAGGGTGAAGAGGAATTAAACGATCAAAATTACTTCGATCAGCCAAGCTGATAGGATCCTGCCCATTAACTTCATTTACTTTTAACAGAGCAAAATATTTTTCACTATCTTTAGGCTTGCGAATTACCCCTCGAACAAGGTCACCCGTGCGTAAGTGGAAGCGACGGATTTGAGAAGGAGAGACATAAATATCATCGGGCCCAGAAACATAGTCTGTTGTTTCTGATCGTAAAAATCCAAAGCCTTCAGGTAATCTCTCGAGGACCCCTTTAACTTCAACCTCTTTTTGAGGATTTTGCTCAAGGTCAATAATGGCACGAACAATTTCGTCCTTTTTCATCAATGTTGAACCGACTATGCCCATTTTACGAGCTTGCGCCTGTAATTCAACAAGACCTTTTCCGCGCAGTTCTTGGTCTCTCATGCAAAACAACTCCTTACTTGTGACTCTATACCAAGGGAACTTTTCAATAGTGCTCTTGCTGAGCACTCATAGTGCCGAGCACTACTAGATCTCTTATCTAAAATTGGATCTCTCGCGAAGCCCGTAATCGGGGTGACACCGCTCAACCTGGAGCAAAGTCAGTTATGCAAGAACTCTATTTTGAAAGAGGTCCAACAATTTTTCTTAAGCAAACATTCAGAATCTGAAACGCTACAACCGCAACAAGAGGCTTAGCGCTTCTTGTCGATTAATAACATAACAGGACTTGCTACAAAAATAGAAGAATATGTACCAAAAACAAATCCAAGCAACAAGACTAACGATAATGAACGAAGAACTTCTCCACCAAAGAATACAAGGGAGATAACAACCAACGTTGTAGCAAATACCGTCAAAATCGTTCTTCGCAATGTTTCGTTGATACTGATATTAACAATTTCTTCTTTAAGCATTCCGGTCATTCGAGCCATATTTTCACGAATTCGGGTAGAAATAATAATCGTATCGTTAACTGAATACCCGAGAACCGCAATGATTGCACCGATTACGTTGATGGAAATTTCAAGATCAAACAACAAGAAAACGGTCATAACAAAAATAATGTCATGGACTAAGGCAACAATTGCACCTACTGCGTAGCCCCATGACCAGAAGCGCAGAGCGATGTAGATCAAGATCAAAAGAACAGCAATGATGAATGCTAACAGCGATTTAAAACGCAATGTTTCACCAACACCACTACCAATACTGTCAACTTGGCGAATTTCAACTTCATAGCCTGTTTGCTGAGCCAACATGTCTTTCATGCGACCGGCCAAACCAGACGATGTGCCTTCAAATTGCTTCACGCGGACCAAGACTTCATTAGAGGAAAAATCACGAGTCATCACACCAGGAACGCCAGCCTTTTCAAGAGCTTCCATTACCTTTTCACCAGAAATTGGTTGTGAAAAACGGTAGAGCACTTGAGTTCCACCTGTAAATTCAACACTGTAGACAAACGCTTCACCGCGCGTCATACGCTTGTAGGCAAAACCACCAACAAACAATGCGGTTAACAGAATACCCCAAACCAACGCGAATGTTTGATACCTCATGAAATTAATCATCTCTACTCTCCAGTCCTTAATGAAATATTCATAGATTGGTAATCATAAATTTTTAGATGACAGAAACGTATGTACGTCCCTTCATGCCGTAGTGGAATTTAACTGAACCACTAGCGACTGCGAAAAGAGTATCATCACGACCTATGTCGACATTTTTTCCTGGGTGAATACGGGTGCCACGTTGACGAACAATAATTTCGCCGCCATTGACTCGTTGACCATCAAAACGTTTTACGCCAAGACGTTTGCTTGCGCTATCGCGTCCGTTACTCGTAGATCCACCAGCTTTACTCGTTGCCACGGTTTATACCTCTTCATGAAAAAAGTGTTATTGTGAAGTTTTTTTTGTAGAAAAGTCATTTTTAGTATGCATGATTTGTGTAAGATGTCAAAATTTTGGCCCCTGCACCCCCTCAGGATACCATTCGGTAGACTTTATAAACCGCGAGCAAACCCGCGAAAGGCAAGATTCCCAAACTCTTGCCTTTCGCCTCCTGTGATAGCTATCATTAGTAATTGAATAGCTGTATTATTTTTGTGAGGGTTTTATGGAAAAACGTACTGTATCAATACTTGTCGGCAGCCTTATTGTTATCGCCGCCTTGGCCGCATTCTTCTGGTTCATGAAAAACCACAGCGACTGGAGAACAGGAGATTGGCAAGGAAGCAGTACCAACTGGATTGGCATGGGGTTGGGCCGATCAACTTTCTCAACAAAGTAATCAGCCTCCAACGCTCTTATAACTTACTTCTTAAGAATTTTGCCGGTTCATGCACAAGGCTCTTATTACCTGAGCTCGAGATAATCTCGCCTGTAGACAAGAACTCTAGCGCCCTAATCGGAGCTTGGTGGGCATTAATTATCCGCACATTTCTCTTGGATTCTAAGGACCAAACCCGAATCGTGTGATCTGCAGAACCAGAAATCAAGTGCTTCTCTGCTTTGTCTAACTTCAAAACAGCAATCGCACCAGTGTGCCCAGATAAGATAAAGTCTTCATTCTTTCCCTTATCCCGAATACATATTTGACCATTTTTACAACCTAAGATCTGAATTTTTTCCGTTTCAAGCCCGGCGCAACAGTAATCGGGTAATTTTTTCCCCCAGTCAACCTCCCAGAGCTCTTCCTGGGTATGCACCCCTGTATCAAGACGAAATGCTCGTCCCCATAAAGGAGATTTGTCTTTACCTGAAAGTTTACAAAAAAGACTCGAAAGCCATAGAGTATTAGTTTCTCGCAGCGGGTATCCTGAGAATCTTGTAGGAATTAAAGCACGTACTTGAGCTCCAGTCTTTAGATCCCATTCTTTAATACGCTCGTCAAAATCAGTAGTATTTGGAGAAGTTTGGTCAAAAGAATAATAGGTCAATACTTGATCACGTATAGCCATCTTTGCAATAGGCCGCCCATGCAATGTCGATCCAGACAGCAACGTTCCTGACGGAGTTTGAGCCAATAACGTAACCGGCCCTCCATGTCCTACGCCCCCCTTCAAACGGCCATAAGGGAACACCGGAGCATAATGAAGTGTACGAATCTCTACCGATCCATTTTCGAGCCCAACGGCAACGGTTCCGTCGGCAAGTTCTGCCATTGAACAAACGTTAGCTTTATGCCGCCACAAACTCTCGTCATCATACATTCCAATAAGCAAAATCAATTCTTCAGGCAAAGATACGCATGTATCATATATGGCCTTGATTCGTGGTTCTTTGATAGAACACAACGTTTTTGACTGGCAAGCCTCAAGGCTCATCTGAAATCCGCTATAAACCACGGCGGCTAAAAAAGTTTTAAACAAAAAGTTCATACGCTTTTCTCCTGTAACGTAAGTATGTTTGCAGAAGCAACACCCCCTACTGCTTTTATAAGCCTATCATTAAAAATTACAAATGGAAAATGCCCTGATTTATTCGAAGCTCAACCTGAAACCAACCCTCTTATTTCCTGCTCTTCCACCAGGTCGAGAACAGTGTATGCCACCTGAAACTCTTTAAGCGCTTGGCATTTTTCTGGGTTCTCAGTAATCCAGCGCCCAGAAACCAAAAGCTGACACCCCGGGTAACGCTGGGCAATGAGCGTAGCAACCCTGGCAGCGGCAACGGTCGGTTGTAGTAAAATCACTTTGGCGTATCCGCGAACACCCCCTTGTTTCGCTAACTCGGGTAAAAGCGTGAAAGCCGTCCAATTTTCAGCACTTCGTTGCCAGCGTAAAACTCCATCAACATCAACAACAACCCATTCACCCCGCCATTTGAGTGCCCATACCTGCTTATTCCCTACTTTGACGGCAATTTTATCGTGGGCTGCAACAAACTGCTTAAGTCCCCAGCCTCCTCCCATGACCAAGCAAAACAAAATTGCGGTCGCAATGACCGTTTTTTTGCCCCAGGCGCTATAAATTACCAATAAGCCTGCCAACGGGAAGACCAATAAAATAAGTATGCAGGGAGTTGGAAATGCTACTAAAACCGCAGGCGACCCATGGTCAAGCACCCAAAGCCACCCCCGAGAAAGCCACTCGATACCCATCAGGAGTATTCCATGCGGGATCCCCAGAAGCTGGCAAAAAAACGCCAGGGAAGAAATAAACAAAAAAAGACCTACCACTGGATTAAAAACAACGTTACCTATCA
>CAYYBE010000009.1:43521-52616 GCA_964470345.1 uncultured Candidatus Babeliaceae bacterium | reverse complement strand
TAAAACCTGGCTCTTTTTTTACGTTTTTATTGTCTGGAGAACTGCGCGTGTAGTAAAGTCTTTATCAAGAAGGAGTTTTATTGAGGGGAGTACATGATGTCGGACAAAATTCTAGCTATAACAAGAACAAGAGCGAGAGAATATAGTATAAGCCTGCCGCGGGAGGTCCTATGACATTCCGACGACTTGGTATACCTCTTATTGCATTTATTGGGATCGGCTTTGCCGTATTTATGATTTATTGGGGTTCGCGAAAGCCACCAGTTACCCGCATTATCTTCCACCCACCAACATCGCCTTACCGTCACTTTGTAGCGGGCGAAGGCGTTATCGAGGCGATTAATAAAAATACGTTTATCAGTGTTCCCTTTCCGGAACTTATTACTGAGATCTATGCTGAAGTTGGGCAGGTACTCAAAAAGGGAGCTCCACTGTTTCAACTTGATACCAGAACCCTAGAAGCTCAGCTCGCGCAAGCATTGCAGGAAGTTGCAACAGCTCAAAAATACTATGAAGAGCTCGCAGTTAATTTCTCGTTTTATGAACGGCTCAAAGAAAAAGCAGCGGTGAGCGAACAGGATTATGCAACAGCCTGTTATAACATGCAAGTTGCAAAGCAACGGATATTAACAGCGCAAGCAGCTGCCAATGTTATTAAAACCAATATTGGTCGGTCGACCATTCGCGCTCCAATCGACGGTGAAGTTCTGCAGGTTAATATTAATGTGGGTGACTATGCAAATGTGAACCCGATTAACATTGATCCACTTTTAAGTCAGTTTCCCTTAATCCTATTTGGTGATACCCGCCTCTATCACTTGCGTATTGATATTGATGAAGAAGATGCTTGGCGCGTCATTAAAGGTGCACCGGCAACCGCCTATGTTCGTGGTAATGCTGATATTGTAATTCCACTTACCTATGCATACACAGAACCATATATCATCCCAAAAGTTTCATTAAGTGGTTCCAATATTGAGCGGGTTGATACTCGGGTTCTGCAAGTGGTTTATAGTTTTAAGCGGAACAGTTATCCGGTCTATGCAGGCCAACTTTTGGACGTATTTCTTGAAGCAAAGCCAAGTGGAGCGGCAGGATTGAATGGGGCTACGAACGGATCTAAAACCAACGAGCCAAAGGCGAATAAAGGGGCAGCATGAAACAGGCGCTTATTTATCTCGCTCCCCTGGTGTTTGTAGCAGGATGCTCTGTGGGGCCACGCTATAAAACACCCTGTGCACAACTGCCTGACACGTTCGCCACCGGTAACGCTGGAGTTGCGCAGCTCGCTGATTGGTGGAAATTTTTTGAAGACGCCTGTTTAGATAGCTTGATCGATAAAGCGGTCAAAAATAACTACGACCTCCAGATTGCGATTGAAAAAATTGAAGAGACACGGGCTACGTATCAAATCGAACGCTCAAAGCTTTTCCCACAGATCGATGCAATAGGGGCGATCAATCGACAGCAGTATAGTCGTGATCTTATACAGAACAGTGCTGCAACAACATTGCTCCGTAATCGCTTTAACTATTTCCAAGCAGGCTTTGATGCTATCTGGGAGCTTGATTTCTGGGGCAAGATTCGCCATGCGCGCGATGCTGCCTATGACGAATATGAAGCGCAGATAGAAGCAATGCGTGATGTCTATATTATCTTGCTCAGTGATGTTGCGCGTACGTATGTTTCCATACGTAGTTTGCAAAAGCAGCTTGATCTGCTCACGCGCAAAATTGATGTTGATACCCGTTTGCTTATGTTAACTCATGAACGTCTGCATTCTGGAATTGATAGTGCGCTGCCTGATTTTGAACAAGTAGCCGCTCTTGAGAGTACCAAAAGCCAAAAGGTTATTGTACAGACAGAATGTCAGCAGGCGATTAATCGCTTAGCGACATTATTGGGTGAAAATCCAGAAGGGTTTGTTCTGTGTGATGGGGGCCATTGCGTTCCACAATCTACTAAGATTATTGAGCCGGGCTTGCCGTCTGAATTGCTCAAGCGCAGACCTGATATTCGCAGAGCTGAGCGGCTCTATGCAGCCGCTGTTGAGCGCGTAGGCCAAGCGGTTGCGGATCAGTTTCCCAACTTTTCGTTAGTGGGTTCGGTAACGACTGAAGCAAATAAGAGTCACGATTGGTTTTCAACGGGGAGCTTGAGTTGGTTACTTGGCCCTGCCATGCGTTGGCCGTTAATTACCTTCGGTCGTATTCAGTTTAGAGTTCAGGTACAAGAATCGGTGCAACGACAAGCACTGCTTACCTATGCGCAGCTGGTTATACGGGCATTGGAAGATGTTGAAAACGCGTTGGTTGCATACTTTAATGAGCAAGAACGGGTACAGGTGCTTACGCATAAGCTGGGTGCGATCACGATAGAACGTGATCTTATTGCAGAGAAATATGTGAGTGGTCTTTCAAATGAGCTTGACCTGTTGTTTGCTGAAAAAAATCGTCTTGAGAGTGAACTTGAGCTCACTGACGTACAGCAATCGGCAAGTACGGCGACGATTGCTCTGTACAAAGCGCTTGGGGGAGGTTGGTAACGTATGTGCAAAAAGGGTTGCTTATGTATTGGTAGAGGGGTTTGGGGACGAAGTCCCCATATTCTCCCCCCGTTCGCCGAAGCCCTTTATGGGCGTAGGCCATTGATTGGAGGCTCCTGTGTATAGAATTGCGTTAAAGATGCTGGTAGAAGATCGGGCAAAATTTATTGGCATGGTCTTGAGCCTCTCGTTTTCTGCGCTGATTATTACACAACAGTCGGCAATTTTTATTGGAGTTATGAAGCGAACGTATGGGCAAATTACCGACACGCCCCAAGCAGAGATTTGGGTGATGGACCCCAATGTCCGCTATATCGATGATATCCAATCATTACGTGATACGGACTTATATCGTGTCCGTTGTATTGATGGCGTTGCATGGGCAGTTCCCTATTTTAGGGGAATGATCCGTGGGCGTTTATCCAATGGGCAATTTCAGACCTGTATTGTGACAGGAGTTGATGATAGTACTCTTATCGGATCACCACATACCATGCTTGAAGGGGTAGTGACCGATTTGCGATTTCCCGATGCAATTATTGTGAACAAAATTGGTGCAGAAGATAAGTTGGCGCGTGAACAGGGACCTGATTTACCCAAAATTCCACTGCAGGTTGGTGATGAAATTGAATTGAATGATCGACGGGCGGTCGTGGTAGGAATTTGTGATGTTACCAGAACGTTTCAATCGCAACCGCTTATCTATATGACCTATAATCGGGCATTAGCCTATAGTCCGCTTCAAAGAAAAATGCTCTCATTTATTTTGGTTAAAGCCGATGCTTCAATAGCGCCCAAAGATTTGTGCACTAAGATTAAGCAGCAGACCGGGTTTGCTGCCTATACCAAAGAAGAGTTTGAGCAGCTTACCATTGATTATTATCTTAAATACACCGGTATTCCTATTAACTTTGGATTAGCAGTATTGCTCGGCTTGCTGGTTGGCGCAGCAATAGCAGGCCAGATTTTTTATAACTTTGTTTCTGACAATCTTAAATATCTTGCACTCTTTTCTGTGATGGGCGCTTCGCGCTCACGGTTGGCAAAAATGACGCTCTTGCAGGCGGCGTGGGTTGCATTTCTGGGATGGGCTATTGGTAGTGGTGCAGCTGCCCTTCTTGGGTTTGCAACGCAAAAGACTGAGCTGTCATTCCATTTGCCGTGGCAACTGTTTGTGGGAACTGCTGTAGTAATGTTTGTTATTTGTATGTTGGCGGCGTTAATTAGTATTACAAAAATTTATTCTATCGAATTGGGGACGTTGTTTAAAGGATGAACAAAATTACGATTGAGTGTAAAAAGATTACCAAGAGCTTTGGACAAGGGGATATTAGGGTTGAAACCTTAAAGGGGATTGACCTTGTTGCCCATGAGCGTGAGATGATCATGTTGATGGGCCCTTCAGGCTCAGGAAAGACGACACTTATTTCTATTATTGGCGGCATTTTACAGCAGGACAGCGGTGAATGTTTAGTTTTGGATACGCCGATTAATAGTCTAAAAGGTGAAGAAAAAACAAAGTTTCGCGGTAAATCAATTGGATTTATGTTCCAATACTTTAATCTTGTTCCTACGCTTACGGCGATTGAGAACGTTTCTATTCCCCTCATGCTCAATGGGTATGATCGTGCTGAGATCATGGAACGTGCATCAGAACTTCTCCATAAAATGGGGCTCGAGGCCCATCGCTTCCGTACGCCCGGGAACCTTTCTGGCGGTGAGCAGCAACGGGTTGCAATTGCCCGCGCTTGTATCCATAAACCGCCGATTATCCTTTGTGATGAGCCAACGAGCTTTTTGGACCATGATCGCGGAGAGAAGATCATGGGGCTCCTCCAGGACATTAAAGAAGAAAATAATTGTACGTTGATTGTTGTTACCCACGATCCTCGTATTTTGCATCATGCTGATCGGATTGTGACGATTGAAGATGGGATGATAAGGGAGGGGAGCCATGATGATGCGTCTAATATTGCTGAGCCTCAGCCTCAGCCTTCTGGTAGGTAGCTGCTCATTTGGACAAGCGGAGCCGCGCTCGAATGAGACGGGGTCACGTTGCCGAATAATTCGTGATTTTTTAGATCAGTACCAACGGCCAGTAACGGTATTAGAGATTGGGGTAAAGCGGGTCTATTATGCTCCTGCGATTGCACAGCGGTATGATTGTACTTGTGTTGCGCTTGTCACTGATGAGCCATGGGCGTATATGTTGAGTACTATTGCCTATGAAAGTGGTCTTGAAAATCTTGCTATCGCAAACCCGCCGGAAATTACTGATGCTATGCTTGAACGGCTTGGCCGCTGTGAGCACTTTGATCTGGTTATTGTGCATGATTTCGAATTTTTGGGTAGTAAAAGCGGTAGTAATGTTTTGCAGCTGCTGTGTGGATTGGGTGATTATCTTTTTATTGATTTGCCAACAGACCTGTTACGGTTGGGGCTGCAGGTGCCATCTACCAAGCGAGTATTGCTTGAAGAGTCTGATGCTACATTTTGCTTATTCGAGATTCATAAAAAAGCACTAACGATGACCCGGTGGACCAATACGAATCCTGAAACGCTTAAAAAGTACCTTATTACGAGCACGTTTACTGAAAAGAGCTTATATAAGCAGGTGACCAATACCACAACCCCATGGCTTAATGGCATCAATCTCATTACCTTTATTATGCTGCGGGGGGTTTTCCCTACTGATGAGATGATCCGTGCTGATTTAAAAGCGCTCAAAAATATCAAACACAATGATCTTGTTATTGGTAATCTCTTGGTGCAAGGAAGCCACCTGATTCCGATCGATTTTGGCGACAAGCGGCGCGGTGTTGATAGTTCCCGTTGTATCCAGGCAGCGCAAAAGATCTTTCGCTTCAACCGCCGATTTAAAGACCCGCAAGGGGCCTTAAGCCGCTATATGAATTATCTGGCCAAGCTTTCATAGAAAGAAGATACGTGTAGATTTGGTGGGGTGCGCGTAAATTGCAACAGCAAAAACGTTTATTTAAAAGCGTTTTTTGCACGTGTTGCATCTAGGTGTTGCAATTATTTCTGTTGCGTCTACACTTGTATCAAAATTTAGAGTTCAGAAAAACTTTTTTTCTCAACCAGTGCCAAGCGGGCCATAAACTTTAAAGCAGGGTTTATGGCCCGCAGGTATTTTACAGGTGTGCACTCGGTTCGAAATCTCTTGATGTTGCAAAATATTGCATTCGTGAAAAATGCAACATTTTTTGCAATTTTGCAAATCTCAAAATGGCCAAAAAGCCTTTAAAATCAATGTTTTTTAATTTTGCACACTTTTAGTGCGTTTTGCATCATTTTGATTTTGTTGTTTTTTTGATGAAGACTATAGGTGCTTCGTGGTCCTTTGCGTATCTAAGCTACGCCTATGGTTGAGAAGCACTGCTTATTCATATAACAAAAGAGTCACGTACCTACCCAAAGGAAACGTGACTCTTTTGTTCTTGTAAGATATATTTCAGCGGCTTGCCTTAGAAATGTGCTCCTGCATTAAGCCATACTGCCCATTTAGAGAGATCGGTATTCGTATTTGGTTGCTCAAAGAATCCGCCAATGCCCGCAAAGAAATTACCCTTGTGTATGCCAAAGGCTGCGTGCACACCTTGTACAAAAGCTGAGCGTCCCTCTGCTGAGGTACGGTTGACGTCGTTCCATGTTAGATTCACAAACGTTGGATCATCCGGCCCCTGCGCGGCAATAGTGCTTGAGCTTGCGGTTGCATCAGATCCAGCACCGGCGATGCCGTACTCTTCAAAGGGCATACGGGAGCCTTCGCATCCTGGCAGGAGTAAGCGTACGCATTCTGATTGGCGGGCTGTTAATTGGTATCCAAGCTCAGCGGTAAGCGAACAGTAGTGCCACAAAAAGCCTGTTGCCAAGTTAAAGCTGCTTTGTGGATAGACTTCTACTTTTTGGGTGAGGAGATTTATCCCTGGTTCAAGTTTAAAATCTGTTTCATGGCGGAGCATGAGGAATCGGCTCCATTGCTTTCGTCCAAAACTACCGTTTGGCTGGGCTGCAGTTACTGCTTGTCGTAAATCAAAAGAGCGCCACTGCTTGCGCTTGAAGAGAAAGTGGTTTTCTCCCGAGGCAAAGAGCTTGAATGAAAAATCCTGATCCTCTTCTTGTAAAGGAAGTTCGACATTGAGCCCTGCGTTGAGACCGAAGTGGCCATTAGAACCTAACGTTGGCTCAAAGATATGTCGTGCTTCTGGGCGTGTATTGCCCGGAATAACAAAGGTGGTGTAGTAGGTCAGTAAGAAATCGTTTTTGTTGATAAAAGTAGTTCCCCAGGTGAGTTGGACCTCGGCCATACCGCTCTTTTTCATCTTGCAGGGTGAGAATTTACCGTACAAAAATGCGGGTTGGTTTAAGGCCTCGATAATGGTTGAAGGTTGTCCCGGAGCAGCTGTTGTAGAAACATGCAGATCATACTCACATGGATGGAGTTTGTGGGTTGTGCAGCCGAAGGGGATGGTGATATCAACCCAAGAGTTTTCCAACAAGTTTGAACCTATCAGCTCTTTTAAACTATGGTTATAGCTCAAAACGGCACCATATTGTTCTTCTTGTGGATGCAGGCTGAGATAGCCGCTGAATGTTGATGGCAGATTGAGCCACTCGGCGCGGACATCTCGTTTGAGATTGAGTGGCGAGGCGTCTCCGGCGACTAAAATTGAGTTTTTACAATCAATAAGAAAATAGCTTCCGTCATCACAGCGCTGGACTGAGCGTTGGTAAAAGGGCATAACGCGCAATGCTCCTGTTCCGTCTTCATTTTTGTCGGCAACAACGGTGCGCCATAAAAACGAAGTTGCACCTACGTGATGATAAAATGGATCTATCGTCATAAATGTTTGTGATGTTTTATATTGCGTATCTGCGTACGCCACTTGTGTTACCACACATGGTGTAACAAGACAACTGATGAGTAAGAGTTTTTTCATTCGGACGCTCTCCCCTAAAGATTCTTGGATAAACTCATCCTCCAGCTTAGGTTATTTGGGAAGAGAAACTCAAGAATGTGAACGTCATCTTTTATAACGCCATCTAACTTGAGAAGAATTTTATATTTTGAGAACACTCAATGGCCTACGCCAAGGGCTCCGGCGAAATGGGGGGGAATATGGGGGCTTTGCCCCCAAACCCCCTTTTACTTGGGATAATAGGTTGCAAGTACTGTTTGCAGCTCTGTGCCATCATAGATAAGTTCGCTCACAGCATTCGTGAGTTTGATAGAGTCTGCAAGAGAGCTTTGATAGATATTTCTCCCTACTGCGCAGCCAGCAATACCATGTTCAAGTTGGGTAGCAAGTTCAGCCAAAAACTTTGTAGGCTCTTGTTTTACACCGCCTGAGCAGACAATCTTGGTTCTTCCGGCAGCAAGTACAATCATCTGCAAGTCCCGTGCGTAAGCGTTCGGCTCAGAAAGGGGGGTGTTTACTTTGGCAGCATCTGCACCGAGGCAGGTTGCAACACCAGCAGCGCCGGCAATAAGCTGGGGGTCACGCTCTTTGGTAACCGCTTGTCCACGTGGATACATCCATACAATTGCCAACAGGCCATTGTGATGTGCTTCAAGAATCAGTGAGGCAGCTTCATGGAGCATCTCATGTTCATGCTCACTGCCGAGGTAGACGGTGTAGCCGATACCAATAATAGACAGGCCTGATTCTCGGCTAAAACGAACGATATCATCGACCGAGTACAGTTGCATGCTATAGGGATCTTTTTCTGACGTAGGGACAATATTTGTTTTGGAGTTCATCTTAACGATGTACGGGATTTGCGGGTACTGTTTACCGTAGTGGGCAATTAACCCCAGTTGGGTGGCAAAAGCGCCGACGGTTCCTTGGCTTGCAATACGAAACAGGTGTTCAGGGTCTTGGGCGTCAGGGTGAATACTTTCTCCAAAAAAGTCTTCGTTCAAATGCTCTATCTTCTGGTCGCCACTGAAGATAAAGATGTGGCCGGTATCCTTAGTGAGCATCTTGTAGTTGTTGAGATAAGTTGCTTGAGCCGTAAGTGGTACGTCGGCAGGGATATGGATCTTATTTGTCTTTTTATTCATACTACGTCCGCCCTTTATGATAGCAATAAACAGATTTTGATCTCTTTTTGCAATAAAATATGTCCAGTGGTACAACGCACATTCTCTGTAAACGAGGTTCACTATTTAGTGTAACAAAGGGAGTAGTGCGGAGTATACGAGTTAGGGAAATATCGCGTTTTTTTTGACAGTCTGCGAGTTTCTGGTACCTTTTTTTATAGTATGGGACAATCAAACAACCGTGGAAGCTTATCGTGAACGTGAATCAACGCATCTTATTTTTGTCGTTTTTTACGACTTTTCTTATTGTTTCAAATCTTTATGCATCGTTAAGTTTTTTCAGGGCTGACTCACAAAGTGGTGTTATTGCGTGTCAGAAACAGAAATTTGTTACCTTGGTTAAGAGACATCCCGTAGTCTCAATAATAATTGTAGGTGGGGTAGTTTGGCTGGTGTATAAAATGACCAAGAACTACCGAGAAAGAG
>CAYYBE010000009.1:30499-43421 GCA_964470345.1 uncultured Candidatus Babeliaceae bacterium | reverse complement strand
AGAGTGCAACCTCCGAGAATTGCCATGCCGGAAGCTCTTTCCCGCAACCTCGCAGATACTCCGCAGCTTCCTGCGAGGGTTCTTCACAATCATTCTGTTCAGCAAAATATTGGACAAGTAAAAAATGATATATCATATCAATCTTTTGCAGGTAAGAAAGCACGTGAACATTTTGAGGCTGTTATCAAACAGGGAACAGCAGAAGAGCAAGACGTTTTAGGTAATGAGTATTTACATGGTACTGCTGGGCTGACGCAGGATATGGCAAAGGCCTTTAAACTTTTCACTATTGCTGCAGCACGAGGCTTGCCTATAGCTGGGCATAATCTAGGACATTGTTACTTCAATGGGTTTGGTGTAGCACAAGATATGTCTAAGGCCTTTGAGCTTTTTGATGCGCTTGATAAGCAAGGAGTGGCGGCAAAAGAAACACAATTTTATTTAGGTCTTTGTTATTTGCGTGGTAATGGTGTGAGAAAAAATTGTTTAGAAGCTCTTCATTATTTTAGAAATGCGGCAGACAACGGTGATGTTGAGGGGCAACTTTTAATGTGCCGTATGTTATACAAAGGGATTATTGTTTCTAAAGATGATATCTTAGCCAATAGTTATTTTGAACGAGCAAAACGGATTTTAGGTTCAGGGCCAGCTGCGCGCACAAAGTTCAATGAATGTAAGCTTCATACTCTTTTCGTTCAACCAGATGTAACAAAAAATTGTGCAGGAGAACAATGTTGTATATGTGCTGGAGGGAGACCTCCTTTTCGGCAGGGCGATTTAATATCAATTCTTCCCTGTAAGCACTACTTTTGCCAAGATTGTCTCGCTCGATGGTTTGAAGAGAAAAGAACGTGCCCATTATGTCGCCGAGTTGTTCAAATGCAACAAGTTGTAGCTGGGACGGCCGTATAAGAGTTTGTAGTTTACCTGTAGATGGTGATTAAATTTGCGGTTTTTTAACAGATAAATAGGTTGTTTTTTTATGTGTAACAATTTGATGAAGTCGTCCTCTCTTTTCCTTTTAATGTTAGTTTCAACTCAACTTTCTTATGGAGCATTCAGACAGAATTGGCAAGAATTCGAACCAAACTCCCCTTCTAAGAGCTATCGATTTTTGGTCGTTTGTAAAGAAAGCGGTAAATGGTTTTTGAGTTTTACAGCACCTTTGGCGCTTGCCCTAGGGCATGGGTTGCTTAACAATTTCTTAGCGCATAAAACTGGACATTTGAGACAAGGTGCTTTTTTTGAAGCTCCTTGGCATGAACTCCCTATAGGAGTAAGCGCTTTAGCTCTGCATGCGTTGTTAGGGAAAAATCTCTATCAGAAGCTGTACGATAAATTGTATGAAAACCCGTATCAAAATCACGATGGAGGAGCGGCTCTTTTTGCTGTATTTTACCTTATGATTTCGGGTTCTTTACAAAATGTTGGTGAAAGATTGCCGATGTATGGAACTGGTTGGCGTCTGCCAAGGTTTGAAAATCATCAAACGCTTTTCGATGCAATGTTTTCGAATGTTTCTCTTTTTGCAGGGATGCAAGGAATGTTGGTAGGTGGCATAGCGGGACTTTGCATGCTACCACAGTGGCTTGAGCATGGAATTCATGGTTGAGTTATACGAATGAATACTGTCAGCAAAAAACCTTAATCAATAACCCGGTCGTTGATGACCATGCGTTCGGCGACCTGTTCAAAGAGAGGGACGGCGACTGTTGCTGCAAAGATATCTTTCTTACTTGCCTCTTTCACAAACGCAATAATAACTCGTTTATACTGACCTTTTTCTACTATGCCGGCGAAGGTAAATATGTTACGGTCCGGTTGGTATTTGCCGTTTACGATAAGGTTTGCCGTGCCTGTTTTTCCCATGACCGAGTATCCCTTCATACGCGCTTTTTTTGCAGTTCCTTGGGTTGTTGTCTTCGTGAGGATTTCTCGCATTTCCCGCATCGTTTTTTCTGAGTACACCGGAGTTGTTGCTTTTTCGATTGGTGATGTTAATAATAAGCGAGGTTTAATAGTAAGGCCATTGTTAGCAAGCATGCAAAAGGCACAGCCCAGTTGTAAGAGTGTGGCGCGGATTTCATAGCCGTATGAGAGCGAGGCGAGTGATTGCTTTGACCACGTTGATGGGTGCGTGACATGTCCTTTTTGTTCACCAGGGAAGGTAATGCCCGTTTTTTTGCCAAAACCACAACGAAGATAGTGGTCATAGAGTTTTGGTCCGATTCTAACGGCAACTTTGGCGGTACCGATATTATTCGAATTTTCAATAACTTCAGAGAAACTTAATATCCCGTGGGCGACGTGGTTATTAACACGCATGCCATCGATGATCGCATGTGTTTTCTTTTCGCAGTCGATTTTTGTGTCGGGAGTAACAACGCCCTCAGCAAGGCAGGCACAGGCAAAGAACGTTTTCATAACGGAGCCCAGTTCATACGTTTCTGTTACAATTCTGTTTTTCGTATGTTCAAGGTTCAGCACTTCGGTATTTTGTGGATCGAAGTCGGGATAGTTAACCATCGCTAAAATATCTCCATTATCAGGGTTCATAATTAACACTGCCCCTTCGGGAGAATTAAATTGTTCGAGTGTCTTTCGCAATTCATTATAGGCAAGAAACTGTAAGGTGCTGTCGAGCGTAAGATAGAGCGGGTGCCCCGTGATTCCTTGCGTTTCCGTTTCTTTTTTAAAATAAAAGTGACCGGAGCGGGCATCTTGTTCAAGCACTGATGTGGTCGGTGTACCTGCGAGCATGTCATTATACAAAAGCTCAAGCCCGGTAATGCCACGATTGTCAGCATCGGTGATACCAATGATCGGCCCAATCGCCTCTATCGGGTAGAACCGTTTTGACTCTTTTAAAAATTGGATGTCAGCAAGTGTGCTCACTTGGTCAAGTGACACTTCGTCAGCAGCCACTTGGTCAAGCTTTGCTTGCTCAATACAAGCCTGTTGTTCGGGGGTAAGATGGCGCTTAATGTACATAAATGATTTATCTGCTTGACGAGCAAGTCGCTCATATGCTTGAGGAAACTGCTTTTTGAGAAAGCGGGTAAGCGTGGCAGAATCTTTAAGACTATTGGGGACGATAAAGGCTGAAAGACTCTCTCGGTTGATTGCAAGCGCTTGGGTGCCCGTGCGGTCAAAGATCGGTGCTCGTTGGGGTGTTTGAACAATTTTTACTTTGTATTGCTGTTTACCCATTGTTGAAAAAAAATGGGCCTGATGGATTTGAATAAAGTAGAGCTTGCCAACACAAAGTGCAAAGCAGCCAAGAAGCCCAATAAAGACACAGGACAGTTTCACTTTGTGTTGATTTGTTTCCATGACGCTTCCTCAATTGAGTGTTTTGAGTGATGCCAGAGGAATTTCGGTAAGCTTGAGCTTTTCGCGCGCAAAGGCACGAATAGCAGAATGACCTTGGAGCTTTTGGAGCTTGTGAGAAAGTGCCTGCCGTGTACTGGTCAGCTCTTGTAACTTTTTCTCAGAACGTTGTTGCTGGTATAAAAGACGGATAAACGCACTCTCTTTATAGATATGTGCCAATGCAAGCAACGCTTGCAAACTGATAAAGCTGACTAATACCACTGCTCGTTTCATACTTCTCACCTAAAATTTCTTGCGGGATAGTTCAATATCTTTTCTAATCTTTTGTGCGTAGCTATTGGTATGCTCTAAAATCTGATTCATAAGGGATTGCGAATAGGCTAATGTTCGATGGAGCATACGAATATTGCCATTAATAATAACCGTATCTACATCTGATGCTTCTGATGCGTAAACGATTTGTGAGACAACGTTATACACCGGTTGTTGATGAATATTTTTGAGCGAAATGATAATAACATCTGCTTTTTTGCCCGGCTCCAAACTTCCTAATGAATCGGCTTGGTGAATAGCCTGTGCTCCACGAATTGTTGCAAGTTCAAGTGCTGTTTGTGCATCGAGCACCTGTGGATCATTCATAGCAGTTTTTTGAGCAAGAGCCACTAATTTTATTGTCTCGAGCATGCTTAATGAGTTATTGCTTGCAGCACCATCAGTGCCAAGCCCGACCAAGAGTTTTTTCTTGAGCATCGCCGCAATCGGTGCAATACCTGATGCCAATTTCATATTACTTACCGGATTATGAATAACACCAACGCCGAACGTTTTGAGCAGGTCCATTTCGGCGTCATTAACTTTTACGAGGTGAGCACCGATCAAGCGGTTAGACAAAAGCCCAAGGGAGGCAAGATAGGCAACAGGGGATTTGCCGTATTGTTTAGTTATTTGATCAACTTCTCCCTGAGTCTCTGCAATATGCATGAGCAGGGGAGTGTGATAGGTCTCTGAGAGCTTTTGAGCAGCGAGTAAGACTTCGGTTGTGCAGGCATAGGGCGAGTGTGGCGCAACTGCTGGCGTAACGAGTTGATCATGCAGCCATTGGCTAATATATGCTTGTGCTGGGGCGAGGTCGTCTGCGGTGACAATATTGTAGCCGGCGATTGCACGCATACCCAAGTCATGAAATGCTTGCGCGGCACTTGCCTCGTGCAGATACATATCAACCGCGGTTGTTGTACCTGCTTGAATCATTTCAAGAATGCCGAGCATTGTTCCCCAATAGACAAAGTCGGGAGAGGCGTATTTTTTTTCAAGGGGGAAAATATACTGATTGAGCCAGATTGCAAGCGCAGCGTCATCAGAAACTCCACGAAAGAGAGTCATTGCCGCATGGACATGTCCATTAATAAATCCGGGAAGAATAGCACCTTTGTGTGCATCGATTGTCTGCTGAGCGCTATAGTACTGTGTGATTTCTGCAGGGCCGACGGCAAGAATTGTTGTACCGCGTATGACGACAACACCATTGGGAATAACCTCCCGTTGGTTATTCATGGTGATGAGTGTGCCATTGGAGATGATAAGATCTGCTTTAATAACACGCGGATAAAAAAAGCGATAGACCTTATAAACCCCTAAGCCTCCAAGAAATACCGTTATGGCAATAAGTGCTGCATTCTGCCATGACTTCATACAAGCTCTCCTGGTATCGTTTTTACTTTTTTACCTGTACTTAGGATACCAAGAAGCTTTGTTTGAAAGCGAGAATTTATAGCATTTGCTCTTAGAATGATTCCATGATTTTGAAAACATGGCCTACGCCCTAAGGGGCTCCGGCGACAGAGCGAGGGCTGCGCCCTTCGAACCCATTTTTTACAAAAGATTGCATTCTAATGGCATGTTATTAGGTCAGAATGGTATTATTTACTGCTTAGTTAAAGTCCTGACTCATCGTGAAGTGAACCTCGCTCAGCGATTCATTCCAGCGTTTTCTACGGTCGAGCTTAAAGCCAACATCAAGCTTAAGTGGCATTGGGCTGGTTAAACGAATACCAAAGCCAACAGCGTGCCTGAAGTTAAACGTGTTGTTGCGAACAATAAAATCTGGTGGTATCAAGTTGCGGTCAGGGGTATCCCAACCAGCGCCACCATCGTAGAAGAACAGACCACGAATCGAGTTGTCCCGTTTAATAGGGAATAGAAGTTCAACGTTCAGCGTGAATGCTTTTTTTGCACCAAGAGGGAAGTTGTTGTCAACTTTAGGTGCTATAAGCCATGGTCCGATCTGTCCAAAATCAAAACCACGGACCGTCGCAGGACCCCCTACGTGATACAGGTCACGATAGGGAATGGTGTGACAACCAAATTGATGAATAAAGCCCAAGAACGTATGAACACGTAACACAAGGTCATACTCGTCAATAAGTGGGCTATACCATTGTCCTTCAAATTCCCATTTCCCATAACCAAAACTGCAGCGGGAGGAGTGGGGGACGCCAGCATGGAACCCAAGATTCCAAATGTAGCCGTTTGAAGGGTACATAGGGTGATTACGCAAATCTTGCATAAGGTTAGCACCTACTTTAACAACGGTGCCTGAATTAAATTTACGGTCCATTAATGGTTGTAACTGCGGATTAATGGCGATAACTTTTCTAAACTCAAGATGCTCTGCTCCAGCATCTGCTAAGAATGAGGCTTTCATCAGACGACTGAGAGAGAAGCCGAGTTGGCCAGAGCCGCCGGTTGCCTCTTCAGAAGGGACGTTTTTTGAACCCCTAAACTCTTCATAATGGGAACGGCGGTGAAAGAAGCGTGCGTTACCATATAAAGGTCGGTCAAAGAGCCACTGGTTGGCAATAGAAATGTCGGCACCCCATTCTTGTCGTGAGTACGCACCATTCAAATTAAGTTGTAAGCCCCGGCCCAGCCAGTTAATGTCTTGAATTCCTCCGCGAACACGGAACGATTCTGATGGGGATGATCGGTCGGTTGCAACGCCACCAAAGCCGATTTCAGCAAAGAGTTTCCCCGTACTTACTTCTTGTAACAACAGTTCAAGATCAACGCGATCTTGGTCGATTTTAATCATTTTCCAGTTAACGCCCGTGTGTTGGTCAAAGTAGCCAAGCGCTTGTACTCGTTCTTTTGAAAGATCAAGTTGGCGGGTAGTGACGAGATCACCTTCTTCAAGAAACAGCTCTCGACGGACCACATGTTCACATGTTTTTTTATTGCCGATAATCGTGATTCTATTCAACTTCATTTTGTTGCCCAAGTTCGAGGTAAAGGTGAGGGCAACTTTCTTCGTTTTTTCATCAGGAACCACTGAAGGATCAACGTCTGCATAGATATAGCCGTATTCTCCCCAGAGCATGCGTAAGGTTTCAAGCGTTGAACGGATAGCTTCTTTTGAATAGATCTGTCCAGGACGGATTGGAATAATACGCAGAAGCTCTTCTTCACTTAAGAGTGAGTTTTCAGGAGCCTTTACCGATTCGATGGTATAGCAATCCCCTTCTTTAACAGTAAAGGTCACATTTTGGTCGACCGAATTTGGAACAGGGTCGACGATGACGTCAGTGACCTGTGCAGCCAGATATCCATGGTTATGGTAAAACTCTTCGATAACAGATTTATCATAGGCAATAGCGTCAGGTTGGTAGCTTCCTGCGCGGTTTATGAATCCAAAGAGCCAGTCTTCGCGAGTAAAGAGTAATGAGCGGAGCTTTTTGCTGCTAACACAGCAGTTGCCGGTGATAAAGACACGGCGAACGCGGGTTGGCTTGCCTTCATGAATATCAAGTTGGACGACAGATGCTCCTTCTTTTCCGTCAACGATTTTTTTCTCAACCGATGCATTAACAGCAACATGATGATAATCTTTTTCGCCGTACATTTTTTTAATGCTTTCTGCCAGCACATGTACATCACCAGCATCAACTGCTTTGATTTCTGAAAGTTTTAATTTTTTCTCGATTTCATCTTTCTTGAGATTTTTATTGTTAACAAAGCAGAAATCGGCAATCGGTGTCTTTTCACTTACCATTATTGTAAGCGCGACGCTTTCCGGCGAGATTTCTTTTACTTTAATTTTAATATGGTGGAGTGAGCCTAAGCGATAGAGTGACTTAATCAGTTGGCGGCTTTTTTGTGGTTTAAACACATCTCCAACATGGTAGGGGATGTGCGACATAATCGTTGACGTGGCAACACATTGGTTGCCAGTAACGGTAATCGATTCAATCGTTTGTACAGTGTTAGTTTCAGCCTCCGAACCGGAAGCTCCACAGCTGTATAATGGGCACAGCATACTTGCTGTGAATATGAATATATACTTATAAGACCAATTCATTGCAATCTTTGCTTTTTTCATCGCTGACATATCCTACTCCAAACATGAGTACGAAGACTCATACACCTCTTGATCACTTTATGATACTATTTTTGATGAAATTGACTAGGACAATTCATAGGTAATCTTACAACCCAGGAGCTTTTCCTGGTGACGATTGGACAATTTAATGGAAAAAAAATTATTTTTAACAACGACAACAACAGGTAAAAAAAGTCTCTTTACCCCGCAACAGGCCGGCAATGTTACTCTGTATGTCTGCGGTATTACTCCGTATGATTACGCTCATGCAGGCCATGGTCGTTGTTATGTGACATTCGATCTTCTTTATCGACTTTTGAACTTTTTAGGGTATTCGGTAACCTATTGCCGTAATTTTACTGACATTGATGACAAATTGCTCAATCGGGCAGAACGTGAGTTTGCAGACCCGATGCGTTATACAGAAGTTGCAACGCGCTATATCGATTTCTATAAAGCTGACATGGACCAGTTGGGATGCGTGGCACCAAAGTACCAGCCGCGGGTTACGGACCATATTCCACAAATTATTGCATTAATTTCAGGACTTATTGAAAAGGGATACGCTTACGAGGCAAACGGCAGCATCTATTATCGCGTGAAAAAGTTTGCCGAGTATGGAAAGCTTTCCCATCGGGATCTTGATGATCTTAAAGTAGGTGCCCGGGTCTTGGTATCAGAAGAGAAAGAGGATCCGCTTGATTTTGCTCTCTGGAAAGCTGAAGATACAGGAAAATTTTGGGAAAGCCCTTGGGGTTGGGGACGTCCCGGTTGGCATATTGAATGTTCTGCGCTTGCACTCCACTATTTGGGGCAGACCGTTGATATTCATGGTGGTGGTATGGATCTTATCTTCCCCCATCATGAAAATGAGATCGCGCAAAGTGAAGGATTAACAGGAAAAGAATTTGCCAACTATTGGATTCATAATGCCTTTGTGCGTATTAACCAAGAGAAGATGTCAAAATCTCTCGGTAATTTCTTTACGCTTCGTGATCTGTTTGCGCGCGTTGACCCGATGGTTGTGCGCTACTATATTTTGACACATCATTATCGTTCTCCGCTTGATTTTTCATGGGAAGATCTTGAAGCTGCGCAAAAGAGCTATCAGCGCTTATGCAAACAATTTTCAAACGTCTTGCCCGTTGCGAGCATGCCCAAGTTGTCATCTGAGCAGCAAGCAATTATTGATGAAATGGTTCGCTTCTTACTTGATGATCTTAATACGCCGGGCTTATTAGGAGTTGTTTTTGAGCATCTGCAACGCTGCGGGCAGGATAAAGAGCTTGCGCAGGCGATTGCGTACATTCTCAATACCGTTATGGGGCTTGCTTTACAGCCATTGCCAGAGAAAGCTGTCGAAATGACTCCAGAGATTCAGGCATTGCTTGAAGAAAGAGAAGCGGCACGTCGAAATCGAGATTTCAAACGTGCCGATCAGTTGCGCGATCAATTGCGGGAGATCGGTTTTGACGTTCAAGACATCAAAATAAAGAAGTAAAACTATTTACCGAAGTGCTCTTCGATTTTTGCGATGAGCTCTTCTTCGGCCATATAGCCAGTCTCTTTTCCCATGACTGTGCCGTCTTTGATGAAGATAAACGTGGGGACAGAGGTGACTCCGTAGGAGATCGCCAGTTCCCGCGCTTCATCAACATTGACTTGGGCAAAAAGATATTTTTCTGAATATTTTTGTGCAAGTGCTTCAAAGATAGGCTTCATTTCCATGCAAGGGCCACACCACGTGGCAAAGACGTCGATGACGATTGGTTTTTTAGATTGGCTTATTTCTTGTGATGCGTTTGTTTTGGTAAGTGTGATAACCATGTTTTTTCCTTTGTTTTTTATTTTTCTCAAGACGAAAATAGTATACCAAGACAGGAGTAAAAGAGAACTCTTGCCTTATTTATGAAGCACTGCAAATGCTTCCAACCAAATCTTTTACTTTATCGACAAGTTGGGAAAATACGCCCTTTTCAGGGTCCTGCATCTTTTCTGCTTTTTCTGAGAGCTCATTGAGCGCTTTGCCTGCTTGGGCGCATTGAAGATCTTTTCTGTTGGTGCTCTCTTTTATTTCTTCTTTGGTTTTATGGTCAGTCGTTTCTCGAGCTTCATGGCCGGTGATGATCAATTTTTTGAGTGCCTCAAATGAGAGCTCTCGTTTAATGGGGCAACCATTTTGTGTTTCGTAAAAAAATAGTTTGCTTGAGGCTGCAATGACATACGTGTTCTCGATTGGAGGTTCACATGCTCTGACGACGATAAGTTCTATATACTTTCGATTGTTAAAGGTACTGGTGCGAGCTTTTTCTTGGTCAAAGACAGGGCGAATTTCCTGAATGTCTACAAGGTTCAGCTCAGCCGTGTTTTTCATTGGATCTTGCGTAGGGTCCGATGGTTTGAGATAAAAGGAGATCTGTTTGTAGAGTTTGTCGATCGTGATATTGTCGGCAGCAAACGTTTTATTCGTATTGTCGGTAACGGATCCTCGGAAATTAACTGCTGGTTTTGATTGGTCTTGTTCAGATTCTCGGCCAAATTGTGCAAATAACACAAGGGGTACCAGATATTTGATCATTCGATCCATGTGGCGCATCGATGCCTCCATATATGTAATAGTTACTACAGAATTTCTTTCTTACCTCCTTTCAGGTGTAGCAAATTTGAGAAACAAAAAGCAAACAAATCTCTTGCTGTTTGATGAGAAAACATTTTAGGCTTAAAGCCAGAAGAAGGTTCTATTCCATATGAAGGAGAAACTAATGGAAGACAATATGTCCTCTGTTGATCAATTGAATCAATCGATCTTATACAGAGTATTTGCTTGGATGGGTGTAGCGGTTGGTTTGAGTGGGGTAACGGCCTGGTTATTAGCAGAGTATTCACAAACACTGCTCTTGAGCCCCTGGCTGTTTTTTGCACTTTTTTTGGTTCAAATGACGATAGTCATCGTGCTTTCAAGCCAAATTCTTACACTGTCCTATGCAGCTGCACAGATTTTATTTGTTTTATATGCGGTTACAACGGGCGCGACTTTGTCAGTGCTCTTTTTGGTCTATACCATTCCATCGTTAGTACAGACATTTTTTATTGCGGCAAGTATGTTTGCATCGATGGCAATTTATGGGGCGTATACCAAAACAGATCTTTCAGGTATGCGGTCCCTTTTAATGATGACATTATGGGGTGTAATTATCGCATTACTTGTAAATATCTTCTTACAAAGCGCTTTTCTTGATATGATAACAGCTCTTGTTGGTGTATTGCTCTTTTCGTTGTTGACCGCTTTTGATATTCAAAGAATTTCTGTAATGGTTGGTTATTTAAGTGAACGGCGTGAAGAAGTACGAAAGATTGCACTGCTAGGAGCATTGCAGCTTTACCTTGATTTTATTAACCTCTTCTTAAGCTTGCTTCGCCTGGGCGGTAATCGTAAGTAATGAGCGCTACGCACGACAAAGGAAAAGGAGTATATGATGTTCAAACGATCTCTTATTAGTCTGTTACTCGTTGCAAGCTTTGCATCTGCGCAAGTACAAGATGAATTTGAAGTTAATGTTGCACGGAAATTAAAAGAATGTGAGCAGCTCGTAAAAAAAGCAGTAACATTTTTCAAAAATCATACGATTGCCGAAAGTGGTCGAGCTTTTGTTGAAGATAAGAGTTGGCGCAAGGGAGAAATAGGAATTCTTCTGTTTGACGAAGGTGGTGTTTGTTATACCTTTGGCAAGGACAGACGCCATATTTGGCATGACTTTCAATCTCAACGAACGATGGCAGAAGCAGATTTTGTTCCAGAGATGTTAGAAGTAGGGAAAGAAGGTGGCTTTGTTAACTGGAAAGTTGACAACGGTTATATGCAAACCTATGTAAAGCGGGTTGTTAAACAGGGCAAAACCTATTTGATTGCAGCCGGATTCTTCCCTTCATCAGATCGCTATATTTCCGAACAACTTGTCAAAACGGCGGTAAAATGGGGCAGCGCAACGACGGGAAAAGAACAAACACGTTCTGCTCGCCAGTTATTTGATCAGATAAGTAACCCCTATGGTATTTTCCGTCGGGGAGGGATCTACTTATATGTCTATGATATGGAAGGTAACGTTGTCGCTCACGGAGAGAGTGTAGAACTTATTGGATCAAATGTAATTGACGAACAGACGAGTGATAAAAAATATCGTACACGTGATCTTATTAAGATTGCTAAAAGCTCAGAGGGACATGGCTGGTATACCTATCAAGCTCGTCAGGGCAATGCTACAAAAATAGCGTACGCCGAGCGATACATTGATCCAGCAACGAATAAAATGTATGTCATTGTAGCTGGTTATTATCCTGATATTGATGATTCAACTGTACAGACTTTTGTGAAAAAAGCAGCTACCTATTTACGGGTGAATGGTTCTGAAAAGGCTCTTCCGGAATTTTCTAAACGACTTGGCGATTTTGTTTATGGAGATGTTTCTATTTTTGTATACGATACTGCGGGTGTCATGTTAGCTGATAGTGCAAACCAAGCATTTATTGGATTAAATTTAACGAGCACGCGGGATCAAGCCGGAAAATACATTACCAAATTAATTTTAGAATATGCTGATAAATATCCATCAGGAAGTTGGCTTGGTTTTACGATGCGCAACGCTCACTCATTGATGTATGTTGAAAAAGTGAAGATACCTGATGGTGATTTTATTGTTGGTGCGAGCTACTTCCCTTCATCAAAATATGTCTACGTTCGCTTTATGGTTGATAACGCGATCCAATTTCTGAAAGCTCATCCACGAGAAGATGCCTTTAATATGTTTGTTAACGGCGATCCTGAGTTTTTACGCGGTGATCTACAAGTCTTTATTATTGATGAGACAGGAGCTATTCTTGTTGATGGTCCAAACCGTCAGGCTATTTGGTCGGATAGTACAAAATTTAAAGATGAAAAAGATCGTTCTATTTCTGATCGATTACTTGCTATAGCAAAAAGTGGTGGTGGATGGTTTGAACATAAAGTGGACAATGGCATACGTCGTGCATTTGTGAAGCTGTTAACAAAGGAAGCAACACAAAAAGGCGAAGAGCCAGAAACATTTGTTGTTGGATCATTCTATTACTTGTGACATAACCGAGCTTAAGGCTCTTACATTCGACCATGAAGCAAAGGGGCGCGTTTCCATACACTGTGTGACGCGTCCCTTTTTTTGGTTGATACCGCTCGTATAT
>CAYYBE010000009.1:12678-30399 GCA_964470345.1 uncultured Candidatus Babeliaceae bacterium | reverse complement strand
AGCAAAGACTTGGAGGAGAGAGTGGGATTCGAACCCACGATCCCGATCTCTCGAGATAACGGTTTTCAAGACCGTCGCTTTAGACCACTCAGCCATCTCTCCAAACGCAATTGTCAAACGAATATCTCTATTGTAGTTGATCCCCGCAAGAAATCAATAAATTGCTGCGTGCTTTGCTGAAAATGTCGCACTGTTCTCTTGTTGATTCTTCCTGTTTTCAACTTCACTTGCAAGAAAGCTTTCTACAAACGCTCCCGTTGCACCATAGTACGTTCGATTTCCCAGTGAAAGCAATTTATAGATATTCGATCGTTTTTTCTCTTGTTTACCCAAGAGTGAGTCAATCCATTCAGGGAGTTTATAGCTTCCATATAATGTGACTAACCATAATGCATAGCGCAAAGTATATAAAGAAGCGTCTTTAATGCGAGAAGGGCCGCCAAAATTTTGGTAACTGGCGATCAGGATAGATGTAAACAGCTTGTTTTGCATGAGCAGCGTTGAGATATTATAGGCATGATTAGCCAGAGCATGGGTTGCGGCGTAGAGAAAGGGATCTTGGTTAGTTGGCGGAGTTGGCTTTGGCGTTTCGACTGCACCGAGCTGGAAAGCCCCGAAAACTAATGCCAAACATACCAATGATTTTAGAACGTTCATACGAGCCCTTATGGTTACAGAAGAAGTAAAACAAAGCTGATACTACCTCTTTTAGTCTACTTTGTCAGGACAAAATTACAAGACAGAAAGTAAATGCTCTTGCGTGAGGGTCGTTATGGCTTTGGGGTCGATTGCATTGGCAATCAGATAGGGGCCAACGGCAGTACGTTCAATAGCAGTAGCATATCCCCCGGTGTTAAGTGCCTGCCCCAGTTCACGGGCTAAGCTGCGAATATAGGTTCCCTTGCCGCAGTGGACTTCAATCGTGAGGTTGGGCCAGGTATAGGAGAGAAGGGTAATCGAGTGAATTGTAATGGGACGTGGGGTAAGGGTAAACTCTTTGCCGGCGGCCGCGCGTTTATAGGCGGCAACCCCATTGGTCTTGATTGCCGAGTAGCGTGGTGGGGTTTGCATGATGGTGCCAACAAATTTGGTGAGAGCCTCTTCGATGGTTGCTAATGAAGGTGGCTGTACCTCTGGAAGTGGTTCAATAATCCCTTCTAGATCATCGGTCGTTGAAAAGGCTGAAAGATCAAAGGTGGTGCGGTAGCGCTTTTCTGTTGCCATTAACTGTTCAATCTTCTTAGTCGCTGAACCGAGACAGACGAGGAGTACTCCTGTTGCCAATGGGTCCAGAGTCCCGGCATGGCCAACCTTCTGCTCACCCGACAGGCGTCGGACGGTGCGAATAACATTCATGGAAGTCCAGCCATATGGCTTATTAACGACAAGTAAACCCTGCATTATACTCTCTCCAAATAATCTCAGTATCTTTAATTCAACAACTACTATTTAACTAGTTTAGAGGTAGCTTTTTGTAGATTTTCAAACAATCAGATAAAGGAGCCTCTGCATTAATTGTCATCACTGTGTACTTATTCTTTGCTTGTTCTACGAGAGGTTCTATGTACTGCCTATAGTGAGCAAGCCGTTTTATTGTGTTGGAGGTTGTATCTCCTAATCTGATTTCTAAAGGGGTATTGCATGCGTCGCAGATCATATTTTTCTGGGGCTTTCTTGTTGTCATATTGAATATGTTTGAGCATTTAAAGCAAACGAATCTTTGCTCGATTCTTTCTATACACGCTTGATCGTCGATTTGAAAATGTACAAGAGTGATAGTGGAGTTGATTTGTTTTGTTTGAAACAATTGAGAAAGAAATTCAAGTGAAGCTATATTCCGAGGGAATCCATCAATGATAAATGGAATGTTATTATCAACGCAATGTGAGACTTGCTCATCGATGATTTTAAAAATAATTGAATCATCAATATAGTTGCCTTTTGCCACAACAGGTTTTATTTTCTGGCCCAACTCCGTATTGTTTTTTATGTGTTGACGTAGTATGTCGCCGGGACAAATTTGGTAATATCCATGTTCTTTTTTCATGAATGATGAAAATGTCCCTTTTCCACTTCCAGGTGGACCGATGAGTATAAAGTTTTTTTGTCCAAATAATGAAAATGTAACGAGCAATGATGCAATTATGTATTTCATAATTTATCCTTAATTTCATGTAAGATAGGGAGAAGATCGCTTTTAGCTTTATCTCCTGCAGCTAATTTTTGAAAGACTTCTTCCGGAGAAAGCCACTCAAAACTAATAAAATCGTTCGTGTTATAGCTAGGTGTTTCATCGCTTCTAATTATATAAACCCACATAAAAGCTGATGTTTTATGTTCAGGGGGTGTAAGGCGTGCTAGTCTTGAGTAGGAGTAATTTGATACATCAAGATCCAATTCTTCTTTGGTTTCTCTTATAAATGCTTCTAGATATGTTTCACCTGCCCCTACATGTCCGCCTACGCTTGCATCCAAATAGAGGGGAAACAGCTTTTTTTGTGGATGACGACGAGGAATCCAGAGTTTTTTTTCTGAATTACAGATAAAGCCATTAATAACACGAAAACAAGAAAGATTGTTTGCGTAAATAATACTTCTTTTTTCTTGCCCGATTACTTCGTCTTCTATAGAAACAATATCTAAGATTTCATCGCAAATCATTTTCAACCCATTTAGTTAGTTCTTTATAATTTTGTGTATCATATTTAATTATCTCTTTATAAATTTTCAAAGCTTCATCTTTTTTCATAAGTTTGAAATGTATAATGTTTTTATCAAAAGTTATATTTTGTTGGTTACCATCTATATCAATGATACTCATGTGATTATCAACGACAGTTCTATATAAATTTCTAGAGATAGTTTTAATATCAAGTGGGCTTATAGGGCAAAGAATATAATCTTCCTTATCCGTTCCTGTAAGATAATGTTTTGTAAGTTGACCTACATAAGTAATAAGCTCGTCTCTGGTTTTATAAAAATAGAATTCTTCCCCTTCACGCTTTATCCATTCAAGTACTTGGAATGGGAGATTGGTATGTTTTGTATCAAGAAATCCGTAGAGCCCGGAGTTGCTGTCTTGGAATAAAAGCAGTGCTATTTTTGCATCAGCCCATAGCTTATTCTCTTTTATATAAATAAGAGTTTGATTTATTCCTTTTGCATAAAGACCTGCGCAAAACTTTGCGGCTTTTTCTTTATCCAAAATATCTGCTGAAAGCCCATTTTCTATGAAACTGTAAAAGCGTTTTTTTTCAAGCAAAATAGTTAAAAATGTATCCGATGAAGTATCGATAATTGGATAGGAAGGATTGTTTTTCGCAATAAAATGTTTAAGGACAGCTTTTTCTTGCGGTTGAAGATTTTCTATATTAATAGTTTCTCTTTCAAAGAAGTTTTTATCAATTAAATCAGTAATGAAAACATTTTTCAGAAACAATATATAATGTCGTTGTATTTCACTTATGAGACCGCGAGGGGCTTCAATTGATATATTTCTTGTGAAATCGACAGCAGCTAAAGGGGTATTGATAAATTCTTCTATTTTTACTTTTCTTATTCGAAGTGAGTCTTTTGGATAAAAATTAATTCGAATATGGCTTTGTGAGTACAAAGTAGGTTTGATACATTGTTTTTTATAATCGAGCTTGTCTGAAAAGGTTCTATCAAGAAAGCGTGGTAAAAATAAAATAGTAAAAAATTTCGCCAATTGATCTTTTAATATTACTAGGCAATCTTGCTTAGGGTTATCATCCCATTTTGGATCTCTATAGATGAATACCCCATTTGGTTTCAATACTCTGACTATCTCAATAAAGAATTGATCAAGTGAACTTTTTGCTGGAACATAGGAGAATATTTCATGGGTTAGGGCGGACGCGCTAATTCCTTCAGCTGAGCTATTTTTCAATGGGTGCATATTAGTTGCATCCATTCGAATCAAATTTAGTTGTAAATGACCACTATCTTTTTGATTTAAGTAAGGCATTATTTCGGGATGACGGTTTGGAATTGACTGTAAAATGGATTGGTCGATGTCAGATCCAATGATTTTTATAGGAAGGTTATTGGGAATGCTATTAAGAATATGAACAATAGAATCGCCACCTGTACCAAGGTCAATGTAAGTTCCCTTTGATTGTTTGAGGATGTGTTCTAAAATTTGTGTTTTTTCTTCTTGCCCTTCACTAATTTCATTAAGATATCCATTTATGTTGGTGTTTTTGTGCTCTACCGAACCATTATCCTCAGGATTAGAATATACATAGGCAGATAGACAGAATAATATCGAAAATAATAGGTGTTGTAACATGTTGAAGCTCCTCAATTAATCAATCAACGTCAATGAAGTTAAAATAAGATTTAGATGATTAAGTTAATTTATTTCTAAGCCACCCCATATTTGGTTTCAAATTGGATTTTTGCAAAAATGATAAAGATTTTTATTGGTGATACATCCCATGAGAACTTTTGTTAAGGACAGGAATGTAATAATAAGCTGGTGCGCCCAGGTGGAGTCGAACCACCAACCTTCAGATTCGTAGTCTGACACTCTATCCAGTTGAGCTATGGGCGCGATAGTATTAAACACAGGGGGATTTATAGTGGTGGCTTGCCAGTCGTAGCCCTCTTGCTCTTCGTAGAGCTTGCTGGGAAGGGCGTAGATTGGAGAGAGAGGGATTCGAACCCTCGCACCCCGTTTGACCGGAGTTCTTGCTTAGCAGGCAAGCGCTTTAGGCCACTCAGCCATCTCTCCTTTATTTGTTACCAAGCACTGGTAATCCACAAGAATTGTTCCCTGTGCAATTGTCTTTTTCAAAGAGTTCAGTATAAGTAGAGGATAAAGCGTTTCATGGCTTTATGCAAGCCGAATTATGCGAGAAAAGGGATAAAGTGCTTCAGATTACGGTTAAAGTGGTGCCAAGTTCAGGGATGCAAAAATGTGTTCTGGATAAATCAGGACGTCTTAAATGTTATGTGAAAAGTCCTGCCGAACGGGGTTTGGCTAATGATGAGGTTGTTAAACTGATGGCTCGGCTTGTTGGTTTAACCAATCAGCAGGTGCGTCTTGTTACCGGGGCAACCTTTCGAACGAAAGTGCTTTCGCTGGAGACAACAATGACCTATGAACAGGTATTGGTCAAGCTTGGTTGTGAGGTGCAACGTGCCCTACTTTAATTGGCATGCCCTTACTCCTGGCAATCAGGTTAAAACAGGGTACGAATTTTGCCGGTCAGCAGAGCTTTTGAGTGTGCAGTTAGGGCAACGGGGATTGGTAAAGGTTCTTGCTATTGAAGAGCGGCCGCTATCAGTCTTTTCTAGTATTTCTGATGAAGAGCGGGCCCTGTTTTTTCGGCAGATGGGCTCACTGCTAGGGGCAGGCATTACCGTATTTGATGCGTTAAGCGTCTGTAAAAAAACGACTCGTACGGACCGGTTTCAAGAAGTTATTGCTGATTGTCAGGTTGCAGTGAGTGAAGGTATTTCGTTCAGTGCTGCTTGCGCGTTTCATTATGATTTTTTTCCACTGTTTGCCTGTCGTTTACTTGAGGCAGGGGAAGAGCTGGGAAGTTTGGCAAAAGTTTGCTCTGACTTGGCCGACCATTATGAAATCCTAAGTCTTTTCTCAAAAAAAGTGCGCTCTGCACTGATTGTGCCTCTGCTTACCGTTATCTGTTTCTTGGGAGTTTTTGGGATTATTTTTGGTTTTGTTATGCCACGATTTGCTGTTCTACTGCATAGCATGCGGGTTCCGCTTTCCGGAACCACGGAACTCTTGTTTGCATTCGCCCAGTGGTTGCAGACAGGTGGCTGGTTTATTGTTGGAGGAGCTCTTGCCCTGGCTCTTATTGTCGCACGGTGGCTTATGCTTACTCGTAGGCGCACGCATCAATGGGGGCGCTGGATTTTGTATGTACCGTTCTTTGGTGCTTGGGTACAAGAAGTTAACGCGTATGCATTTTTTCGAACACTTGGCGCGCTGTTGGACGGTGGCGTTGATATTTCGCAGGCATTGTCGATGGCCTGCTTGGGAATTTCGTGTGAAAAGCTTCGAGTTCAATATGATGCGGTAGCGCATGCCGTTACATCTGGACGAACATTGAGCCAATCATTTGTTGAAGCAGGGATACGACAGACGCCGCTTTGTCAGGCTTTGATTGAAGTGGGGGAGTCGACTGGTAAACTTGGCCCTTTGTTACTACAATGTGCCAAAGATTATGATCAACGCTTAACGGCTCGCTTACAGATGTTTGGTACGGTTATCCAACCAATTATTCTTTTGTTTCTTGGTCTCGGCATTGCATTGTTAATGTTTGCGCTCTACGAGCCTTTGTTTACCATGGGCTCGATGGCTGGACAGTATTAGCAGGTTGTTGTGTTGCTTTATCGAGTGCAAGATTGAGCATGAGCACATTAATACGCGCTTGTCCCCACATACCCATCAAAGGCTGTTCCAGATTTTGCATAATTAGTGTTTTGAGCGTTGTTTCATCAAGATTACGAATTTGTGCAATTCGTGGAAGTTGTAAAAGAGCGTTTTCTACTGAGATGTGTGGATCGAGCCCGCTTGCAGAGCTTAAAACCATATCTGCAGGAAGTGGCATAAACGGTGGGATTTGATTAATGATTCTTGAAAGTAAAATGCGCTCAAGGGTTACCCGTCTCAGCTTTTTACTCGAAGGTCCAAGATTACTTGCTCCCGATGCCATGCCATTGTAATGGTGTGCTGAAGGACGGCTATGAAAGTAATGCTCAGATGCAAAAGCTTGGCCGATAAGCCTTGAACCGACAATTTTTCCGTCCCGTTCGACAAGGTTTCCTGATGAAGATTCTGGTAGGGTGAGTTGCGCGATAAGAGTGATAGTAAGAGGGTATATAAGCCCAAGTAAGCAAGAAAAAAGCAGCAAAGCTTTAACAGCAATATATGATTCTTGGATCAGTGCGCTCATTGGCAGGGGTTCTTTATGGTATGCCATTGCGAAGCTCCTATGCTAAGTGTAAGAAAATAATGACCATATTAATAAGTTTGATTCCAACAAAAGGAAACAAGAGCCCGCCCATTCCATATTTCAGTAAATTCTTGAGGAGTAAGGCTTGGGGTGAGGCTTCTTTATACGCAACACCGCGCAAAGCCAGAGGGATCAAGAAGGGAATAACGGCAGCATTAAAAATAACTGCAGATAAAATAGCGCTGTTTGGTGTTGAGAGCCGCATAATATTAAGAATACTCAGCATAGGATATTGAGCAGCAAACAGTGCTGGAACAATTGCAAAATACTTTGCCACGTCATTAGCGATGCTAAACGTTGTAAGTGAGCCGCGGGTAATCAGAATCTCTTTTCCGATGGCAATAATATCTAAAAGTTTGGTTGGAGATGAATCGAGATCGATCATATTGGCAGCTTCACGCGCAGCTTGGGTGCCCGCATTCATTGCAACGGCAACATCTGCTTGTGCCAAAGCAGGGGCATCGTTTGTCCCATCGCCGATCATAGCAACCATATGGCCCTCTTCTTGAAATGCTTTAATAGAGTGAAGTTTTGTTTCTGGTTTTGCTTGCGCAATAAACGAACTCACTCCCGCTTCTGCAGCAATGGTTTCGGCAGTATGGGGATTGTCTCCTGTTAACATAACTGATTGAATACCCATTTTATGCAAAAGGCTAAGGCGCTCTTTAATGCCTGGTTTTACAATATCTTTCAGACGAATAACGCCCAAAATTTTCCCATTGTTGCTGACGACTAAGGGAGTGCTTCCCTCATGCGCTATACGATCAACAATTTGGGTAACGTCAGAAGAAAGTTGACCGCCAAAGGTTTCTACAAATTCTGCAATGGCATCACTAGCACCCTTACGGATTTTTGTGTCGGGTGTATCAATGCCGCTCATGCGTGTTTCAGCGCTAAAATTAATGGGAACTGCATTGGCGGGCAATATAATTTCTTCGTGGAGAAGCTTTTCTTTTGCCAGTACTACGATACTTTTCCCTTCAGGGGTGTTATCGGCAAGTGATGAAAGTAATGCGTTGCGCGCAAGCTCTTGAGCGTTAATACCGGTTGCAGGAATAAATTCAGTAGCTTGTCGGTTGCCAAACGTAATAGTGCCTGTTTTATCAAGTAAGACAACGTTAACATCACCGGCTGCTTCAACAGCGCGACCGCTTAATGCGATGACATTATGCTTAATGAGCCGATCCATGCCAGCAATACCAATAGCGGGAAGTAACCCGCCGATAGTGGTAGGTACCAAACAGATGATCATAGAAATTAAGACGGGAATCGTGATAGTGATGCCGACATAAAAGGCGAAATATTTGAGCGTGAATGCAACGATAATAAAAAGAACGGTTAAGCCAAGGAGCAAGATTTCAAGAGCTCGTTCATTCGGAGTTTTTTGTCGTTGTGCATGTTCAATCATTTTGATCATGCGATCTAAAAATGTCTGGCCAGGACTTGTGGTAATTTTTACCTTAATTTTTCCAGATACTACTTTGGTTCCTCCGGTAACCCCTGTTTTGTCTCCGCCCCATTCTCGAACAACCGGTGCTGATTCACCAGTAATTGCCGATTCATCGATGAGTGCCGCTCCTCCAACAATTTCTCCATCACAGGGAATGATGTTGCCATCATCGATTTCAACAAAATCTTCTTTGCGCAAGGCAAGTGCGGGAACAAGCTCAAATGTTCCATCGGGCAGATACCGTTTTGCAAGAATGTCAGAACGGGAACGTTTTAGGCTTTGTGCTTGTGCTTTACTGCGTCCCTCTGCAAGCGCTTCGCCAATATTGGCAAAGATTACGGTAATCCAGAGCCACAGTGAAAGTTGTGTATTAAAGAGTACCGGTTCGCCCATCAGGGCTTGTACGATGGTAAAAAGGGTGTTGATAATAGCTCCCATTTCCACAATAAACATAACTGGATTACGAATCATGTTCGCAGGATTTAATTTAATGAGCGCTTGTATAAAGGCAGCAAAAATCATTTTTGTGCGCCAGATCGTCTTTTTTTGTAGTTGTTTCATTCTGTTCCTTGCAACGTTTAAAAAGTTTGACCGATTCTAATCATGACGTGCTCAAGAACTGATTCAAGCACAAGAACGGGGAAAAAGGTCAGGGCTCCTAAAATAAGAACGGTACAGATTAAAATAATAACAAAGAGAGGACTTGTGGTAGGAAAACGAGAAACTTCAGGAGTAAATCGTTTTTGGATCAATGATCCAGCAAGGGCAAGTGACGGAATGATAAGAGCAAATCTCCCAACAAGCATTGCGATTGCTGTTGTGAAGTTATAAAACAATGTATTACTTGCAAGTCCTGCAAATGCTGAACCATTATTTCCTGCTGTTGAAGAGAAAGCGTACATAATGGTAGCAAGGCCGTGAGGGCCCGTATTAACGAGTCCTTCAGTTCCTGCCTTCAGACTGATGGCCAGAGCGCCGAAAAGAAGTTTGATCATTGATGGGGCAAGTACGGCGATAATCGCCATAATCATTTCATAGGGTTCGAGCTTTTTCCCAAAGATTTCTGGCGTTCTTCCGATCATGAGCCCCATAATAAACATTGTTAAAATAGCATAGAGAAGCATGCCAATGAGTCCGACACCAGCTCCACCAAAGATAACTTCGCCTACCATCATATTAAATAAAAGAATCATATTGGTAAGAGGCATAAAGCTATCGTGAGACGCATTGACGGCACCGCATGAAGTAGCAGTTGTTGCATGAGCAAAAACAGTCGAAGAGATAGGACCAAAGCGAACCTCTTTCCCTTCCATATTGCAGCCATGAGCAACCCCAACACGGCTTAAGAGCAAATTGCCATTTGTTTCTGACCAGAGCGCAAAGGCAAGGCCACCAAGGTAGAGCGTAAGCATCGTAAGATAGAGCGCAAAACCCTGTTTGCGTGAACCTAATAGTTTCCCCAGAACAAACGGAAACGCCGCAGGGATAAGCAAGAATGCAAGTATATGCAGAAGGTCAGTGAGCGGAGTAGGATTTTCAAAAGGATGCGCGGCATTTGCGGCAAAAAATCCACCACCATTGGTGCCAATATGTTTGATGGCAACTTGGGAAGCTGCAGGTCCCTGTGCAATGATCTGTTCAGTTCCTTCGAGTGTGGAGACATGGGTTGCAGGGTTCAGATTTTGAATGACACCCTGGCTGACTAATACGAGTGCAAAAAATAATGAAAGAGGTAGAAGTACGTATATAATCGTGCGGGTAAGATCAACCCAAAAATTTCCGATTTTGCTGGTAGATCGGCGTGTAAATGCGCGAATGCAGGCAATGCAAAATGCAATACTCATAGCGGCAGAAAGAAAGTTCTGCACCGTGCAACCGACCATCTGCGTAAAATAACTTAAGGTGCTTTCGCCAGCATATGCTTGCCAGTTGGTATTGGTAACAAATGAGATAGCTGTGTTGAGCGCAGTGTCCCATCGCACTGGTCCAAAGTGTTCAGGATTAAAAGGGAGCCATTGTTGTATCTCTTGCAAAAGAAAGAGACATGCAATACCAACGAAACTTAAAAAGACAAAACTGAAAGCATAATGTTTCCAGCTCATTTCTTGTTCGTAATTGATACCGACAAGTGCATAGATCTTACGCTCACAAAACCCGGGAGTTTTGCGAGTAAGAACCCGGGCGATATATTCACCCAAGGACAATGCACAGAGAGTAAAAAGTCCAATAAAGGCTACGACGCCAACTATTAATAGTACTGCCATGTATTTGTCTCCTTAGACATGGTGGTTTCAATCTTCTTTTACTTTAGAAAAAAGGCACAACAAAGCATAGAGTTTGATGTCCATTATGGTGTTGATGACTTTGCTGAGGGCATCAGTGCAAGCTTTTGTAGTAATGCAGAAAGCGGATAGCCATGTTTTGGTGCTAAGAGCATATCAGTTGCTATAACATCTTTAAGTGACAAAGCAAAAAGGGTGTTGTCGTAGGTTTCAATAATAACAGATCCTGTGGAGGCTCCGGCAAGTACTGCTTGTTCAAAATCTTGTACGGTTGTAACAAGCATATTATTTACCGCTTTGATGATGGCGCGCGCTCCAAAGCGTGTGATAACCCGGTTTTTTGAGATTTCTGTTTCAGGAAAGATATGAGTGATCAGTAATTTGGAAAAATAGTGTTGTTGTGGGGAGAGAAATTTAACAACATCCAACTCATCTTGTGCAACAAAGGTAGCAAGCTCCTCTTTTACAAGATCAAGATGATTTTTGGTTGCTTCCATAATCACCATGCCACCAAAGACCAGGTACGCTGGTGGGGTTTGCAAGGGAGGATATTTATAAGAAATTTTAAGTGGTGATGCAAAAGTAATGGCACCGGGTACTCGTATTTTTTCGCCGTTTCTATAGATGGTGAATTGAACTTTTTCTTGGTCATGACAGCGTGCGAGTAAATCAAGAAGGCTGATCTTATAGGTAGTCCACGGAGCATTCACAAATCCAAAACGGTCGATGGACAGATTGTTGAATCCGGCAAGAACATCCCCTTGCTTGAGCCCTGCCAGTGCGGCAATCGATTCGGGCAGTACCTTGGTTATGTACACGCCGTTTTTTTCCGGGACTTGTAAATAGGATAATGTTGTCTGTGTTAAGGGTGTGTAGGTAAAGCCAAAGTAGGGCAATTCGATGACGCGACCATCTTTGAGCAGGTCCCAAACGGCAAGCAAGCGATTGATAGGCAGAATGAAATGATAGCCTTCTGCCGCATAGGTTGACCCCATGCGTTGAACAACAGCGCCGGCAACCAAGACGCCGATCACTTCTCCTTGGCTATTAACGCAAGGGCCGCCAGAATTGCCAGGATTTGCAGCGGCGGTTATGGTTAAACACTCTCCGAGCGAGGGCATTGATTGTTGGCCAGAAATGATTCCTGTTGTTCGTTTGATTTCTTCATGGCCGAGCGGGTAGCCAATAAGGGTCACTGGATCACCGGGACCGACTTTGTCTGAATCGCCAAGGCGTAGGTAGGGTAGTTCGGTTACACCAAGCAGTTGTTTCATGCGTTCGAGTTCAAGGGGTTTTACACATATATGTGCGATATCATAGTCAGGACTTCCACCGACAAACTCAGCTTCAAAACGCTCTTTTCCTAAAGCGGGATGTTGTAGAAAGATAGCATGGGCATTTTTGACGACGTGAAAATTGGTGTAATAGTCGCCTTGTGGACTGATGCTAAAAGCGGTGCCAGAACTGCCCATGAGGCTTCCCTTTTTATAGGGTTCAAACCAATTGAATTCGTATTTGAATGCAATAACTTGGACAACTTGGTCTCGGACAAAAACTTGGTGAATTTCTGCTGGGCTCGAATTTTTTATATCAGTGGCATAGCTGTTTGCAATACATGCCATGAGTCCTACAAGCATAAGAAAATAATGCATACTACCTCTCTTCCCAATGTATTTGTACTTTGCACCTGACTATTGAGTATATCGGGCACCTGCGTTCGGCGCAATGAAATCTTATTTGTAGATTGACGAATCTGTCTGCCATTGGTACAGTAAACATATCGTTTTTTGATAGAAAATTCTGAAATATGTGCCGGGGTGGCGAAATGGCAGACGCACGGGACTCAAAATCCCGCGGTAGCAATATCATGTCGGTTCAAGTCCGACCCCCGGCACCACTTTGTTAGATTTGAAATAGATTGTTTTGGTAGAGGACAGACACAATATCTGTGTTTTGAAAGTTTATACGCCGAGGTGGCGAAATTGGCAGACGCACAGGCTTCAGGTGCCTGCGGTAGCAATACTGTGCTGGTTCGAGTCCAGTCCTCGGCAATATTAAATAAGTTAAAGATAGGTGCCTTCCTACTACGCCATTTCTATGCGGTGAAGCTCTCGAAGGATCTGGCTACGTAGGACGCGGGCGGTGGCAATACTGTGCTGGTTCGAGTCCAGTCGTACCCGACATAGCTTCAGCGACGGCTGGGTCCTCGGCAGAAGTTATGTTTTTGAAAGTAATATTCGCTTGGCAAGCTTGTGTGGAAGAACTATCCAATGACTGAAGAATCATGTATTTTCTGTAAAATTATCGCCAAACAAATTCCAGCAGCGATTATCGCTGAAAATGACCAAGTTCTGGTTATTAAAGACTTGCATCCCAAAGCACCGACACATTATCTGATTATTCCAAAAATTCATGTGCAAGATGTGCAGTCTCTTCTAGCAGATCAATTGCCACAGACTGCCGCTCTGTTTGGCATGGCCCAAGAGCTTGCCCGCATGGCCGCCCCCAAAAATCCACAACATTTCCGCTTGGTAGTTAACAGTGGTTATAATGCTGGTCAGCGAGTATTTCACCTGCATATGCACTATCTTGTGGGTCGTATTGATGGCGAAGTCTGAGCTTTTTGGAGGTTATCTCTACGAGGTGAAGAAAGCTACGCTGGGCACGGCCGGCTTCACAGGTTCGTTAACCTGTTCTCTTTTTAAGCAATAATATACCAAAAATAGCGATGAATTCGAGTTTTCCGATGGGCTTTTGCTGGCTAAACGAAAGCCTGGTAAGCTGAATCTGTACTCAACAATGCTCAAACTACGTTTTTTAGGGCTATATCATGCAAAATAAGCTTTGTATCATTGCATCATGGTTTTTATTCTCCGGCGCTTGTTTGGCCGTATCGCCAGCTTCTGCTATGGTTGCAGCAAAACCGGCGACATCGTTTATGCAGCGTATGCCTGAATTAGTGAAAGATGGGGGTTATTTCGGTTCTTATTTGCTGTTGTATTCAATTTCTCAAGTAATTACCAGTCCGATAAAAAGTTATTTTAGCAAAAGCCGCACAGAACAAGATGCTAAGCAGAGTGGTGCAAAGCCTACAGGTAAAACCACGTATATAGCACAAGCTTTTGACTTTACTGCCGATCTCATTGCCGATATAGCTACTGATTCGTGGGCTTTGTCATTCTTTTTCCAACAGAAGAAACATCCTTTTCACTACTACTTCGTTTCATCATTAACAAAAGCTATCCTCAGCCCCCTTGTTGAGCGTACAACTGATTTCTGCCTTTCAAATATAACTAATGCCACGCGAAGAGCTTTGTTATTGTCCTTAGGACTTGCTATCCCAACGATAGCATGTGCCGGGTATAGTGGCGAACGGCTAACGTGCGCTACTACGCGTTCTTTAACCGGAATTAAAGAAGATCCGCTCTTTTCTTTTAAGATCTACCTTTGCATTGCACTTGCACGGTTTGTTTATCCATTGTTGTGCCACCCGTCAACGCTTGGTCGGCTGGATGGGCAACTTGACGAGTTGGAAAAGCTTGCCTCAACGCTTTCACAGGTAGCACCGGTAACCGAAGAAACATGGGAAGCTCTTGTAGAGCAAGTTGATGCCGTAGGAAGCTTTCTTACTAATAAAGAGTATTCTCGTGAACAGTTGGATTCAAAAAATTTGCTTCCACAAACGGTTATCGATGATTATGATGAGAAGCGAGTGAGAGCGTATGCTATCTTAAGAGACATTAATAGAACTCTTAATAATAGTGGATCAGCCAGAGATTCGCGCGTAGCCAAAGAGCCTCAAGCAAAAAAAGAGCTTCGAGCAAAGCTGAACGAGCTTCTCGCTTAAGCTTTACAAATTTTTTAAAGGGTAAACTATGAGATTTTATTCAACCTTGTTATTACTCAGCAGCTTATATCTCTTTTGTGGGGACGAGCCAGCGTGTGCAGTAAGCCCAATTTTTTCACTTTTTACAGCACAGCCAGGCAAGCAATTGCAACTTGGTACCCAAGCCTCTTTGTCTCCGACCTATTCTCGCTTTTTAAAGGGTACTGGTATTGCTCTCGGAGTGGCGGCAGTGGGCTGGGTGCTTTATGCAAAGGTATTTCGCTCTCGATGTAGTGCTTATGTAAGCAACGGTACTTCTCAAAAAACTCAAAGGTTGGGGGCCGCAAAGCAAGATGTGGTAGGAATGCAATTGTCGCCAGAACAATTGGCATGGTCCCAATTTTCCCAATCGCTTACGAGTATTCAAAAAATCTTGAGTGACAGGTACCAACGTATGCCATGGGTTGATGGAGTTATTCCTGCGTTTCCTGAAAAAGGAGCATCGTTTTTCACTCAAAAAATGATGGTAACTTCTGGAGCTCACCTGTATGTTTTGGGAGATATCCATGGCGATGCAAATGCTCTTGGAGATCTTTTTAAACAATTGCAATCAGAGGGCGTGGTAGATAGCCATTTGGGTATTGTTAAGCCGGGAGATAGATTTCTCTTCTTAGGAGATTATACCGATCGTGGCCAAAATGGTGTTGGTGTTTTGAATTTTCTATCAGTTTTTTTGCAAAAAAATCCGCAGCAAGTTGTTCTTTTGCGTGGAAATCATGAAGATCTAGAGACCAATAGTCGTTATGGGTTTTATGACGAAATGAGGAGCAGATTTGGACAAATACCTGCAGGGTGCGATTCGTTGTTGAATAAAACATATAACATGCTTCCGGCGGCTCTTTTTTGTGGATATCGCAAATCGAATGGGACTCTAGGATATATTCTTTTTTGTCATGGCAATGTTGAATTTGGATATAATCCCGCAAAACTTTTAAACTCTGAACAAGCGTATATTGGCGAAAGCTTTATAGAGCTTGCAAAGAAAGAAAATTTTGATGCTTTACCCGAGACAGTTCGAGGGAGTACTCATGGAGACTTGTGGGATCCGACTGTTGATAAGAATATACATACAACCGATCTTCAGTTTTTATGGGGTCGTTGCAACTTGCCAACCTCGAGTATGCAGTGGACTTCGTACAGCGGTGCTGGAGTTTTTTATGCCAAAGACTTTGTGAATGCGGTTCTTCAGCAATGGAAGAATGCGGTGAAAGCGCCGTGTACGTTTGAGGCTATTATCCGCGGACATGACCATATTATCGGTGCAGTTAAATCTCAGGGTATTTATGGTGATACTCAAGAAGGGATCCCTTTATATACGGTTATATCAACCTGTCCTGATGGGGTAGTCACGCATGGAACGCAAACATACAAAGCTGCATGGCTTGTGGTAGATGTTCAAGATACTCCTCAATTTCATACCCACGTACTTCCTCTGTAAAGTCCTGAAGCTAAAAGCTTGGTGCTGTCTTGCTTATTTAGCCTAAACCAGTATGTTTGTTTATGGGGACATGGAGAAAAATTTGAGTAACCCGTCCCTCCAAGGGCGACCGATGAAACATACGCACGTTATCTTTTCACTATTTCTTACGATTTTCTTTATCTTTCTGGCAACGACCATTATGGCCTATATTTCGTTGGCGGTACCGATCGGCCCATGGATTGAGCCAACACTTGTTTTGCTCGGAACTTTGATACTTTCAGCATCTGTTCATTTCGTTTCTTCTACTTCACAACAAAAATCAGTGTTAGCATATGCGGTTATCGGCGGTGGCATTGCAGGCATTGTAGCGACTGCTTGTGCATGGTCAATTCCTGCACTGTATTTTTTGCAACCAACGCTTTTTGCTGACTGGCTTGCGCATCCGTGGTATTTTGCTGCAATCTATGCAGCGCTGGTAGTGAGCGCTGGTGGCTTTGGGCTTTTGCTTGCCCGTTGGTATGAGCGTCCGTTGCTCGATAATCCAACGCTTGTCTTTCCTATTGGCCAGATGGTTTTTCAATCTTTAAATTTTACCCAGAGTATTGCGAAAGGTTGGCAATTACTTGCGGGAGCGGTAAGTGCTATTGCTTTTGGAGTTATGGCATTGTTCCGCCAGATCATTCCCGCAAAGCTTGTATTACTGCGAGCGCAGCACATTGGTTGGTTTTCGGTATCACAGTTGGTGTTGTATCCTGACATGATTCCTATGCTCTGGGCTATTGGGTTTATTGCTGGACATATGCTAGCGGTTCCCTTTGGTATAGGTGCTTTGCTTAAATTCTTTGCGGTAGGCCCGCTTAACCATGTTCTTTTCCCCCATGTTTCCAGTGAAACATTTTTATTGGCGCTGTGTGCTGGCTTAGTGCTTGAAGGAGCCGTGGGAAGTATGTGGAGTGTGGGAAAGAAATGCGTGCGATCAGTTTTGCGCAAAAATGGGTGCGCTTTTTCATATCGTACGTGGTTGTGCGCTGCGACGTGTACCCGTTCGTTTCTGTTTGAAGGCGTTCTTGTGCTTGTAGCGGTTGTTGCGCTTTTCGCTTGGTTGCACTTGTCTGTACTTGCACAGCTCTTTATTATTTTTGGTACAGGTATGTGCGTCTATGAGCTTATGATTTTTATGGGTAAAGTGGGTTTAGCTCCATTGGGTCGGTTTGCAACATTTGTGATGTTGCCGGTATTTGTACTGTTTGGCAGCACACCACTGCAAGCGACGCTTGTTGCGGCATTTGTTGAAATTGCAGGTGGCGTGGCCGCAGATGCAATTTCAGGTAAAAAAACAGGACAGCTTGCAACGCTTCAAGCATCGCACGTGCACCGTACGCAATGGGCATCGTTACTTGGAACAGCTGTTTTGGTCGGCATTGTCTTTTGGGTTTTGTTTACCCATTTTGGTGTTGGGCTTACTCCCTTGGTTGCTCAAAAGGCTCAAGCTCGTGCGCTTTTGATTGGGTCATACTCATTTGATTTTTGGGTGGTAGGACTTGGCGTAGTGATTGGATATATGTTGAAGCGCTTGCATATTGCAACGTCGTTGGTATTGGGAGGGCTTCTCATGCCCTATGACGTTTCGCTGATCTTAATTGCTGGTGGTTTTTTTACTTCCTGCGTAAAAG
>CAYYBE010000009.1:0-12668 GCA_964470345.1 uncultured Candidatus Babeliaceae bacterium | reverse complement strand
GGCGTAAAAGACCCACAATCACAAGTTCCGTTTTGGTCGGGAGTTTTTGCAGCAAGTTCATTATGGATGGTTGGAAGGGCATTAGTGTGAAACGATTGGCGATAGGAATTCTTGTGCTTTTGAGTAATAGTTTTGAGCTCCACAGCACAGCACATAAAATTATGGTTTCGAGAGTCAGGCAACAATGTTTACAACGTCTTGAGTATGTCATGCGGCCGAACAATGCACCATTGTTTGAGCTTTTCAGATTATTGAATACAGGCGGAGCATCGTTTGATCGGATCTCAACAGAGCAGCCGCTTGTACAGGTGGAGAGTCCCAAGATTACGGTTATATGGAATCTAAGGCGTTTTTCTCAACCAAGTAAATCAACATCTGTGGTAGCTGAAGACGAGCTGGGGTATGACTCTGATGATGACGTTCAACCCTTGTCCGATTTGTAAAATAGAGTATCTTAAGTAATGATTGACACTGCGGGAATAGCTCAGTGGTAGAGCATCGCCTTCCCAAGGCGAGGGTCGCGGGTTCGAGCCCCGTTTCCCGCTAACTTTCTAAGTAAACATTTCTTCTACAGATTTCTTTATAATTTTTAGTAACTTTGTTAGTAAAGTGAGAAAGTTACCCGTCGTAGCCTGCCAAGCCGGCCGTGCCCGTCGTAGCTTGCCGAGCTGAACGCCCGGATGAGCATAGTCGGGAAGGCGTGGATAGGCGTAGTCGGGTCATCTTCGATAGTAATTTCTTTTCATAATCTTCTTGTTTTTAGGTCCGCTCGTTATTACTCTAAGTGTGCATTACACTTTACTGATAAGTTATAATAACGATGAAAGGCCCAAAATGATTCTTTCCGATACTGATCTTGCAGTGTACCTAAGCGAAGGTAAAATCGTTATTAACGACATGCTTGATTTTGAAATGCAGATGCAACCTGCATCGATTGATTTACGCTTGGGCAATGAATTTGTTATTTTTGAAACAACGAAAGTTGCTTATATCGATCCACGTGATAGCCGATCGGTTATCGATGCAACGTCAACTGTTATTATTGGTGACAATCAACCGTTTATTTTGCATCCTGGCGAGTTTGTATTAGGAACAACGCACGAATACATTAAAGTTCCTGATGATTTGATTGCTCGGCTTGAAGGGCGTAGTAGCATTGGACGTCTGGGGATTATTGTCCATTCGACGGCGGGCTTTATCGACCCTGGATTTGAGGGGAAAATTACGCTTGAAATCGGAAATGTTGGTAAACTGCCTGTAGCACTCTATCCTAAAATGCGTTGCTGCCAAGTGGTTTTTGAAAAAATGCTCAGCGCATGCACGCTGTCATATGGTGCTAAGCGTCGATCAAAATATCAAAATCAAACCGGTGTACAAACGAGCAGAATTTTTGCCGACTTTGAAGGTGGAAAAATAAAGTAATGTTATGCGTGCCACACGTGGGCTTATGCCTGCTTGTGGCGCCACAAGAGATATCCTTCAATAAACTCCATTAACTCACCGTCAAGAACAAGCTCTGGTTGAGGCGATTCAACTTCTGAACGATGGTCTTTAACCATTTTGTAGGGGTGGAGTACATACGAACGAATTTGTGAACCCCATTCGATCTTTTTTCTCTCAAGCGAAGCGAACTTTACTTGTGCCTCATCTTTCTCTTTTTGTACCAACTTGGCCATGAGCATCTTCATGGCTGTTTCTTTATTTTGTGTTTGCGATCGCTCGTTTTGACATTGGACGACAATATTGGTTGGAATGTGGGTGATGCGAACAGCAGAGTCGGTCTTATTAACGTGCTGACCACCGGCACCGCCCGAGCGATAGGTGTCGATACGCAGATCTTTTGGGTCGATGACAATGGAGACATCGGGGGTTTCCGGTGTAATGGTAAGTGCGGCAAATGAAGTGTGGCGCCGCTTGCTTGCATCATAGGGAGAAATCCGTACGAGGCGATGGATACCCTGTTCGCCCTTTAAGAATCCGGTAGCGTTTTTGCCCCGAATAAAGAGCGTAGCTGATTTAATGCCAGCTCCTTCGCCTGGTTGGTAGTCAAGAACGGAGAAGTTAAACTTTTCCCGTTCGCAAAAGCGCATATACATACGCAATAGAATATCGGCCCAGTCTTGTGCCTCGGTACCACCTGCACCGGCGTTAATATTTAAAAAGCAGCTTTTTTCATCATCAGATTCATCAAGTAAGAGCGTAAGTTTGAACTTGCGAATAGCTTTGCAGTGTTCGCGAATATCAGTTTTGAGCTTTTCAAGTTCGGCGTCATCATTAGCAAAGAGCGTTAAGAGTTCATCAAGCTCATTGTGTGCAGCGATAATCTTTTCATAATGCTCTTTGAGGAGGGTGATTTTTTGCAGCTCTTTTAAGATGGCTGTTTGTTGAGGATTTTGCCAAAAGTTTTCTTCTTGGCTTTGGGCTTTAAGCTTGAGATAGGTTTCATCAAGATGTGAGTTTTCCCAAAAGCTTTTTATGGTGGCAACATCTGCTTCAACAAATTTTAACTGTTCTTTAAGTTCATCAATTAACATAGAGAAATAACCCTGGTTTTTAGCTTTTATTGTATGTATCAACGTACCACATAAGCGGGGGCTAAGGGAAGCCTGCCCCTAGCTTTTGACTGAAATTGCATATGCCGCTACTATGAAAGAGGTGTAAATGACGTTAATCCGTTGCTCGATATATTCTATTAGTAAATACTTCAGATAAAGAGGACTTTGTATGAAACCGATATCATTTTTTTGTACCATCTTTTTAGGACTTATACTGTGTGTGCCTTTGGCTACGCAGGCAGCTGAGATTCCTCAAGGGCCGAGTGATGAGGATCGGCGGTATTTGTCCAAGGTCGTCAGTGACTTGGATTGTAATAAAAAATTAATGGATGGATTGGCTTTGCGTATTGCAGCGGCTGAGACTGAATCAGCAAAAGCTGAGATGCAAGAGGCGCAGATCTGTCTTTTGTTGAAGCAGATTGACATTGTATGTGATGGGTGGGAGCGGATTTGTGCTCTTGCAAAACAGTTTCCAGAGTGCGTATCGGTTCAGTCTGGACTGTTTTTATCATTGACACGTACGCTCGGCGAATGCTTTTCGCACCCTTTGTTTGAGCATGTGAATAAGCGTCTACTACTTCAAAAAAAACAAGAGCTTGGTTTTTATGCGAAAATCAGCCGTTTTGAGAAGGCTTGGCGTGAGGCTCAATCTCAGTTAGTGGTTGAGCAAGCAAGAGAGCTTGAAAATGCTCGGCATAATTCATTAGGTATGAAAATAGAAAGCTTTTTTGCCAGTAGGCCAAAGCTGAATATCGCATGTAGTGTGCTAATAGGGTTTACTGTCGCTGGGGCTGCTGTATATGGGTATATTCGGCTTGCCAAATATCTCAACGCAAAGCGGTTAGTGCGAATTGCTTCATTAGCCAGGTAAGTTCCTAAACGACTTTTATATAGTTTGGAGAGAAATTACTACGATAGTGCGATGAACGTATCTATGAAAACAGACCTCTAAAAGAGTACTATAAGTAAAGATTAACGAGTAGGGCTTCTTGATAATGAAGGATTACAACGTGAGCAAGTATATTGTTGTTAGCTTTTTAGTAATGCTGCTTGTTTCTTCTCAAGCAGAGGCCTTTCATTCTCGTACACAGAGTTGTGTGACTGGAAGTACACAATTTCATGGTATGCCGTTGCATCGACGGACAAGAAGTAGTTCTCGTAGTCCGCAGTATTTGCAGGTTCCTCCTCTTGTATTTGGCTATAAAACCTTGCCAGCAATAAAATTGCCCTTAGTTGCCCTTCAAGAGACCGAAAGCAAACGTGTGCTTGAGGTGGTTCTGGACAATGTACAACCGGCAGACAAAGGGGCTGCGGTGATCGCTGTTACACCTCGTTTATTGTCTCTCTTTTATCCCAAAGGGAACTTGGGAGCTCTTTTTGAAAAACAGGTAGCTGCTGCTATACAAGGAGATAAACAGGCGCGAGAAGCTGCCATTAAGCTTATTCGATCAGGAGAGTTGAAAAAGTTTTTAGTTGATGTTTATGGACAAGAGAGTGGAATGCAAAAGTTGAAGGCCTGTGCTGTATACTTGAGGGCAAACGTTAAAGGGTTGATCGAAAAAGGGTATATATGTCCCATTTGCCACGAAGATGTTGGTGCAGGTGGCTGTGTTACCGTTCCCTGTCTTCACATATTTTGCACCAAATGCATTAAGCACTGGAAAGAGGTCGATAAAAAGAAATCCTGTCCCTTGTGTCGTGGTGCGATGCATTCCCCTCAACGCGTCTCACAAAGTTAGGCGTATCTTCGGACTTTTTCCCATTCCTGTTTTTCATATAAAACAGCTAAATTGCTGACATGCGTATGCATGCCTTTGTACACTGTTATACACGAGTGTAATGATGTTGGAGGGTATATGAATCATAAATTATGGTGTTTTTACAAAGTTTTGTTAGTACATACGATCTTTTGCTGTCGGCTTGGTGCAAGTGAAGCCTCAATGTCGGTGAGCTTGCAGGTTATGGGGCCTATGGAGGCGCGGGAGCTTGGCTTTTTGGAATCCCGAGCAAATAATGCGAGCGCTTCAAATGTCTCAGTTGCTGTTGCTTCGTCAGATGCGGCGCAGCTTTTAAAATATCTTGAAGCTGAAGATAGTCAGAATAGTTCGCTTGCTGGTAAATCTCCCAGTAGTTCTCATGCTTCTCATGAGCAAGGAAGTTTGCGATCGTTAGGTTGTAATTCACCACAACTCGCTTCTCATGCATTGCTTCCGAGCTTCGACCAATCTCTTGCTTCTGGTGCCATATCTCCTGCTGTCCAGCAGCCCTTGCTTTCAGCTGCCCATGCGGGGTTGCAAGATGGTGACTTTGGGGAAGGGAGTAGCCAATCGGTTCCAACTCCATCGCGAAGTCCGAGTCAGTTAAATGCTGAATGGACACTTTCGCATCAAGAAACTTATTCGCAGCTTACAAAGGATATGCTTGCAAGTAGTGCGGCGAGTGTAAACAAACAGGCTGAACAAGAGCGCGTTGGTTGGATGAGGCGGTTCTGTAGGCGCTATCCAAAAACGGTTAAGACTGTTGCAGGGGTTTTAGTAGTGGCCGGAATAGTATATGGAGCATATCGTGTCTATCTTGCGTGTGTTTAGAATACGAAGTACAGAAATAGTTTTTGTAGTGATGGCGAGTATGGCGCTCAGCGGCTCGTCGCTTGATGCCTCAGAGATGGCCGTCGCCTCTCCCCGTTCTTCATTGTCGAGTAAAGGGGCCCGTTTTTCGATAAGTGTACAGCATGTTCGATCGCGATCGAGGGCTCTGTCGCAAATTTCTGTGCAGGGAACTTTACGCGCTGCCCAAAAGGCTCATTGTACCTTTGTTTTTAGGGATGCTGAAAAGATACAGAAATCCCAGACGTATTGCTTGGATGAGGGGATTCGGATGATTTTGGATCGGTTATATTTTTCTTCGAAGTTAAGTCAGGGAGAAGGTACGGTAGCTCAGCCGTATATTTATACGTGCGATAGTTTGGAAGATTTGGAATACGCAGCGACGTTGCTTGTGGCAACATGTTGTGCCGAGTCTTCAATGAGTATAGAATTGTCGCTTGAATCTGTGCAGAAAATTATTAATATGTCTGACAAGATCAAAGCGCAAGAGGTATGTGAGTATCTTTGGTTTTGTTATGTTCTTCTGAAAAATAATCAGTTAGAGGACAATACGGATGATCAATGGGAACGTTTTATAGACAAACTTTACGCATGCTTATTAAAGGTATATGAGAAAGAAACGAAAAAGAACAGTAATCATCTGAAGGAATATTTTCAATCGCGGGACGAAGAATTATTAAAACACCTTAAAGCGCGTAACGAAGAATTGGCAAAAGATCAAAATTCTTTACAACCGTTTGCTGGAGATTTGTGGAATGATCTTATGCATAAAGTATTGCCTTTAAAGTTTGAAACAAATGATGCGCATGATATTAAAAAGAATGTGCGGTTATTAACTCCGCCAACACGAGGTTCTAACTCGGGCGAGGGAAGTATTACATCATCAACACCCGAAATGACGCCTAAATCGGGAAGACCAGATCGGGTTATGGCTGATGATGTACGCGTAACATTTTCAGCGCGAGGAACCGCGCGATCGAGCCTACCGCAGGTAGTGTATGGGTCGATTGTAGAAGAGGATCATTTGTCTCAAATTGATCTGGGTCAGTATGTGCCTGTTGGTACTTTAATGCAGGGCAACCAGCTAGATCCTGTTATTCAGCATGAGTGGTGTTTGACAAGATTTTGTAGGCGCTATCGAAAAACGGCTGCTGCTCTTGGAGTACTTATTGTAGGTGGACTTATTATTGGTAGTTGGAAATTGTACCAGACATTTGCTTAGACTTTTTATTGAGAGTAAGAGATAGTTTGTGCAAATTTGCAGTTATATAAAGAGGTGAGTAATGAAACAAAAGTTACAACTATTACTTCTATTGTTTATTGGAAGTTTTGCGGTTGAGAGTGGACAGGTTGTTGCCGCTTTCCATAGTAGTTTATCGACGAGTAGCAGTTCAAGTGATGTTGCAGTTAGCATGCAGCTTCTCGAGCATTTACAGCCACGTCTTCCTGAATCAACAGAGTGTTATACATCGAGTAACGTCCTTAATCTGAGTGGTAGTTCGAGTAGTAGCTCAAGCGCTATGCAGCTTAGTAATGCAAAAGCTGAAGCAGATTGTTTTTGTAAGTTTCGCTTAGAGGGTGCTCCAGCTGGAGATCTAACGTTTCGATTGCCCCTTCAAGTGTTAAAAGTTTTTAGTCAGCTATTTGGCTTGCCGATAGAAGAGAGTGGCAATGGCCAAAAAAACACTCCCTTCTGTTATAAATTTAAAAAACTTAAGCGCTTAGAATATGCAGCAATCTTAGTAACAGCAACTTGTTTTGAATTTTCTCCGCAAGGAAGTGGTAAGGATAGAGTTAATCTGAATGAAAACGATTTGAAAGCACTTTTGAACCAGGTGACGCGAAATCTTGATAAATCAGGGGTAGGTTCTCAGGAGAAACAAGCGCAAAAAAATTGTTTGCAGGAAGAACAGGTGCAAAAAAGTTGTTTGTATGCAGTCTTCTGTTGGTATGGACAAGATCTTGATTCTAAGCAGGAGGTTGTAGTTGAACGAATGTTTTCTTGTTTAATGTATGGGTATCTTTGTTGGTTTAAGAAAAAGATAGACGAAAACCTCAGTGGCAAAGAGGCAGCGCAAGATCAGTTACTTGAAAATACCGTTGATAGTTTAAAAACTGAATTAGAGGGTCATGGAATTCGGTTTCTTAAACGTAAAAAAAATAATAAAGGGATAGAAAAAACATTTGTTAATATTGTATTTGAAGGAATAGGCAGATTTATGGAGAGCGAAATTGCTCAGGTAGTGCTCGCGGGAAAAGAGAAAATTATTTCTGAGTACATTCAGAATTTGCTTTCTCCAAGAAGTCGCTTGGAAGTTGAAACCAATGGGAATTCTGGTGGAAATTCGGCAGAAAGAAGCTTGGATTCGCTTGCTTCAGGATCTCCAAAGACGCCGCAATACCGTCATTTGAATGGTCCTTCTCCTCGGGCTGGCGATATGCATATTGAAGGAGATCGTGTGATTAGTGGAGTGTCCCCAGAGGCTTCTCCATTGAATCGTGCAAAGAGAGTGATTGCAACAAGCGGTGTTAACAACAGCGATAATAATGATGGCGAATATCAGAGTGTTAGTTCAATATTTCAGTATCAGCCGGTTCGGGAAGGACCGAGTGCGCCTCAGGTGGGTTGTTGTAAAAGGTTCTATATCCAGCATCCAAGAGTAGCTCTAGGATTGGCAGCGACGTTTATTGTTACTGCCGCGGTTGGCGCTTGGCAAGCGTATGCACAATTTGCTTAGATCTTTTGTAGAAATCAAACAAGAAACTTAAGAAAAATAAAGGGGAGGCAATGAACGCTTCGTTTTGGAAGTTAAGTTTAGTTGTGTGTGGTTTATTGTTCTGTGGCGACAGTATAGTTGCTGCGAGAAAGAAACGAGCGAAAGTAGTGGTCGCAACTGCTCGTGCGGTGCAGCAAGCGGTTGCTCAAACAAATCCATCAAACGCATCATCTTCAGCAGCTGCCGCTCCTGCTCGTCCACCTCGTCCAGCTCGGTCACTCTTAGTAGACCAAGGCCAGCAGGTAAAAGTTACAGGATCCGTACGGTCGTTACCATCGATTCCCGTGGTTGCTCCGGTGAGAGCGCAGGATCAAGGCTGGGTAGTTGATGAAAGGCGAAGAGAAGCTTTGAAGGCTGAAGTTAACGAAGCGCGTTCAGATGCTCCAAGCTTGTCTGCAAAAATTGAAGCATATATAAGGAAGAATGGGAAAAACGCTTCAGCAGGTAGATTGGAAGAAATGAAAAATTTTCTTTCAAAACAGCCAGGTAATGAATTAGGGACATATGAAAATTTCTGTTTAGCTGTATGTCGAGGCTCTCAAACTGCCGACAAGTCGCTTGCGTATACTGCATGTTATTTGCTCGCTTGGCAATACGCAAGTCAGCTGAAAACTAGGGATGGGTCGATTGATGTGAGAACAATTATACTGCGGCTCTATGCATCCTTTGAGAGAGATAATTCTTTTGTGCGCGAACATTCAAATGGGCGCTGTAAATATCTAGCAACGTATATATTTAGTTTGGTGATAGAAGCTTTGTCTGTGGAAGACATTGACACCATTTCCGCTGCAGATAAACGTAATGTTTTGGCCTCATTTCTCTGCCGAAGGACAGATGAGCCTGCATTAGAAGCTATTCGTGTGCAATTAGGTGCAGGGATTCCAAAAATAACTACTGAGCAGGCAGAATGGGGATTGAGGTTAATTGGCCATCAAGTACATAGTGCTGATGTTGAGATTTTGAAAACTTCATTAACAGAAGATGAAAAGCGAGCGCTTGCTTTTGCAAGAAAAAAGGCTTTCTTTGCGCGGATAGAAACCGCCTGTTCTGATAGAGAGTTGAAGGAACTTGAAATGTTTGAGCACCAATATGGTGCGAAAGACCAGGATCTGCCAGAAGGGGAAGAGATTGCAGCAATGAGAAAGAGTGCTCTGCAGCGGAAGGTGCATGCTGATGCGTGGCTTACTAGCTCTACGGCCATGGACGCTGCTCTTGTCACTAGTCTTGAACCTGCGTATCGGCATAAATATGGGCCATCGATCTTGACCCCTGTAGCCAAATTCTTCCATAACCGTTATCTTCATTATACGGGCTTTGTAATCTTAGGAGCTCTAGCCGGGGTTTGTGGGTACGTCATGTACCGGAAAATAGTACCGGCAAAGCTGCCGCGGTTTATTTAAGCAGGGTTATTAAGAGATTTTGAGCATTTCTAAGGAATATACACCATGGTTAACACTATGTTAGTAAAAGTTTGTCAGGCGACATGCTTTTTGTCTTTGAGTTTTGCGGCTACCCAAGTATACGCCGCTTCTGCCTCCTCACGTTCTATGATGCAAGCACAATCTATGGAACAACCTATGGAGCAACAGCCAGAAATGCAGCCTGATGTGCAAGCTGTACAAGTAGCACAACAAGGAATTTGGGTGAAGATTGGCAAGCGTGAAGGTGACAAGGAGCTAATCGCTGAAGGCCTTGCTTTTATTGAGGAACAGTATCAAGGAATTTTGGCAAATGTTGTGGGCGTACATAGAGAAGACCTCAATATTTGTAAGGCATCATCTGAGGATCAATCAAAAATTAAAGATCTTCGGTATCTGTCTTTGATGCAGCAACAAGCTCTTGGTCTATTTATTATGAATGTCTGTTCTACTGATTTGAGCGAATATACCCTTGATATTGGTTGTTCCATCCAAGCGTATGAGTATCTTTTTAATGAGAGTTTAAAGCGTTGGCTTAAGCGTTCTGGTGAAATACGTGGGGACATGCGGGGTCTTGTCAGCAGAGTTCAAGAATCATTGGTAGCAGCGTATATTCGGCATTTTTATAAAGATGGGCAGATTGATGCTCAAGGATTTTCGAAATGCTTTACAGATAATGGGTTTAAGTGGAATAAGAAGATGGTTCGTTATAAAAATGGAATGAAAAGTGTTCGATTGGTGTTGATGGAGGCTTTTCTCGCAGAAATTTACAGACAAGCAAAGTGTTGCCAGCAGGATACAGCTGAATTAGATAAAAAAGTGAAGGAAGCCTGCCAATCTTTGAGATGCGATGCCTCCGAGATGCTGGTTTTTCATGCTCAGCGATCAGAGGAGGGGACTCCGGTATTGAGCACTCCGGAACAATTATCTCGCTTCGAAAAATATCTCAAACGACAAGAGGCTCTGAAGGATACTCCCAATCTTCAGGCGAATTGTGCGAGAAAGTTGGAGTCGGAATTTGATGCAACCTTGATGCCGGATAAGCCGGTGGTTGTTGTCAATGCCCCACATAAACCAGAGAGTTCTTCTTCAGCTAGTTTTGGAGTATTGCCTGTAAAGGGCACAACGAAAACGTTCTTCCGAAAGCCTGCTGTTCGTTGGGCGCTCTTTGTTGTTGGTGCAGCTCTGTGTACTGCCGGTGGTTTTGGTGGTCGGGAGATGTATCGCCGCTATAAGGCAGCCCAATTACTCACAAAGGCTCCTGTTGCTCATATTTCTTTACTTTCACGTCTGACTGCTTTCTTAATGCGCTGCAAGACGGCTCTTGTTGGCTGATTCTGTTAGTGCAATTCTTGATCAGTATCTAAATTACTGACTTACGGCTCTGTATCTTTGTACACTCGTATATATGAAGAGATTCAGTACACAGGTTATCCAGGAGACCGATATGAACATAATCAAGAGCCCGTTCTTGCAGATTTCTGTTGCTTATATAATGGTGGGCGTAGGTTTGATGCATGCTGCTGAAGGGCAAAGTCTTCTTCAAAGTCATATGCCGCTGGGAATAAGCTTGCAGGAATATAGTCCTATTAGTATGCGCACGCGTACTCAGCATTATGATTTCCAATCATCTTCACATGTAAGTCCAAGTTCAAGTAGCAGCACTTCAAGCGCGTCTGTTATTTGTGCGCAGGAAGTTTCCCTGTCACCGAAGTTAATTAAAGTACATCAGAAAACAGATGTTGTTTATTGTAAGTTTTGTATTGATGTACGTAGTTCTGTAAATCATGAATATGCGCTTGAAGCGTCAGTCGTTCAAGAGCTTGAAGTATTGTTTGGTATTGCAAGATCACAATGTTCGGGCAGTGGCGAAAAAGGGCAGCCGTTTGTCTATCAATTTGAGCAAACTCATGGGCTTGAGTATGTGGCAGCAATTGTCGCAGGAGAGTTGCTGGAGAAAGGGGCTGAGCACACTACTGTAGAAGAACTACAAAATATTATTAATCAATCTGAGGGAAAAGGCCTTCCGATAATGGCCCAAGATGTCTGTTCTTATATACTGTTTTGTTTTTTTATCGAACAGGCGTTGAGGCCTGAATTGAAAAACTGTGCACTATTGTATCAAAGTGTATCTTCCTGTCTTATGAGGGTATATCTCGGGTATTTTGATGTCGAGGTGCAAGCTTTTGTAAAGCAGATGACTCGACTAGAAGAGATGATTGGGGCGGACGAAAAAGTTTTCTCATGTTGTCTGAAAAATCAGGATAACTCTTTGGCTCGGGTTGAAGCGCAGACGTTTACGACATATTCATTTGGGTTGCTACGTCAAGCATTGCGAAATCCGAAGCAGATTAAGGGTATCTTGAATCAGGGGAAGGCAAGTCTTCTGTTAAATCAAATTGCTTCTGACGATAGTGTTAAAAGTATTCAAAGTACTGGTTCTAGACAAGGGGGGTCGCCTAAAAGTTCTGGTTGGAATTCTGCAAACGGTAGCCTGCGCTCGATCGGTATCGGTTCTCCCTGCTTGTCCCCTCGGGTTCTTATGAGTCACGCACATGAGCAAGATTTAGGAGATCTCTTGCAGACCGATTATCGCCAGTTGGCGCTCCCCGCTCCCTTATTGGATTCAGGAGCTTCGGCAAGATTGACCAACGGAACAGAAGAGGTTGCTTTTTCGGGACAGAGTTGTTGGCTTAAGCGCTGTTTCAAGAAGTATCCTAAGGTAACCGCTTGTCTTGCCACGCTTATTACTGCGGGGGTAGGTTGTGGTACGTATTGTATATATGCCTATACCAGCTGGTTTCATAGGTAAACGGGCCGGCCATGAGGCTCTTTTTCGTCAAAATTGTGTATTTTTTTCGAATTGTTACCAAATTCATTTTCTGCAAAGACAGGTGTGGGAGACTGTTTTTAAAAGAATTTTCACAAATTTATCACAAATTTGTTGACACAAGCTTAGCCAAGGGTATACTTATTTTCGACTTGATTGAAACAACACGTAACGCAGCAAAGAATCAGCCGCACCAAAGCTCGTTTTCTAGTAGGAAATGATGCAAAAATTAATCGCGGCAGACAATAATGAAAGTTTCGAAAAAAACGTTGACTTGCCCGACTTTTTCAATATACTTGTAAGAGTCGTTAAGCAAGATGCAGTTTTGAAATAAAAATTTAAAAGTTCTTTGAAATACGTAGATATGATTCTATAAAAGTCAGCCTATGAATTCTTGCGATCATCAAATCATCAACTTTAGTGATGAAGAGTTTGATCCTGGCTCAGAATAAACGCTGGCGGCGTGCCTAACACATGCAAGT
>CAYYBE010000008.1:39796-66831 GCA_964470345.1 uncultured Candidatus Babeliaceae bacterium | reverse complement strand
TTCTTCGCCGTCCCCAGGTTAAGCTATACGCGGGAAGCGCTCAAGAGGTCAAGCGTTTTGCCAGTCATCAGACTTTTGCCGTATTCTCTCGCAAAAGCTGCCCCTGTATATCGACGCTTAATCCCCAAAAAGCCTTAAGTTTACGGGCCTTTTTGGTCCAGTCCCTTTTCTGGTATACTAAAGGTCTCAGCAGTTTTTAGAAGGGGATACCGGTAAAGGGGGCTCAGAAGATGGCTATGGACGATTCAAAACCTCATAATGCAAAAAATTATATCACGGTCTTAGGTGCCCGTGAGCATAACCTTAAAAATATCTCAGTGGCGATTCCCAAAGATACCCTGACGGTTATTACTGGACCTTCTGGTTCGGGGAAAAGTACCTTGGCACTCGATATTTTGTACGCTGAAGGTCAGCGCCGCTATATAGAATCCCTCTCTTCCTATGCCCGCCAATTTCTGGGTAATCCTAAAAAACCTGACGTTGATGCAATTCATGGGCTATGTCCTTCCATTGCGATCGACCAGAAGACGGTCGGGGCTAACCCACGTTCAACGGTAGGGACGATTACTGAAATCTATGACTATTTTCGGGTACTGTTTGCCCGTATTGGCCGTTTGCACTGTCCCGAATGTGGCCAGTCAATTGAAGCGGCGTCTCCAGAAAAAATTGCTGCTTTGATTGAACGGGAGTACACCAACCAAGTCTTGACGATTACCGCTCCGATCGCTGTTGAGAAGAAAGGGGAATTTACCCAAGAATTGGTCGATCTCTTTCGGCAGGGGTACTATCGTTTTATTATCGATGGGAAAGATACAAAATTTACTTCACTTGAACAGGTACAGGCCATCAGGCTTGCCAAAACATTTAAGCATACGATTGATCTGATTATCGATCGTATCGAAATCGTCCCCGAAGAACGTACCCGTCTGTTTGAGGCCCTCGAGAAAGCCTTTGCTCTAACTAAAGGGCTCTGTAAGGTCGTTGTTGGTGAACGTTCTATTCTTTACTCCTCCCAACGGATGTGTGTAACCTGTGGTGTTTCATTTCCTGAGATCGAACCCCGCTTTTTCTCCTTCAACTCTCCCTTAGGTGCCTGTACCCAATGTCATGGACTTGGTATTGCTCCTGAGGCACTGTTGCGAGAAGGGGAAGATTTTGCCTGGGCTGAGTGGCGAGCGCGATCTATCTGTGGCGACTTTCCTTGTGCTGCATGCAAAGGGCAGCGCTTACATCCGTTAGCATTGGCGGTTAAAGTTGGTGATAAAAATATTTTTGAAATAGGACAGCTTTCTGTTCTTAAGGGCCTTGCATGGCTTGAACACGTTACCTTAAGTGAACAAGATGCAGCAATTGCCCAACGGTTGCTCCAAGAAATTAAAAATCGATATATGTTTTTGCGTGATGTTGGGCTTGGCTATCTTTCTCTCAATAGAACAGCGCGCACGCTTTCTGGTGGGGAAGGACAGCGTATCCGTCTTGCAACACAAATTGGCTCTGCGCTCAGTGGTGTTCTCTATATTCTTGATGAACCAAGTATTGGTCTGCATCAGCGGGACAATGAACGATTAATTGCGACGTTGCATGCCTTGCGTGATCAAGGCAACACGGTTGTTGTTGTTGAGCATGATCATGATACGATGCTCAGTGCTGATTACTTAATTGATATGGGTCCAGCGGCTGGGGTATTAGGAGGTCAGATTACTGCTCATGGCACGCCACAATCATTTGTTGACAACCCACGTTCACTTACGGGAGACTTCTTAAGTGGCAAACGTTCAATCGAACGTGTTGGCGCTCTCCGCAAGCCGCACAGCTTTGTAACGTTACATCATGCGAACGCCAATAATTTAAAAGATCTTACGGTCGAGTTTCCGCTTGGTGTTCTCTGTGGAATTTCCGGCGTTTCTGGTTCTGGTAAAAGCTCATTGATTATGCAAGAATTTGTACCCGCGCTTACCCAAGCGATTGCACCAGCAACGCAGGGTGGTCGTGCCGGACAAGATTCAGATCGTTTAACCGGAGCGCAAGCAGTTGAAGCATTGGTTGTTATTGACCAAAGTCCGATTGGAAGAACCTCTCGTTCAAATCCAGCGACCTATTTAGGCATCTTTGATGAGATTCGCGCACTGTTTGCAAGTTTGCCGGAAAGTAATGCACGTGGCTACCAAGTCGGCCGCTTTAGTTTTAATGTCCATGAAGGGCGTTGTCGCGAATGTATGGGTAATGGTTCAATTACCGTGTCGATGCACTTTCTCCCCGATGTAACGATGGTCTGTTCTTCTTGCAAGGGCAGTCGGTATAATCAGCAGACGCTTGATATCAAATATAAGGGAAAACATATTGCTGACATCTTGAGTATGACGGCACGTGAAGCACTTACATTTTTCGCAGCCCATCGCCGTTTAGAAAAACGGCTACAACTGTTGTGTGATGTTGGCCTTGACTATCTCCAATTGGGACAAGATTCAACAACCCTTTCTGGCGGTGAAGCACAACGGATTAAGCTCGTTGATGAGCTTGCAAAACGGGGAAGTAAGACTGTTTATATTTTAGATGAGCCGACAACAGGACTTCATGCTGCCGATATAGAGCGCTTATTGGAAGTGTTTAGTACCCTGGTACAAAAGGGTAATTCCTTATTTGTTATAGAACATAACCTTGAAGTTCTTAAAACGGCAGATTATCTTATCGACTTAGGGCCTGAAGGTGGCGACGAAGGTGGAACCATTGTAGCTACCGGTACGCCGCAAGAAGTAGCGCGCGTTGCTGCAAGTCATACAGGTCGATATTTGAAAAAGATCTTTGCAGGCTCTGTGCAGCACGGAGTAGAAAAACCATTGCGAAAAGGGCAAGAGAGCTATGTGTAACAAACTGATGCTGAGCGTTATGAGTTGTTTTTGTCTGATGCAGCTGCAGGCTGATATGCCTCCCTGTGTACTGAATCGGGTACAAGAAGCTCGGGTACAAAAGGCGGAGCAGGAGTTTGCATGTATGCGCCGCAATGCTGCCTATCGTTCATGGTTTGCCTTTTCTCTCCAAATCGCATTTACTGCTGCAGAACTCTATATGATCTTTTCACCTGCCAGATATCAAACGGGTACCGCTGTTGCTGCGACTCCCGTAAAAATTGGTTGGGGGACATCAGTTAAAAATTTCTTTTCAGACTTAGGCGTTATTACGCTCAAGTCACTCTTTCTTGCAATTGTGCATCAGCAAGCAGAGCCGGTCATGGCAAAGATGCGTGAGCGTGTCATGCTTGCAACAGAGTCTTCGTGGTTTTTGAGCCATTACCCATCACAAGCGGTAGTTGTATCTTGTGAGTTGCATGCGTTTATTCAGCTTATCCAGGCACTTGATGGGGCGTTGCTCACGCTCGGTCAAATTGTGCCGGATGGTCAGGCTGATGTACAACGTGTTACAACTATGGGTAATTATATTGTCAGTCTTGTTGAGCAGATGCTTGGACATGTTCGTTGTATGGCAAAAGCGATGGAAGCAACCGACACGGTTGGCGCACTGTTAGCTGGTGGTATCGTAACTCGTGTGACGCAAGCGACAGAGCTGTTCTGTGAACAGCTTGAATCTGTCTGCGCACAACAGTCTGCAAAAACCAATCTTTCTACGGTGTGCACAACATTCTCACAAGCCTACCAGTCTGATGTTCTCTTACTTTCCAGCGTCAGTACCTACCGCGCTGAGTAAGTATTTGTAGGTTAACGGGGAGACATATCGGGTCGATAAATTCCCTTGTCTACAATTTCAAGAAGACGTAATGCCGCATGGCTTGGAATTCTTTCTCCCGATTCCCACGACTGTACCGTTTTGATACTTACATTGAGTACTTTAGCGAAAATCCCTTGAGAGTATTTTCCCCGAGCTCTGATTCGTTTGATATCAGGAGCTTTGTATTTTTTGGGTGGTTCTGGTACTTCAAAAGTTTCTGTGTGTAGGGTTATTTTGCCTTGTTGGTAGGCAAGTACCTCTGCTAAGCTTGATTTTAACTTTTCAAAAAGTTTGTTTTTAGTTTGTTTCTTAGGTGTTTTTGATTTCATTGGTGAACTCCTTGAGGTTTTTTCTGTCAGCTTCTGAAAAATTATCCTGCTCGTTTTTTGAATAAATAAGAAGCAAAAAGACCTTGCCATCTTTTGCGTAATAATAAAAACATACCCTAAAGCCGCCACTTTTCCCTCTTGCTGAAGACTTCAAGCGTATTTTTCTCACACCACCTGTTCCCACAAGCAAATCACCAACGGTTTGGTTCTGTCTCAATGTTTGTTTTAGTGATTCAAAGTCTTCTTCCAAAAGACTTTTTCTACGAAGAAAAGACTTGAGATCGCGAGAAAATTCTTTGGTTTGAATAATTTTTATTTCCATAAGTCTATACTACTGCGTGGTATGCCGCTTGTCAAGCAAGTCGTTAAATACCTGATTTTGGTATCGAAGAATATTGCAGAAGCACGGCTGAGTACGAGCAAAAAATTGTGATCTTGGGTATACTCATCTCATACGTACGTTCCCTTTTCGATACGCGAGATGAAGATGACTCCCTTAATGCGGCAATACCAAGCAATCAAACAGCGCTATGTCCAAGAAATCGTCCTCTTTCAAGTGGGCGATTTTTATGAGATCTTTTACGAAGATGCTAAACGCGCATCAGCCTTTTTAGGCATTACGTTGACCGCGCGTGGACAGTCAGATGACGGTCCCATACCGCTCTGTGGATTTCCCTGTCATGCAGCCGACACCTATTTAGTCAAACTAGTAACCGGTGGATTTCGTGTTGTTTTATGCGACCAAATCGCCGGAGCTGATGCAACAAAGCTGATGGAGCGGGTGGTTTCGCAGGTACTTACTCCTGGTACGGTTACCGATCCCAAATTACTCGATGAAAAAAGCGCCAATTACGTCGCCGTCGTTGCTCCCGGAGAAACAGCGGTTGCGATCCTTTTTGTTGAAATTTTAACGGGGCAGGTTTTTGCTACCGTACTTGAGCAGTCACGCATGCGGCTCATCGAATCAGAGCTCGGCAGGTTTCTACCCAAAGAAGTGGTTGTACCTCATACGGAGCGCGGCATACGTGCAGAAAAATATATTCGCACACTGGGCTATGAAACATCGATTCTATTGCTTGCTGGTGACGACACTGAGCAGCGTGTCGATTTTATTAAACGGGTCAGTGGTGATGCAGCGCAGGGGCTTGTGCAGCACTCGACCGTCTTACAAACAGCGTTACAAACTCTTTATCATTTTCTTGAACGGAACCATGCGCCAGCGCTGACGCAGTTGCGCCCGCTTGAATTCTATGCTCCCGACGATTTTCTTATTTTAGATGCAGCAACGCAGCGCAATCTTGAACTGGTTAAAAATAATAGTGACAATTCTACCCGCCATACGCTTTTCTCCGTACTTGATGAAGCAGTAACGCCGATGGGTTCACGCATGATTAAGAAATGGATCTTGCGTCCTTTGGTTAATCGAGCGCTGCTCGAGCAGCGTCTTTCAGTTGTGCAGCAGTTGGTTACGCTGACGACCGTACGTACACGCTTAGCTGAGCTTTTACGTGCTATAGGCGATTGCGAACGAGTTGTCGGACGAATCGCCCTTAAGCGTGCCTTGCTTGCTGACTACGTGCAACTTATGCAAACACTTACTGTTTTACCCGAACTAGCGCACATCTGTGCACAAGCATTTCCCGGCATGTTTGGTGAACTGCTGGCGTCTGTGCAGATTTGTGCACAACTTTCTACTCGTTTACAAGCGTCGCTCAATACTGACCCTGAGCATGATTGGAAGATTAAGCAGGGGTATCACGAAGAGCTTGATCGGCTGCGTCGGCTTGCCCATGAAGGAGCCCAAGCGATGCTTGCACTCGAACAGCGGGAGCAGCTGGCAACGGGGATCTCTTCTTTAAAAATTCGGTATAATGGCGCCCATGGGTATGGGATTGAAGTGACGAAGCCGAACGTGCACTTAGTGCCACCGCACTACGTACGTTTGCAGACGCTTGTTAATCGTGAGCGTTTTACCAACCAAGAATTAAAAGATCTTGAGTATGACATTAAGCGTGCGCAGACGAGTAGCTTAGAAATTGAGCAGGAGCTGTTTGCGGCACTCAGCGCCCAAATTTTTGAACAGATTTCGTTATTACAGTCAGTTGCACGTGCTTGTGCAGAACTCGATGCGTTTGTTGGCTTTGCTCGTGTTGCCTGCCGCCCCGGCTATGTGCGGCCAATCTTTGATGGGCATGACTGTGTTCTGCAACAGGGGCGCCACCCGGTGGTTGAAGCGGCATTGCGTGAACAGAACACGACCCAATTTATTGCTAACGATCTCACCCTCAGCGAGCAACAGCGCCTCTGGATTATTACTGGGCCCAATATGGGGGGTAAGTCGACATTTTTACGCCAGTCGGCCTTACTGGCGATCATGGCCCAGGCTGGGTCATTTGTGCCTGCAGCCCATGCACAGATTCCTCTGTTTGACCGTATCTTTACCCGTATTGGCGCTGCTGATATGGTAGCGCAGGGCAAAAGTACCTTCTTGGTTGAAATGGAAGAGACGGCCCTTATTTGTCATGAAGCAACTGAGCGTAGCTTAGTAATCTTAGATGAAGTGGGCCGCGGTACATCTACCTACGATGGTCTTGCAATTGCCCAGGCGGTCCTCGAGTATATCTATTTTTCAGTCAAAGCAAAATGTTTATTTGCGACGCACTATCATGAGCTCACTGAGCTTGCCCAGCGGCATACGGGGATTGTGACCTATTACGCGGCAAGCCAAAAGACAGCTACGGGAATTGTCTTACTCCACCAAATTAAGCAGGGCTGCGCGCAAGGGAGTTTTGGGATTGAAGTTGCAAAAAGCGCCAAGCTGCCCGATGCTGTTTTGGTTCGTGCCCAAGAGATTTTAGCAGAGTTTTTAGCCCACCCGCACTTACACGCCGCAACGCAACGAGTTGCAGCACAACATGCTGCACAACGAGTTGTTGCGCAAGAAATTACTCCTGCAACACCACTTTTTTCTCCACAAGACTATGCCCGCTACCAGCAACTATGTGCAGAGTTAGAACGTATCGATTGTAACACGCTCTCCCCACGCCAAGCATTTGATCTTGTTTGGAAATTAAAAGAGCTTAGATCTGATTCAGCTGATCAGAGATAACGAGTTTCAGGTACTTGGTCAAAGTCGACACATTGCAACGTTTTTGCGTATGGTATGAGCTGCTCTTGGTACGCTTGGTCACCCGCTTCAGAAAGTTTGCTTGCACCCAATAAGCCTTCGGGAGGCTTTTGTTCAAAAGGGCGCATAACGTTTCTCACTGTTTTTACAAGATCAAGGGCTGCTGGTGTAAGCTTGTCACGGAGTTGTATTTCCGGATTGACCGCTTGGTACCATGAGCGATAGGCGCTTTCCATGTAGATAACAAAATCGCCATACTCTTGGCAGATTGCTTTATTACGGAAATTGCGTACTGCTTCTTTGGCTTTGTCTACTGCTTGCGCGCGTGGTGTTTGTTGTGCCTGTTGCTGTGCGCTCAGCGTTGCGCAGGTGAGTAGTATTGATACTAAAAGATAGTTCATAGTGTTTACTTTCGTGGTTTGGTTTGTTGCTCTTGCGGCGGGCAGGGTTGCTTTTGTGCATAGTCTATCAGCTCGGCAAAAAAATCTTCACCTTTTGGTGACAGGGTGCTGTCACTTGCACGTTGTGTTGAAGCAATATCTCGAAATAATTGTGGCTCTGCTGCTACAATCGCTTTAATTTTTTCTTCTACTTGTTCTATGGCAGGGGTAAGATTTCTTTCAAGCTCAAACGATGGATAGGCTGCCCCTTGCTGATAGCCGCCCCAGGTGCGGTAATAGGTAAGATGGCGAACAAGAATGTTGTACTCTTGGCATGACTGCTTCGAACTGTTTTTAATAAACAGATCGATTTCTGCTTTTGCCTGCGCCAGCGCGCTGAGTGGTGCTTTGCGGATGGCACCAAGTGGTGTGCAGAAAAGTGCGCTCAAAAGTACTACGGCTTTCATCGTTTTTACCCTATGGTCGTGCCGGTGGCATTGGCGGCATTGGTTGTCCAGCAGGTGCGGCAGCGGTTGGTTGTTGCGCTGGAACCGTTGATTGTGTTGATGTGGTTGTTTGTGTCGTCGTTTGCGTTGGCGTTGAGGTTGTGGTTGAGCGTGCGACTTGGATAACCAATGGTGCAGCAGGTGGGCGTATTTCGTAAGAGCCGGATGCATATTCTCCCGGGTTGACTTGAATGTCGGCAGTTTTTGCGCTTTCTGAGGTGAGCGCGTAAGAGAAGGGAGTATTAGGAAAGAGATCAAGTGTTGTGTCTCGGTCGACCGGGAGTATGACAGAAGCTTTTGAATCACTCTTTTCTGGAACGAGGTAATAATGGTAGGTAATTGTTGCGTTATACCCAGGAGCATTTTGCGTGCGTGAATGGTTGATAACTTTTACACTGACTTTGGCTGGAGCTGCCTGTTGCGCTTGCTGAGACGCAGCAGCTTGTGCCGGTGGTACTTGTGCCGGTGGTACTGGTGGTTGTCCGGCCGCAAGTCCCATACTGAAAGCACCGAGTTCTAACAGTGCACAGATTGCATACAGAATTTTCATGATCTGACTCCCCTTTAAAAATGTCCCCGCGTCGATACGGCGGTCGCCGGTAGTCGACCGATACTGCTTCTCATAATCACTATAGCGATTTTGAAGCAAGTGAAGCAATACTTCGGGGTGGGGGGCTTAGACTCACGTCTTAGACGCTCGCGTCTTAGGCTTGCGGCCTACATCTTCTCTGGTGTCGAAAGACCAAGCAGCTCTAGGCACGTTTTAAGCGTTGCGCGAACGAGCGTCGTTGCCAAAAGGCGTCCGCGGCTTGTTGCAAGATCTTCCTGGTTAATAACCCGGTGCGCAGCGTAATACTTGTGAAACTCTTGGGCGAGTTCGATGGTATAACTTGCAAGCAGATGGGTCTGGTAGGTGCGCGACATTGAGGCTAATACATCGTTAAGTGATACGATTTTTTTGAGTAAAAGCCGTTCGCTTTCACCAAGCTGTTGTGCGTCAGCAACGCTGATATTTTCTAATCCAGCGATTGTCGAAGCTTTTTCTAAGATACTTTTTGTTCGTACAAACGCATACTGCAGATAGAAAACTGGGTTTTCTTCAGTGTGCTTAAGTGCAAGTTCAATATCAAATTCAAGATGAGCGTCAGCTTTGCGGTTAAGATAGAAAAAGCGTGCAACATCAGGGCCGACAGTTTCGATCACGTCCTCAAGACTGACAATACGACCTTTCCGTTTTGAAAGTCGCATCACTTCCCCAGACTCTTTAATCGTAACTAACTGATAGAGAATCACGTCAAGATCGTCAGGGTTATGGCCGAGTGCCTGCATCATTGCTTTAAGACGGGTGAGGTAGCTGTGGTGATCTTGTCCCAAGACCATGACGAGCTTATCAAAGCCACGTTCAAGCTTATTTTCAAGATAGGCAATGTCAGAAGCAAGATAGGTAAGTTCCCCATTTGCTTTGCGGACGACACGGTCTTTGTCATCACCAAAGGCGGTTGAGACAAACCATAAAGCTCCGTCCCGTTCAACAAGGTGTCCCCGTTGTTCCACAAGAGCGAGCGCTTTTTCAATAGCGCCCGAGTCGTGGAGCGATTTTTCTGAGAACCAGACATCAAAGAGAATACCGTAATGGGCTAATGTCTTTTTGAGCAATTCTAATAGCTGTGCTTTTGCATAGTCGGCAAAGGCAATGTCAGGGGTCTTTTGAAGATCTTCAACGCTTTTGTTTTTGACATAGCCTTTTGCTAATTCGACAAGATATTCACCAAAGTATCCCTCTTCAGGGACAGGAGCATCGACCCCAAGTTGCTGCAGGCAACGGGCTTTAAACGAAAGACCGAGCTTGAGGATTTGGGCGCCGGCGTCGTTAATATAAAATTCTGTGGTAACCTTGTGGCCGCGAAAGCGCAAAATCCGTGCGAGTGTGTCACCAATAATACCGCCGCGTCCGTGGCCAAGGTGAAGCGGTCCCGTAGGATTGGCGCTTACAAATTCGACAGAATAGGAGCGTGTTGGTTCAAGGCTATCAACTTTTTTGAAAAACGATGCCTGTTCGGTCGCCAGTGCTTGAGCAATGTGCGTGAATGCTTGTTGGGTAAGAAAGAAATTGATAAAACCAGGACCAGCAATTTCGATTTTTGCGATCGATGGGTGGGTGAAATTTTGACTAATCTCAGTTGCAATCTCGCGCGGAGAGCGGCCAAGTACTTTTGCAAGCACAAGCGGTGCGTTGGTTGAAAGATCACCAAACTGCTGCTTTTGTGGATCGGTATTGAGCGAAAGTTGAATGCTGTGTACAGCAGCTGCATGCTCAGGTTGGTTGAGAAGTTTTGTGGTAAGAAATTGAAAAAAATCAGAGGTAATTGCCGCCAGTGTGTTCATAAAATACCCTTTGCAAAACAAGTTTTTAAGAGTTTAGCATAGATGTGAATTTTACCCCATAGCGTAAACGTAAAATGTGTTGGTACCACTGTGGGAGGGCGGAAATTTGTTTGGCATCTTGTTCATCAAGAGCAAGGGGGTGATTGGGATCCTGCTGTACGATCTTTTGTAGCAGCTCCCGCTCTTGAGTGTTGAGCTTTTGTAACTCGTCGCATGTTATGGGTTTACGGGCAATATAAGTAATGGTCTCATCGTCGTGGTCTAAACACCAATGAGATGTTTCTTGTTTAGCTTTGTAGACTTCCTTTAGGTAGCCTGCGGTCTCAAAAAGCTTTTTGCCGGTTGCCAGGCTGATAATTGTTATCTGATTGTGGGGAATACCGTATGCATTTTTTTTGTTAAGGTTTGTTTTATTGCCGAGAATGAAGGCTGGCAGCCCATCGAGACAAAGTTGCCCAGGGACGGTAATGCTTGAAAAGCACTCCACGAGCGCTTCTAGCTTATCAGAGTCTGATTTTTTATTGATTTGCACATCTCTTTTGCATTCTGCGAGATAGAGCTTTGTGGGGAGAAACAGAAGAGGCAAAAAGGTTAATAGGAATTGTTGTTTCATGGTTGTCACCGTTTTTGAAAGGTTTTTTCTGCTTTACTAAGAATCATCTTAGCAATTTTTCCGGTATACTAATAGAACTATGAAGATTGCTTTATTACTTTCAGGTGGGGTCGACAGCTCTCTTGCTTTGCATCTGTTGAAGCAGCAGGGCCATTCGGTGACTGCCTTTTACCTTAAAATTTGGTTAGAAGATGAGATGGCCTACCTTGGCCAGTGCCCCTGGGAGGAAGATCTCAAGTGGGTACGGCAGGTTTGTGCCCAAACGTTAGTTCCGCTGGAGGTTCTCTCGTTTCAACGTCCCTATTGGGATGAGGTAGTGGCCTACACCGTAGCGCAGGTTCGCGCTGGGTTAACCCCCAACCCCGACATGCTCTGTAATCAGCGAGTGAAATTTGGAGCCTTTTTACGGTCGATCGGCTCGCAGTTTGATAAAGTGGCCACCGGCCACTATGCCCAGGTTCGGGAAGAACGGGGTGTCTGTTATCTTCTGCGCTCTCCTGATCCAATTAAAGACCAAACCTACTTTTTGTCCCAACTTACGCAAGAACAGGTTGCTCGGGCAATCTTTCCTATCGGCCACCTGACCAAAGCGCAGGTACGCCAGCTTGCAGCTGAGTATCAGTTGCCAAATAAGGAGCGTAAGGACAGCCAAGGGATTTGTTTCTTAGGGAAAATAAAATTTCATGAATTTATCCGCCACCATATTGGGGAGAAAGAGGGGAAGCTTGTCGAGCTTGAAACGGGAAAAGTTGTTGGCAAGCACCAGGGTTTTTGGTTTTATACGATTGGCCAACGACAAGGGCTTGGCTTAAGTGGTGGACCTTGGTATGTGGTCAGTAAAGTACCCGAAGAGAATGTTGTCTATATTTCCCGCTCCTATTACACCCCGGAAAAAGATCGGCATGTTGTGCATGTAACCGGCTGTAACTGGATTACGGAACAACCGACCGCCAGGAGCCTTGGGGTAAAATTGCGCCATGGCCCTGTGATCAGCCAAGCGCAGGTCTCCTATGAAAATTTTGGTACTCTTACGTTAAAATTACCAACCAATGACCAAGGGATTGCTCCGGGACAATTTGCGGTACTCTACGATGGTGAAGTCTGTCTTGGTGGTGGTGTTATGCAGGAGCCAGGAGTAGTGCAACCGCAAGTAACGCGAAAGAACCTGTATGTCTAAAATAACGAGTGTTTCTCTCCCTCTGCTCTTAACGTTTGCCCGTTTTGTTTTAGTCGTGCCGATTGTAGTGGCATTGGCCAATAGCTTATGGCTTGTGGCACTTGGACTTTTAGCGCTTGCCGGGCTCACCGATTTTCTTGACGGTTATTTGGCCCGTGCCTGGGGGCAAGAAAGTTTTCTTGGTGCCTGTCTTGATCCGGTAGCAGATAAAGTACTGATTGTTGCTGTCTATGCAACGCTTTTGTTACACGGAGCGGCAGGCTTTGCGACGCCACTTTGGTTCTTGGTGCTTTTGGTTATGCGTGAATTGGTTATTCTTGGCGGAGCGCTCATACTCGGGCTTATGCGCCATGATCTTGCCATTCGGCCAACGCTGTTGGGAAAAACAACAACGACGGTGCACTTGGTGTTTATGGGTTTACTTTTTCTTGCAGCTGCGTTTGATTGGGACATCGGTTGGTTATTGCGATCACTGTTTGTACTTGCTGTAAGCTGTGTAATTGCCTCATTAATTCAGTATATTTTTATTGGAATTCAGGGAGTGGTATGTTCAAAAAAATAAGTATGTTGAGTGTCTGTTTGCTCATGCTTTCCGCTGTACGCGCTGAACAAAGTGCCGCTGTGCCAAGTGAGCCTGTAGGCGATAGCATTGAAGAATCATTAATACTTGCTCCAAAGCCAAGGGCAAAAAGGGTTTCGCAGGCGACGTTGCGCAATGAACTTATCGATGCATGTGAAGCATATGCGCATCAGTTGATTGCAGAAGTTACGCAGGTAAGCCTGCTCTTTGAACGGCAGGTTTGTCGTAAAAAACAGAACGAGACGGCACAAGCCTGCTTAGTAGCAGCAGCAGATAATCGCTGTACGGCAGCCGCTGCAGTTCTCGAATTTTTTGGTTTGTCAGATGACGATGCACCAGGGTGCGCCAGCTGTCCAGGCAGCTGCACTGAACAAGCCCTTGTTTGTGCACAGGCTCGTTGGGTACGTGCGCTTGCTCAAGTACAGGAAGTACTGCTGACGCAAGTACGGCTTTTACTGGAGCAGGATGCTCAGGGCCATTTCTATGGCGCGACCAAAGATGAGTTGCGCAAAGCAAAGGGTAGTATAGAATCTTTTATGAAAGATAGTATTGATTGCATTGCAAATCTGAAGACAGAATTGTCAGGGTGTAGCTCTCGCGACAATCGGTCAAAAAAACAATCATTGTAAGGAGGAAGACGTGGCATCATATAATCGGGTTATTATGGTTGGTAATTTGACCAGAGACCCTGAACTTAAGCAAGTTGGCATGGGAAATGTCTGTCGTATGAGCATCGCCTCAAATCGTCAGTTTAAGAATAAGCAAACCGGGGCAATGGTCCAAGAAGTTTGTTTTATCGATGTTGATGTATGGGGACCGCAAGCAGAGTCGACCCATAAATATTTGCGTAAAGGCAGCCCGGTCTTAGTTGAAGGGCGTTTAAAATTTGATACGTGGAAAGATACAGAAGGGCAAACTCGCTCAAAGCATGGTATTGTTGCTGAGCGTGTGGTCTTCTTGGGTTCGGGACAGTCGGCTGAAGGTGTTGGCGCTGAAGCTGAACCTGAGCCTGCGTTGCCAGAACCGCCTACTGAAGCTGCTCATACCAAGGCTAAGTCAGCCCGTAGCGCGAAAGCAAAGACTGCTGATACAAAAGAGTCAGTGGTTGCGTTTGCTGACGAACCGCCATTTTCTGACGATCTTCCGTTCTAATAACGAGATTTTTTGAATTAAAAAAAAGGGGTTGTAGTTTTACGCACTCTGTGCAAAACTACAACCCCTTTTTTGGTTATCACTTTATAATTTCGATAGTCCCATCTTCGACTATGCCTAAGAGCCTTCCATCCGATAATTCTATGAGAAATTGAAGAAAGTGTTGAAAACCCCCAATCTCCCTACGGTCATGAGTATCCAGCTCCATGTTCCAGGTGCCAGCTTCGTTATCTCTTGGACTGTAAATAACTTTTCCGTCTTGTGAAGCGATGATCAGGCCATCCTTAACCCCTTCGAATCCGTAGTCGGCAAGAACTTTTATTTGCTTATAGCCGGTCATTGCTTCCAATAGTATTATTTGTATATAATCGTTGTCGGTTGAGTCATATACGATTGCAGTGATGTCGTTATTCGGTAGAACACAAAGGTGCTTTGTTGTGCTAGGTACGTACTTCAAGCAACTGTAGTACAGTTCGTCTCCCGTAACGGGATCATAACTCGAGATCGAGTAGGCCGCATGGTTCTCAGAATCTTCCAGTATTACAATTGTGCCATCTGATAGAATGCCTAATTCATTCACCGATTCCCACGACGTATTATTTTTGTAGATATATTGGCCTGTCGCAGGGTTCCAAACAGAAAAGGTTCCTGGGAGATCTGTGTCTTGGGGAGTGATTAGTTCTTCTCCGCTTACAACAATATTTCCGTTTGGTAACAGGGCAAGCTTCTTGATTTTGGTAGCAGTAGCGATCGTTTTTTTCAGTATATGTTGTTGTTTATGGTCGTGTTCCCAGATTTTGAGATTGCCAGCGTCAGATCCAGTAGCAAATCTTTGATCTTTTAAATCAACTATTGCTGTAACGGCATGTGTGTGGGCTTGCAATGTTTGTTTGAGTTCCCAACTTTCTTTGGCTTGTTTATCTGCCTGTTCTTTAAAGATTTGTAAGTAGCCATTACTGAAAACTACGACTACAATATTGCCGTGGGGCAGCAGTAATGAAATCGCTCTTGTAATCGTTGTGTTTTGGGGAAGGGCGATTTTAAAGGTGTGATCGAATTTTTCTTTACGAGTGTAAGGCTTATCATACTCTGCAATCATATTGGTTAGTTCCCGTGGCATACACTCCAGCAGATCATATAACATAGCAGGTAAAATGGTTGCCCTGTCACGTACAATAGCTTCGTTCGTTAGGGCTATTTTGGCAGCTTCAAGCTTTTTCTCAGCCTCAGGAGAGAGCTTTTGGGCGTAAGAGAGTACCCAGTTTTTTTCTTGCTTTTCTGCTTCTTGTTTTTCTTTTGCCGCAGAAAGCTTGACGCGCTTAGCATCCCGTTCGACAATCTCGTGCCCAGTAGCTTGTGGAGCTGATTGGGCAGTAGCTTGCATAACTGCTTGAGCAACGGCCTGCTTTTGCTCAGCCAATACAGTGGTGGCAGCTTGGGTTGTTATAGCAGAGGAACTTTGCGCCTGCGAGCAGTGGGTAAGCTGGGCGCCCGTGGTGCAGATGAGGGTGGTGAGCAAAAGCTTTGGTATAAATTGCATAGGTATAGTCTCCAGGCTAGTGTAAGTTTTTGTTATCTCCAAATGCTGATCGCGCCATCTTTGAATGCACCTAATAATCGCCCGTCCGGGAGGGTGATGAGGTATTGTAATTCACTTTTGTAGCCTGAGAGTGGTATCGCTAGAATGTTGTCGTTCATCAGGTTTAACTGGTACCGTGTATCGCTAATGTCAAAAATGTTGATGTCATCATCATAACCCTTATCATCGAAGCCAACTGCAAGTTTCCCATCAGATAAAATAGTTATAGGTCCGCACTTTTCATCATCACCGGTTTGGAAAATGAGGGAATAGCGGTCATAATTGTTATGATCTAGAATATGTATTTGGGTGTGGTCTCCCAGTGCTCCGCACCTGAGTACGTTATGGATAGGAAGTAGGTGAAGGGAACTTAGATGTTGACAGTACGTGGGAGCCTTTACCACTGTTTCTTCTATCCAGTCGTTTGTTTTTGTTTGTTTATAGATCGCTGTATCTTGATAATTTTTGTTAACTATGATGCGATCGTCTGGCAAAATGAGCAAGTCAATGAAAGGGTAGTCCCTGCCCCAGTCGTCGAAGACTTTACATGAGTAAAGTTTTTTCAGCGTAACGGGATCCCAAATTTGCCATTGTCCTGATTGCTCTCCAACCGTTCCGCCGACAACGATGTTGCCATTGGATAATGTTGCGATTTTTTTAATAGGAATTCCTGTTACCATGGTTGCATCGCAGGAATATTCCTTGGCATTTTGTTTAAGCGTCCAGATTTTGAGATCGCCGGACGTGGTTCCCGTAGCAAACTTTTGATCTTTTAAATCAGCGATAGTAGTAACAGCACTTTTGTCGGCTTGTATAGTTTGTTCGAGCGCCCAACCTTCTTTGGCCTCTTTATCTGTCTGTTCTTTAAAGATTTGTACGTAGCCATTGCTGAAACCTACGACTACGATAGTACCATGGGGTACCAACAGTGGCGTTATTGCCGTAATCGTTACATCTTTGGGAAGAGGGATTTTGATCGTTTGATCAAGTTCGCCTTCAAGGTAATAGGGTTCATCATAGCTGGCAATAAGGTTTGTAAGCTCGCGTGGCATGCAAGTAAGAAGGTCATACAGGATGGAAGGTAAGATGGTGCCCCGCTCGTTTTTAATAGCCTCTATTTTGGCAGCTTCAAGCTTTTTCTCAGCCTCAGGAGAGAGCTCTTTGGCGTAAGAGAGTAGCCAGTTTTTTTCTTGCGCTTCTGCTTTTTGTTTTTCTTCTGCTGCAGAAAGCTTAACGCGCTTGGCATCCCGTTCGACAATCTCGTGCCCAGTAGCTTGCAGTACCGCTTGAGCAACGGCTTGCTTTTGTTCAGCGGAGTCTTTAGTTCCTGCAAGCAATTCGTTTGCCTGCCTGAGCAATTCTAATGCTTGCTTTCTTTTCTGCTCATCCAGGGTTGTAGCTGCGGTTGAGCTTGCCGTCAGTCGGGCCTGTACCTGCGAGCAGTAGGCAAGCCGGGCGCCCGTGAGGCAGAGTAGGGTGGTGAGTAAAAGTTTTGATGTAAATTGCATGGTGTAGTCTCCCTTTAACAGGTTGATTCCAGGTTCAAATTAAATTATACTTCAATTTGAAATAATTGCAAGCGGCGGGGTAGAGCTGCGTGGATGTTTAAGCGAGACCGGTGAATAGGCTAGGACCGCTTGAGAGTAGTGACTTTTTGCTCTTTGCTCTCCTGCTTCTCTTCTTTCTTCTCAGGGGCCCCATCTTGTGGCTTTGTGATGAGAATTTTGTTGGTCCTCAACAGAACGTGTTTGATAAAATCGGGCACCGAGCGGAAAAGAATACTCTCGTAGGGAGTTAACTGCACTTTTTCTTCAGGAGTGAGGATTGGCTCGGCGCGCATGGTGGTGGCAATAAGATTTTCGATCAGTTCGAGCGCGCAAGGAGAGCAGTTTTTAAGCAATTTGTAGGCAGGTTCATCAAACATATGGATAAAGAGATTATTTGTTTCCTGTCCTTGTTGTGAGTGTATGGCGACAAGGTAGTTCCCATCTGCCGAAAGCGAACAATCGGTTATTACTCCCTGTTCCAGCGGTAATTGATGCTCATAGCTCATTTTGAATGAGTTTGCTATTCGCGTGACGACGCAGATGGTGTTATTGATATTTACGAAGGCTATTTTTTGTCCATTTGCGCTCAAGGCTATGATTGGGGTATCAACTTCAGTGTTGAAGCCTTCAATGGCGGCATTGGCAAGATCTACTATATAAATAACTCCGTTGTTCCATCTAATTCCGATAATGTCTGCCTCTTGTGCTCGGGTAAAAGAAGTTATTTGGCAAGGTCTTTCTTTGTTATCTAGATGCGATTGAATTTCACCTGTTGCAAGATTCCAGACATTAAGAGCTTGTGCGTCTTGGCTGACAGCAAGAAATTGATCTCCATGGCTACTAAACTTACCCATCGTAATTGCACCTGTATTAAGGCGAGTGATTATCTCGTTCGTTGAACTGTCTTGAATCAGAGTCTCTTGGCCGAGGACAATTGCGAAACGTTCGCCATCATTGCTGATAGCGAGCAGCCTTGAATTTTGGAAGCCTCCGGTTGTAAGAACGTTTGTTTGCAAATTCCAACGCTCGATAGAATTACCAAAGTGTGTTGTTGTGATCGTTGGACCGACAGGATCTATTTGGAGCGATAATACTGCGGCGTGCGAGTGCCTTTGGGTTAGTTGTTTGCCAGACACTAATGACCATAGGGTGATATGGCCTGTTTGTGTGCCTACGGCAATTGTTTTTGAATCGGGAGAAAAGGCTAAGCAGGTAACAGAGTCCGGATTTGCAGCAGAAAAAAACTCTTTTCCGTTGTTGATCATAAGCCGTTTTCCACTTATTAGCTCGCGTATTTGTACATTCCCTTTGTAATCACCGGTTGCGACAAGGGTATTTGTTTTATCAATGGCACACGTATTTGAAATATAGTTGTGCCGTGTTGGAATGAGTAGGTTAAAAACTGGCGCGAATGAGCGGTGAATTTTACCGTCTTTTTCTAAAAGAAGAAAGGGTGTTACTATCGCATTAAAATTTTGTTCGTTAAGGCTGAGCTCGTACAGTTGCGCCGCTAATTGCGTATAAGAATTTTCCGAGGATATTGAAGACGGTGCTGAAGATGAGGTTGAGTTCGATGAGCTGCATGTTGTTGTGTGCGACAATTGCTCGCGAATAATGGTGGATGTGAGTACGTCGAGCTCTGTGCTTAGGGTGTCATACGCGATTTGACCGTTGGTACGCCTTACTTGTTGCCGTATAATTCCAAGAGTATTGAGTACTTTGGGATTATTAAGTGTGCGTTTAAAGCGTGCTTCGGTATTTTCATGGGGATTCTGCTGATAGCTCTCAGTAATACTTTGCTGGATTGCACTTGCTAATGCTTGTTGTTGATCTGAGGTTAACGTTGTAAGAAAATTGTTGGAATAGGTGCTGGCGCTAGTGCTGGAGGCATTCTGCGTTGATGAGCATGATGAGGGCTTGAGCCCCTGGGGGAAGGTGAAAATTGCAAAAATAAGAAAAAGAGAACAATGCGTTTTCATGGGTGGTTTCCTGTGGTTATTGGGCGTTAGTTCTTGTTAAGTGCGTGTGTGTGGTTGTATTAAGCGTGAATTGGGTTTCTGAGAGTTAGTTTACCAGAATACCCCTTCAAGTCAATTGCCTAAGAGGATTATTCTCTCGTGGTTGTTTTCCTGAATTAATCGAGTGATTTTGAATAATAGTTTCATATAGGACCTGGTTGGTTGGTGCCAAGAAGTTATTCAGGCTGAAAACTTAAGACAGTCAAACAATTGACTATTTGAAAAGATTTTGAAAGACTAAGTATGTAAAGTCCTCGAGGGGGACTCACGATTAAGCAAAGGGGCGATATGAAACGGGGTAATGGGCAAAGGCAGTTTGTTTTGGGAGCAGCTTGCGTACTTCCTCTGCCGTGGTCGCGGCGATGGAAATTGACGGTTGCAGCGTGCTTATGTCTGCTTGAACTGCGTTTGACAGCCGAACCTACCAGAACGCTTGGAGAATCTGCCCTGCATAAAGCGTTTTGTTCTTGGGCGCTCATAGACCTTGCTCGGGCTATTGCCCGTGAAAGTAGACCCCATATTGCCCGCGCGCTTGTTAAATCCCATCTTGCGCTCTACGGGTGTCTCTATGGACTATCCAATTCACAAGAACGGCTGATGCCTACTGAATCGTTTAAGACGTTAAATCTTCTATTGTCTGCACTTGCCTTTGCAACCCATGACCTTTTGCAGGAGCCACGTTCTGCTGAAGAGTGGAGCGCTCAGGTGGTCATTGATGAAACGGTTGCGCTTTGGGAGCCAATACGCGCTTCGTTATTACCAGCGCCAAGCGCAGGAAAGCCCTAATCCGCCGCCGGCCAGAGCAGGGGCCCAGATATGTTTGCCGTTGACGGGGAATGAACAGACCATGCTGATTACGGGAGCCTGTGGATGGGCGGGAGTTGCAAAATCATACTCAAGATTGAGATGTATGGTGCTCATGCTAAAACCGGCAAGGCGCGGATCGCAGAAATTGTACATGTTGCCCGTATCTAGATCAAGCCACGTTGCTCTGCCCTGGCTTGTATAGCTATAGCCTAATAAGCATGAAAAACCGCGGAAAATGTGATCCGCTTTCAGATACAGGCCCGTAAGAACAAGGGGTGCAAGCTCTTCTTCTATGAGACGTTTTTGAAAGAGAAGCCAACCGCTCTGATGTTCATCAGTTTTGATGCGCTCTTGGCGGACATGATCATTAAAAAATGAGGCGTTAAGATTCATTCCTGCAGTAAACCAGTCAAAGAGTCCCAGCGATGAGCTTGCCTGGAAAAAGTAACTGGTATGCCCATTGTAGCCCAGGGGAATATTGATAAGTTCGCAGGGATCGCTTGCTTTGCTCAGCGGGGCAGTCATACCCCCTTGGAGCGTAAAATCAACGAAATCAAAGTATTCTGTATCTTCGTAGTTAACGGTCCAGCCTAAGGCAAGTCCTGGATCGCCACAACCTTGCTTAGTTTGCGGGGTGCCATTAATTCCCCTATTGGCAAGTATGGTTGGTATATTGGGCGTTAGCTGAGCTGCCAGGTCTTTATGGGGGTTGCTTTCAGGGGTAAGGTCACACCAGCTGATTGGATCAAAGGAGATACTGCGCAAAGGTACCTGGAGATGGAAAAAGAAGCCATTGGTTATATTCTGATACGCATCCAAAAGAATATCAGCTAAACGGAGTTTACTTTTAAGCGAATAGGTTGCAAGCCCTGTTTGGTCGGCAGGCACATGTGCAAGTGCGTCCAATGCGGGAGTGAATTGGTCGGTAACGGTTGGCGTGACACCGACGGTGCTGAATTGGAATTTTTCAAGGCCGTAGATATTCAGCAGAGGGATTGTTTTTTCACAGACACGCCCCTTTTTTGTTGTCCCATAGGCGACATACACGGCTAAGCTCGTCAGCCCTGAGCGCTCTAAACGGGGCTCCCAGAGAAAGAGCGGCGGCTTATAAAAATGGACCTCATCAAAGGCGTGAAGCATTGTTGCACAGCTGCCGATACAGTATACTAGGTATATAAAAAGGGAAGTTTTTTGTATGTTCATGATCTTCTCATTAAATTACTACGCTATAAAGGTTTCCGTCCATGGATGATGATACACGTAATACTATGTCTGAGCAAAAAGATCAAGCCAGCGCTCAAAATGAACAGCACGCAATGTGCAATCAAGAGCTTGAGCAGCTGAAAGCGGAGCTTGCCTATGCACGTGCAGAATTTGATAATTATCGCAAACGGGAAGAGCGTGACCGCGCGCAACGCGTGCAGTCGATGATGTCGTCGTTTTTACTCGATATGATTACGCTTGTTGATGACTTTGAACGTGCGCTTGTCGAATTACGCAAACATGCACCAACCGCACTTTCGGGCATTGAGCTCATCTACAAAAATCTTCTCAAAACGCTCGAAAAATATGGCGTTACTGAAATGGCACCGACAAAAGATTTTGATCCGCAATTGCATGAAGTGGTGGTACAAGTCGACCGCCCCGACCTTCCAGCCGGCTCAATCGTCGATGTGCTTCAAAAGGGCTATTTGTGCAGAGGCGTTTTATTGCGCCCCGCCCGCGTGAGTATTGCAAAAGAGCCTGTTGTCTAAGCTGGCAGCTACGATTTCTTTCGGCCAGCTTCCTGAGCTTTTTTTAGACGAACAAGTGCTTGCTGAGCTTTTGGGAGTCCGCTTTTGGCAGCTTTTTCGTAGAGCTTGATTGCTTGTTGCACATCTTGTTTTACCCCTTCTCCGTTCTCGTAGAGGAGACCAAGGGAGTGCTGTGCGGGAGCAAAGTCCTGTGCGGCAGCGAGCTCGTAGAGCGCTACTGCTTTGCCGAGATCTTTTTCTACCCCGAGACCTATTTTATAGAGGACGGCGCGATTGAATTGCTCTTGCGCTGTACCGCTTACTGATTCTTTTTGTTTGCTGATCTCTTGTTTTCGTGCCGCCGGTTCCAAGTTTATGCTGCTTGATGCACTTGATGAGGAAGCAGGGGCTTGTGCTTGAAGCTTTTTGAGCGCATTGCGAGCTCTGGTCTCGCCTTGTTTAGCAGCTTGTTCAAGGAGGGTAGCAGCTTTTTTTCGATCTTTGGCTACTCCCGTGCCTTGTGCATAGAAAATACCAAGGTTGTATTGAGCGTGAGGATTGCCTTGTTGAGCAGCTGCTTGGAAAAACTCAAGAGCCTTCTTAAGGTTTTTTTCTACACCGAAACCATGTTTGTGCGCAGCACCAAGGTAGTATTGAGCGCGTGCATAGCCTTGTTTGGCGGCTTGGTAGAAGAGGTTCGCGCCTTTCTTGAAGTCTTGGGCAACGCCTTGACCATTGACATACTTGAGCCCGAGGTTGGTTTGAGCTCTCGGGTCGCCAGCTTGGGCTTCTTTTTCAAGCTCTGTAAGCTTTTTCTGCTCAATTGCCCTACTGCTAGCCGCACTTGATGAGCTTGAAGAGGTTGATTGTTGCTTTTGCAAATTGGCGACTGTTTCGGCTGCTTGTTTATGCCCAAGGTGTGCAGCTTGTTTCCATAAATTTATTGCAAGGTTTTTGTCTTGCGGAAACGACTGGGTTCCCTTGTAATAATAGTTGCCGAATGTGAAAAGACTTTCTGCTTGAGCAGCGTCTGCAGCTGCGGGAGCAACAGGCGCAGCAGCAGGTTGTTGCTGTGGGCGCTCTACTTCTATTTTTTGTCGTTTACTTCGTGATGTTGTCTCTTGCTCGTCTGCTTCTTCCTGTTCAAACTTACGCTTTTTTTCGGTACGTTCACCTTCGAGCTTTTCTTCAACCATTTCTTCTGGATACGCCACGGTCAACGTTGGTGATGGTGGTTCCACGGGGATTGGTGAAGCAGGGCGTTGCACGAGCGTAGGAGGCGTGTTGCGTGCTTCAGATGCAAAGATATTTATGGGGAGTAATGCAACAAAAAATAAGAAAATGTGTTGTTGCTTAGAGATGTTTACCATAGGAGCTCTTTCGTTTTTATTCATTTGATAGCCAAAATTCTTTACTAAAAATCAGCATCGCAAGCGAAACCAGGTGTCGTCAAGGATTTGTTATTCTTCTGAGTGCTCGTCGTGGCGCGCAAGACAAACGGAGAACTAAGCAGAGCTAAGGTTGTTGAAACGTCGCGCGGGTTCTTTACTAGCTTACTCCCAGATCTTCACAATTCCTTGTGCATCTCCTGAGGCAAATTTGGTGTTGTCTGGAGAAATCTCTAAAGCAGTAATTTCTGCATTATGTTCTTGTACCGCTCGAAGCAAGTTTCCTGAAGCGAGGTCCCAGATCCTTGTCCCGCCATTTTTGTCTCCAGAAACCAGTCGATTGTCGATAGGTATAACAAGAAGAGCGGTGATTGAGTGCTCGTAACCAGTTAATTCTTGGAAATTCCATGCTTCGTAGTCAGCGATTATTGTTATAAGTTCTCTTGGAAGAGATTCGATAAGGTCATAGAGAAGCGTAGCGACCTCGTTTGATCGTTTTTTGAGCGAAGCAGGGGTTGGCCAAATCATGATACGATTGTCGTTGGGCTTATGCTGATTTTGTACCGATGTTGCAAGCCTATAATCGGGTAGTTCTACTGCCGCGATGACTCTCATGGGGAAAATTCCTAGACTGGTAAGCTCTGTATGTCTAGTGATATCAAGAACTGTAATGATATGATTACCAAAATAGTAATAGGATTGTTTTGACTCGTTAGAATCTCTTTGACAGTTTGTTTTATAGCGAACGGGTAGGTAATAGGCATAATCTTTTTCCCCGGAATGATGGATTCTGGGGATGCCAAAGGCGCCGTGCCAAGAATAACCAGTCTTCTTGTGTCTGCACCAAAAAGTTGCTTCGTTGCTTTCTAGACAAAATGCATTAAGTTTTTCATGCGTTTCACGTGGCTCGAAATCGAGACGGTGAACTCTGCCTTTGTGTTCCGTGAATGTTGTAATACATCTACCTTCAACCCCCTTGGCATAGTCTGAGATAAGGACAATAAGGTCGACGGGCATGGTGTTAAGTATGTCGTATAAAGTTTTTGCCAGTGCCGCTTGGTGCACAAAACCTTGGGCTTCAATTTTCTTGAGTATTGAGCTTTCATAGGTTGGCCCAGGTATCGCTGGCCCAGGGGCTTGTGCGACAACTTTGTTTTGTACTGACTTCAAGTTTTGCTCTGCTTTATTTGAAGCTTCCTCGGCCTCTCTTCTTGGTCTCAGATGCCTTTTGGAGTGGTGTTTGATCGCCGCATAGATTATTCCGGCGATACAGCTTCCAGCAACAATTGATGAGGCTATAGGATGTTTTTTGACGAGGGTAACAAGTTGTTGTGCTTTGTGGGCGCCAACAACCGTGTGATGGCTGCAGAATCCTGTGCCAATGAGCGCAAAAGTTAGCGCGAGGGTAAAGTAACGAGAGTTGTGCAGTTTCATAGACCCATTCTTTATTTAGGTAATAAAAAGTCTTTTGATCCAAATAAGTTTCAGTGTACCCGAGAGGTGGCGTGGGTGCAAAAGGTACCCAGATATGCAGATTCGGAGCAGTTTTTGTTCTCTGTGCCCCTCCTGCGTTGGTATTGCGTTGGCGTGTTCGAGGTATTATCTTCCCAAAAAATACAAGACTATTCCCGCACAGATCAGCGAAAATCCCCACATATAATCCGTTATCTGCCGTTGTGTTCCATATTCTTTTGCAAGTGGTTTTTGAAACGTTGCGCAGAGTACAATCTCCGAGGCTTGCCTCGCAGGAAGTTCTTGTTCGCAACCTCGAAGATACCCCGCAGCTTGCTGCGCGGGTTCTTCACATATGAAATACAATCCAACTGCTACCGGGAACCAAGATAGGAGGGTGAAAGCGATGGGATTATCCAATACCCTGTAAGTAATGACAAGCTTGAGGGAGGTAACATTTGTATAACTTATCAGGTGAAAGTAAGCCGAGAAAAGTTTTTTTTTCTTCTCAAAAGAATGGGCGATCTTGGAACAATTAGAGACGAGATAAAGTTTAGAAATGAGGGGGATGGGATTTTTGCTTTTAAACCTCAGCCTGACAGGTATTTGAGCTTCTTTTTTTAAGGGCAGGAAAATTATTGTGACCAATGCCTTTGTGAAAAATCAGGATAAGTTGCCAAGACGAGAAAAGGAACGCGCCTTGAGAGCGGAGTATGACTATTGTACTCGAGTGAATAAAGGAGTTTATTATGAAAATTAAACAAAAAAAGTCTTTAAATCAAGTTTTGATGAATTTATTTCAGATCCGAAAAATAAGATTTCATTCGAAAGAGAATATCGTAAGCTTGATTGTTCTGAAACATTGATCGAGGCGATGCAAGATTCAAAAATGTCTGTGCGCGCTTTGGCAAGAAAAGCTGGTGTTTCTCCAACAATTATTCAAGAATTACGAACTAGTGAGCGGGAAAATGTCACCGTTAATACCCTTGAAGTACTCCGGAGACTCCTCGCTGCACTGAGCGCGATGGGCATGTAAGGGTGGAATACAAAACTCCTGCCGGCAAAGAGCGGTCTGTTGCTTATGTTTGCTTTGGTCTTTCTTCTCAAAAAACTACGCCAGAAAAGGGAAGACGCGTTGTTCGTGGTGCTCGTCATGGCGTAAACAATAAACGACGAACGAAGCTGAGTTAGGACTCTTTGCAGGATTGCAGTGTACGACTGAGCTTACTGCTTAAGCAGATTGAGCAAACCAAGTAAGAACTCTAAGAAGATTAAAACGAGAATCGAAAGTGAAAGTAAGTCTTCACGAATTGCTTCCATCTTATGTGCATAGACATCACTAATACTTTGAATAATCGAGAGCTTGCGGTTAATCGACTCTTTCCAATTATTAATATCAAGCTTGTCTGAAAGCACTGAATAGATTTCTGCGTAATAGACTTCGCCGGTAAGTTTAACAGAGTTTTCAAGCCGTTCGGTAATCACCGAAATGTCGACCCGCACCTGTCCTAATTCACCAACAGGATTACTCATGAGTGTGCCAACAAACGGCATATATGCTTTGAATGGCGGCGCTTGAATCTTTTGCTCGTATGAGACGCTGAGCTTTTTATCAAGAATTCGATCAAAATATTGCAACTCAAGACTTTGTAAGTTTGCAAACTCAAACAGATCGAGTAACTCTTCATACTCGCTGTCGTACATGAATGTTGCATCAGTGTCGATAATAATTAAGTCGTTACGATAGTAGCCGAGTGAGCTTGCAAGAATTTCTTCTTTTTGGAACTCTGACAACATACCAGTCTCAAAGCGTAAGAGTGATGCAATCGTGCTTCCCAACTCTTTTTTAAAGCTGATAATGTCATTAATTTCTTCAGTCGGTTGTACTTGAATAATGACATAGGATGTTCGCAACATGAAAAAACGTGGTTGCTTTACAAAGCTTTTGATCCGCTCAAAAAGAGCGCTGGCATCATTGATTGCCTGTTCGCTATACATACGCTCAATGTCATTGATGCGGCCGCGAAGATCATCGAGATTTTCATGAAATGGAATTTGGTAACGGAGCGTTAATACACCAAAGCTATGAATTTTTGCACTGACGCAGTGCGGAGAGTTGGCAGGCTCTACCGAGAGAGGAATGTGATAGTTCTTGAAATATTTTGAAAGCTGTTGCGATGTTGCATGTTCAATTGATTTCACTTTCTCGAGATTGATCTCTTCGCCAATATCAAAAGCATGGAAGATAAAGATATTGCCAGAAAAATTCTTTTGCATAGTGTTCCTACTCCTTTTTAAGAATCGAAAGAAATGCTTCTTGTGGGACCTCAACGTTACCCACTTGTTTCATTTTTTTCTTTCCCTCTTTTTGCTTCTCAAGTAATTTTCGTTTACGAGAAATATCACCACCAGAACAGTGTGAAATAACATCTTTTCTCATAGGTGAGATTGACTCACGAGCGATAATATGTGATCCGATTGCTGCTTGAATAGCAACGGCAAACATTTGTCGTGGGATCACTTTTCGTAATTTTTCAAC
>CAYYBE010000008.1:0-39696 GCA_964470345.1 uncultured Candidatus Babeliaceae bacterium | reverse complement strand
CTTGAATAGCAACGGCAAACATTTGTCGTGGGATCACTTTTCGTAATTTTTCAACGAGTTCTCTACCAACATATTGTGCACGCTCTTTATGGATAATAATTGAAAGTGCATCAACAGCACCGCCATTGAGCAAGATATCCATTTTAACCAAATCAGCTGGTTCGTAGCCTGCTTCTTCATAATCTAAACTGGCATACCCAGAACTGAATGATTTGAGCTGATCATAGAAATCAGTCGCAACTTCATTTAAGGGAAGTATATAGGTTAAAATGAGACGATCTTCACTTAAGTAGGTCATCTCTTTTTGAATGCCCCGTTTTTCTTGGCAGAGCTTTAAGATTGCTCCCAGATACTGCTTTGGTAAAATAATCGTCGCTTTAATAATCGGTTCTAAAATCTCAGCAATTTGGTTAGGGTCAGGCATGTCAGAGGGATTTTCTACGTCGATTATTTTCCCGGTATGCTCCAGCTTTACTTTGTAGAGCACGCTTGGTGCTGTGACAATGACGGAAAGCCCATACTCTTGTTCAAGCCGCTGCCTAAAGACATCCATGTGCAACAAACCAAGAAAACCGCAACGGAAGCCGAGCCCCAACGCAGCCGACGTTTTTTTCTCAGTTTTTACACTGGCGTCAGTTAATGTTAATTTTTCAATAGCATCTTGTAAAAGATCAAACTCACTACTTTCTACCGGGTAAATACCGGCAAAGACCATAGGTTTGGCTGGTTTGAACCCGGGGAATGGCGAGCCAAACTTTTTGGCATGGAAGATTGTATCACCAACGCGGGCTTCTTTAACCGTCTTCATGCCAGTAATTACATAACCAACTTGGCCAGCATAGAGCGCATTGAGCGGCGTTGGTTCCGGGAACATAATACCTATTTCTAAAACTTCATACTCTTTTCCGCCTTGCGCTAAGCAGATCATATCCCCTTTTTTGAGAGAGCCGTCAGTAATGGCGATCAAACAGATAACCCCTTTGTATTCGTTATACCACGAGTCAAACAGGAGCGCTTTAAGCGGAGACTCGGGATGCGCTTTGGGCGCAGGGATCTGTTTAATAACGGCTGCAAGAATGTCGTGAATGCCGACGCCTGTTTTAGCCGAGGCGCGAATCGTTTGTTCTGGCTTAAAATCAAAAAGCTTTTCAAGCTCTTTTTCAACACGCTCTGGGTCAGCAGCTTCCATGTCGATTTTGTTAATAACTGGGATAATCGTCAGATCTTGGTCAAAGGCAAGATAAAAATTTGCCATCGTCTGGGCCTGTACCCCTTGCGCGGCATCAACGAGCAAAACAGCCCCTTGGCAAGCGTAGAGTGACCGAGAGACTTCATAGCTAAAGTCGACGTGGCCGGGAGTGTCGATCAAATTTAAAAGATATTCAGTCCCCTGGAACGTATAAAACATCGAAGCTGACTGTGCTTTGACAGTAATACCCCGCTCTTTTTCAACCTGCAGTTTATCCAAAAACTGCTCATGCTTAACTTTTGACGAGATTGTGCCCGTCGTTTCTAATAAACGATCGCAGAGGGTTGATTTCCCGTGGTCGATGTGGGCGATAACGGAGAAGTTGCGAATTCTGTCAGGGGTAAACTGTTTAATATCTTGTTTTTTAAGATCCATGGCTCTTTCTTACTCTTTTGGGCGCTTTGTTATGCTTAAGTTCTTAGTTTAGCAGAACCGCTCTTTTTGTGAATCCAGCCTTCGTTTTCTGTAAGTTATCTCTACGAAGTAAAGAAAACTCGGACACGTCCGCCTTTATTTTTCATGGGCTTATCTCGTTACCCCTCATCTTGCTGTACGCAGCAGATAATAATCCCAATCATGCATAAATTACCGATAAGCGCAGAGTTCCCATAGCTCATAAATGGTAAGCCGATCCCTTTGGTTGGCGTTAAGCCAGTGGCAACAAAGAGATTAATAATTGCTTGCAGAGTGATAAGAATGGTAAAACCGAGCACGGTGAGCCAGCAAAAGACGCTTTTAAGATACCAAGCAAGTCGAATGCCGAAGTAGAGAAAAAGCATATAGAGAAAGATGATGAGGCTGGCGCCGATAAAGCCGGTCTCTTCGGCAATAATCGAGAAGATAAAGTCAGTATGCTGCATCGGCAGATAAAAAAACTTTTGACGTGACTCTGCGATGCCCACCCCCGTAGCCCCGCCTGAGCCAATGGCAATCAGCGATTGGATAATCTGAAAGCCTGCTCCTTGCGGATCTTTCCAGGGGTCTAAGAAGGTTAAAATTCGGTTAAAGCGGTACGGTTTCCAGACGACCATAAAGATGAGCACCGGGATCAGGGCGGTTATAGTCACCATCACATAACGCATGTTGGTATGAAAGATAAAAAACAGAATAAAGGCTGTTGTGCCTAACGTGACCGCCTGGCCAAAGTCTGGCTGTGCAAGCAACACCCCCGCCGTCGCGCCGACGATGCATAAAAAGGGGATAAAACCATAGGCAAGTGAGGAGAGTACGAATTTTTTCTTTTCGAGTAAATAGGCAAGATAGGGGATAAACGAGACTTTCAACAGTTCGCTCGGTTGAAAAGCAAAACCTGCTAAATTAAGCCAGCGGCTTGAACCGTGAATTCTGAGGGTAAGGGCGGGAATCAGCGTCAGCGCGGTGAGGGTAAGTGCACCGAAGAAAAAGAGGGGGGCGAATTTGCGCAGAAGGGCGATCGGAATCTTTGAAAAGATTACGAGGCCGATAAGCCCGAGGATGACACCCATGAGCTGCTTTTTTACAAAATATTGGGCGGAGCCATATTTTTCGAGTGCAAAGACTGAGCTGGAAGAATAGATAAAAATCATGCCGATAATAATCAGCAGCGCGATCGTCGTCAAAAACCAGGTCATCGTTGGTTTCGTTTGAGTCATGTGCGTTCACTCCTTGTCAGGTTTTCTTCTACAACACTACTGTTTTTGCGAAAAACAAGTCAAGAAATTCAGTATGCGTAAATCTTGTAAGTATAGTGGGCTGTTTTCTACACTAAGGGTATACGTTTGTCGTTTGGAATCTATCGAGCTTTGGGAGTGTAGAAGATGATCAAAATTTTTAACGCAGTGTGTCTTACTGTTCTGTGCTTGCATAATCAGCTCTTTGCAGGCGAAGCTATCCGCGCACTCAGCAGTTTTAATGCTCAGCTGCAGGAATTAACAGCAATACTTGCAACTGACGTTGCCGTACCATCTCTAGAACCGCGCGTGATGAGCGCAGAAGAAACATTGGCATATATACAGCAGGGTGGTGAAATAAAACTTACCGCTGCCCAAGAGCAAGAGTTACAAGTGGTGGCAGCGAAAGAGCGCAAAGAACAAGTGCAAAAAGAAGAAGTGCGTCAAGTGCCGCAAGAGCGCAAAGCGCAGTTTTTGAAAGAAGTTACTCCGCTTGTTCAAAAAACGTTAATGGAGCTGAAAGCCAGCAATGATCCCAAAGATATTCGCCGCTGGAATAGGTATCTCAGGGATGCCTTGGAAACCTATAAAGAGCATTCGGGCTTGCAAGATGAGCTTGGCACGATTGCAAAATCTTTTTCTGATATAGGTGAACCAGAGCGCAAAGCATTGGCAGAAGAAGCTCTTTTGAGGGCGATGAGCTATGAAACAGATGTTCCCAAGAATTCAAAAACTGCACAAGCTGTACATCAATTCTTGAGCGAACAAGAAGCGCAGGAGCTTGGGAAAGCATTGGGATTGCCAAAAGAATTTGTTACGCGTGCGGAGCAGGTTATTGAGACGACGAAATTGCCTAAAGAGTTGGCAGGGATTGTTGCAGGATACGATCTCCCCGCTTTTAAAGGAGAGCGAATAAGAGCATTTCATGTGCTTGATCTTCGAGATCCTGAAGTTGCTGGAGCATATCTCGATGATGGACAGCATGCTGTCCAAGGGCTTCTTGCATATTCTGAAAATGAGATAGTTGCGACGGTTCAGGATGCAGCGTTTGATGGTGATATTACGATTGTTACCATTCCAAATGATGTATCGGCAAAAGTTACTCGTAAGCGCATGCATCTCGATGACTTTGAAATTAGTGGTATCGGTTTATTGCCTTCCCGGAGCATTGTGTATGTTAATAAGCGTGGAAAGATTGCATGCGTTAAAACCCTTGGTCAGCGCGTTGATATAAAGACTGCGCCAACAGCAATAGATATTCGCGGGCTGTCGAGTGTTACGCTGCTCCCTCGAGGTGACGAGCTCCTTATGAATTCAGCTTTTGGCATACGTACCATTCAAACTACTCCAAATGGTGATATTGTTGTAGAGAAATTGCCCTATGATAAAACTGCTTACGTATATACTATGGCTCTCTTGGGCAATGGAAATTTGGCGTATTTCGGTGGAGAGCCGGCTGCGCTGAAAATTGTTGATTTCAAAAGCGGGCGTACCACGGACCTTTCTTTTGAAGAGATTGAACCTGTAGCGCCCCTTGCCGGCCAACAATTACTCGCAGTGCCTGTTCGTAAAAAAGGGTTTGAGGTATGGGATGTGTCTGAAGAGAACTTGCGTAAGACTACAAAGACCCCTCGGTTTTTTGCTACCCAATCGTACATTACAGCGATTATTGGTCTTCCCAATGGTCAGATTATACATAATGGAAGTGAGCTCCATGCTCTTACGCTGTTCGATCCTGAGACGGGAAAATCGCGTGTTTTAAATGAGAAAAGTAATGTAAGCGTTCTCGCATTCGATGAAAAGAGCGGCCGCTTGCTTGTTGGCTATGAAACGGGAGGGGTTGAGATCTGGCGCTAAGCTTTGCAATAATCAGCAACCAGCTCTTTAAAACGCTGCCCGCGGGCTTTGTAGCTGGCAAACAGATCAAAGCTTGCACCTGCGGGTGAGAAAAGCACATGGTCGCCTGACGTAGCGATGGTGCGTGTGCATGCCGTAAATGCTGCTTCAAGCGTTGGATATGCTGATGCGGGTATGGCGTGCGTTGCACAGGCTTGCGCAAGTTCGTCCGCTTCTTTACCAAAACAAACGATGTGCTTAATTGAGTAGGGTTTGAATTGCGCGAGTGCGCTCGTACGGTCGACCCCTTTGCTTAATCCACCTAAGAAAAGAATTATTGGTTTGGGCTGGAGCGCTTGTACGGCAGCAAGCGTTGCTTCTACAACGGTCGATTTTGAGTCGTTATAAAACGAGATACCGTCATGGGTTGCAATGCATGAAAAGCGATGGTCGGGGAGCGAGAGCTGCGTGAGCGATTCTTGCTTAAACTTGATTCCCAATTCTGTCAGTGCAGCATGAATAAGAGCCCAGTTAATGGGAAACGAAAGAGCGGGGATCTGTGCAAGTGTCATTGTTGTACGCGCGCCGTTGTAAAGTTTGCTCAGAGACCAAATCTTTTCTGAATCTAAGAAGGAGAGCGATTCGTTGGTGGTGAGCTGGGAAAGCTCTTGTTCTGCGGGCCTGTGATCAACAAACCACGCGTATGTTTTTTCTGGCGTGAGCGTGCGCAGCCAAGGGAGTAGCTCGAGCGGTGCGATTGCCTTCTGATCAGCCGTTTGGAGTGTAAAAATCTTACCTTTGGCATTTTGATAGGCCTCGGCCGAACCGTGGCGATCTAAATGGTTGGGGTGGAGATTCGTGATGATTGCAAGATCGGGTGCGTATGTGCGGCACAGGTCGAGCTGGTAGCTTGAGAGCTCTAAAACGGCATAGTCTGAGCTGCCTTTCTCTTGGAGTAAGTCAAAAAGTCCAACACCAATATTGCCGCCTGTTGCGACGCGATAGCCGTGCGCTTTGAGAATCTCTGAAAGCAGGTGGGTTACGGACGTTTTGCCAACGGTTCCGGTGATGCCAATAATGGGAGCTGGCTTGGTGCTTGTACGCCATGAATCACAAAAGAGATCAAGCTCTGCGAGTAATTTGGGACCAATGGCTTCGTGCTTGCGTAGATCGATGCCTCCGCTGGGGATCAGATAGTCGTTTTCAGTAAGAAATTGTTCAAGCTCATGGGGCTTGTAGAGCTTTGCTTGGGCAGTTTGTATTTCTTGCTGTTGTTCGATCGAAAGCTCTTTTTGATCATAGACACTGATTTGGGCTTTAGCAGATACCAGATAGCGTAATGTTGATCGACCAACGACGCCATAGCCCCAGATACCAACCCGTTTGTTTGTAAGATTCATAGGTTACCCCCAAGAAAAACGATATAGCTTTAGGGTAGCAAAAGGGGAAAAAGTGCGCTAGAGACAGAACTCTTCGCAATTGGTTGACTGTTGTGGTATCATAAAATTGCTTTTTTACTATGTGGTGCGTATGGAAAAATTGTATGAACATACGGTCATGATAATTATGCAGGCTTGAGGATAGAAAGGTCGAACATGAGTGATCCCGTTGAACAAACAAAACGAACTGACTTTAAAGATACATTAAACCTGCCAAAGACCGAATTCCCTATTCGCCCCAATGCTAAAATTGATGACCCGCTGTTGCTTGAACGATGGGAACGTGAAGGGCTTTATACAAAAGCGATGCAATGCAATGAGGGGAAAGCGACCTATATTCTCCATGATGGTCCTCCCTATGCTAACGGCAATATTCACTTGGGCCACGCTTATAATAAAATTTTAAAAGATATCATTACCAAAGCGTACCGTATGTCGGGGTACCATGTGCCGATTACTCCAGGATGGGATTGTCACGGTTTGCCAATTGAGCTGAAAGTCACCCAAGAAAAGCCGGGCATGAATCCTTTGCAAATTAAACAAGCCTGCCGAGTCTATGCGCAAAAATGGATCGATGTGCAGCGCTCTGAATTTAAGCGTCTTGGTACTATTATGGACTGGGAACATCCGTATGTGACGATGGACTTTTCCTATGAAGCTATGATCATGCGCGCCTTTGGTCGCTTTGTGCACGAAGGCTTTATTGAACGTAAAAAGAAGACGGTTGCCTGGTGTCCTTCATGCCAAACGACGTTAGCATCAGCTGAAATTGAATATGAGGATCGAAAAGATCCTTCAATCTATGTACTCTTCCAGCTTGCCCATATTCCCGACCCTCGTATTGCTGCAGCCAGCGGAGGTGCTCCAATCAACTTAGTGGTGTGGACAACAACGCCATGGACATTGCCTTTGAATCGTGCGCTTGCTCTTAAGCCGCAGAGTACGTACCAATTGTTACGTATACAGGACAGACTCGTTATCGTGGGCGAAAAGTTGGCGGGAGCGCTTATGGCGCTTATACCGGGTGATCATGAGGTGGTTACAACGATACCTGCAGAATCATTGGCTGGTCTTGAAGCACGCCATCCCTTTGTTCCTTCATTGACCGTGCCGATTATCCTTGACGATCTGGTAAGCGTCGAAGATGGAACGGCTATTGTACACAAAGCGCCGGGATGTGGTCCTGAGGATTATGAGTTTGGTGTTAAGCACGGTTTAGAAATTTATTCACCGATCACCGCTGATGGTAAATATACTGATGAAATTATTCCTGCAGAGCTTGCCGGCATATCTGTTGCTGATGGACAGGGCTGGGTCATTAAAAAATTGTTAGAAACGGGAACGTTATTCCATAAAGCTTCGATTACCCATAGCTATCCGCATTGTTGGCGTTGCCATCAAGGACTTATTTTCCGTGCGACACAACAATGGTTCTTTGATTTGCAGCGAGAAGGAATTAAGGAAAAAGCATTGGCAGCAGTTGAAACGATTGCCTTTATTCCTGAAGCCGGCCGTAACTTCTTGCGAGCGACGCTTGCTCATCGCTGGGAATGGTGTCTGTCGCGCCAAAAGGTGTGGGGAGTACCAATTCCTGCCTTGATCTGTACATCGTGTGATTATGCATTTACCAATAAAGAATTAGTCGAAAAAGTTGCTGAGCAGGTTGCAACGCAGGGTATAGAATATTGGGAAACGGTGCCACTGGCCGATGTTATGCCAGCTGGTCTGAGCTGCCCGAAGTGCAAGGGAAGCGAGTTTCGTAAAGAACAGGATATTCTTGATGTATGGTTTGACTCCGGGCTGAGCCATTTTGCCGTTTTAGAGCCACGTAAACAATTTCCAGCAGATCTCTATCTTGAAGGCATTGACCAGTTCCGTGGTTGGTTCCAAAGTTCATTGCTCACGAGTCTTGTGCTTGAAGGTACTCCTGCTATGCGTACCATCGCAACACATGGATTTACCGTCGATGAGCAAGGGCGCAAGATGTCAAAATCGCTCGGTAATGTAATGCCGCCGCAACAACTGATCGATCGTTTGGGAACGGACGGCATTCGCTTATGGGCTGCTTCATTGGGCTTAGAGGGTGATGCAGTTGTTTCAGAACGAGTGATACAAAATGTTGGTGAAGTATTTCGCAAAGTGCGTAATACCTGCCGCTTCTTGTTGCAAAATTTGTATGATTTTTCGATGGAACGGGATGCTGTTCCTGCTGGTGAATTGCGCTATCTGGATGCGCTTGCGCTGGTTCAGTGCGCTGAGTTTAATGAAAAGATGCGTAAAGCATATCTTAAAGCCGATCTTACCGAAGTGTTTCATGGGCTGGCCGATTATTGTACGACCCAGTTGAGTTCGCTCTATCTTGATTGTGCTAAAGATCGTTTATACGTTGAAGGTGCGAGCGGTAAGGCCCGTCGATCAACGCAGACGGTGATTTGGTACATGCTCGATACGTTGACTCGTCTGATGGCCCCTATCTGTTCATGTACTGCTGAACAGCTGGCAGATTTTTATCAAGGGGAACATCAATCGATTCATCTCCAATCATTTGCAGATCTTTCTGCTGTTGCCCAAGAGATACGTATGCTGTTGCCCCATGATGAGCAGCAGTGGGAAACGATCTTGCTCTTGCGTGATGCCATATTAAAAGAGCTTGAACGTGTGCGCGAGCAGGGCATTATCAAGCATTCTTTAGAAGCACAAGTTGTAATCTATTTTATGACCGAGTGCCCACAATGTTCTACATTAGCTGCGCTTAAACAGCAGTTGGAACGGCGTGATGAGTCGATCGAGTCATTCTTGCAAGAATTATGTATTGTTTCTAAAATCCAATTTGCCGAAAACCCTGACGGGCTAACGCAGACTGCGTTAGCAGGTGTTTTTGCGCGTGTTGAACATGCACAAGGAACTAAGTGTCCTCGCTGTTGGCAATGGCACGAAACGAAGCATATTGATGGCTTGTGTGATCGTTGCGCGAGTATTGTAGGAGCGTAAATTTTAGGAGAGCGTATGAAGCGAATTCTGTTTGTAGTAGGTCTATTGGGCTGTATCTCTTGTTCTGCCCAAGAGCGTTGGTGCCCCCACGAGGGCATCGAGAGTGCACCACTGCTTGCTGCGCCTAGTGGGTGGTTTGATGAGATTCTTGCTGCGAGTAAAGAACAAAAAAACATTGTACCTGTTTTAGTCATAGGCTCAGGGCCTGCGGGTATGGCAGCTGCTTTTGCAGCAGCACAAGCAAAGTTGCATACGGTTATGATTGCAGGGTCTGAACTCGGTGGTCAATTAGCAGATGCAAAGCTTGTGGACAATATTCAGACGATTGCTCCCACTCCCGGTGCAACGATTATGGATCAGCAATTGGAACGGGCAACGAAGGCAGGTGTTACTTGTTTGTCCGATGATGAAGTAACGCGTATTGAGCGTGCAGAAGTTGGCAATTATTTTATTGTACACACGGCGCAAAATCGCGTGATTCATGCATTGACGATTATTGCAGCAACCGGAGCAGGGCTTAAAAGATTAGGTGTGCCCGGTGAAGCGCAGTATATGAACAAAGGTATTTTTAGTTGTGCTGCTTGCGATGGTCGTGAAGCGCGTAATAAGCGTGTGATGGTCATTGCGCGTGGTCCTGCTTTACAAGAATTGCTCTATCACCTCATGCCGCTTGCACAACATATTGTTGTGGTGGCAATGCCGGGGGATAAGGAGTTCGTTTTGCCTCGTGAAAAGCTTGTGCGCTGCGCGTCAGTAGAAACGCTTAATGGGGTAACGATTTCTGAAATTATTGGTGATGGCGCAAATGTACAGGCGGTGCGTGTCGTGCATACAGCAACGGGAGAGAAAGAGCTCATTCCTGTTGCTTGTTTATTTGTTTCACTTGGGCGAGAACCGAACAGTCGGCTTTTTGCTCCACTTGCTCAATGTACGCCGCAGGGCTTTCTGGAACTGGCAACGCGTTGTGCAGCAACCAGCTGTCCCGGTATTTTTGCAGCAGGTAATGTAACTGATAGTGTGTATAAGCGTGCCCCAACTGCTATGGGTGATGGCGTAAAGGCGGCATGTGATGCGCTCTTATATTTGCGCAAGCATGGTTTTAATCAAGAGATTGCAAAGGCTCTTGAGCCCTACTACTTATAATCCACCAGCGGCCGCTTGTTGTGTGTCAGTTGAACTTCGGAAAAGATCGGCAAACCAGCGTAAGGCCGATTTTCCATAACTTTTGATGCGACCAATGATAGGATTGAATATTTCGTCGTATTTCGCGTCGGCTATATCGATATAGCCGGCCTCTTTTGTCTCTTTTAGTAAAGCATCCGCGGCTTCTCGTAAGTTTGCATTGTCAGAATTGGGGTTTTTCCGTTTAAGCAGATCATCCCAGCGGCCGATTAACGTCTGAAATTGTTCAAGGCGATTACGAGCTTGCTTAAGAGCTGGTTGTATCTGTTCGCGGACTTCGTTTCTGTCGGTTTCATGCTCTGGGGGGATGCGGTTAACAAGATCCTCTGCAAGATCTTCTAAGCCCTTTTCTTGCTCCTCGTTTTCTCTTCTCAATTCCAGTTCGCTTTCTGGATACTTGTGATTAACCATAGCAATGAACTGGTCGACTTCTTCGCTATACTTTTCGAGCTCTTGCTCAGTTGCCTGTTTCTCTTGTGCAATCTCTTCGGCGCTCTTATACTTCTTTTCCATCTCTTCGGCAGGAGGATTGCTGTGCTCTTCTGGCTTGGCGTGCGGTGCAGCTTTTTGAGCTTTGACTCCTTTTCCCTTCTGGGCGTCGTCAGGCTTATTAAGAAGCGCTCGTTTCTTGGGATCTTCTCGTGTTGCAGCAAGCGCGAGTAATAAGTTTATCGGTGCAGGGTGCTCTTTTCTGATAGTTGCATAGCGCTCTAAGAGCTTTTTCTTATTCTCGGGAGCAAGCTTTTCATACGCTTCAAGTTGCTCGAGCTCTGCATACAAATCAGAAATATTCTTGAGACGCTTTGCGTGCTCTTCGTTCCCTTGCATTGTGCTGAGGATCTCATCATAGAGTTTCTTTTTTGCTTGCTGATCGTCTGTTCGAATAAATGCGTTAATTTTCTTGGTAAGAGCAACAATATTTTCTACGCCGAATTCCTTTTCAAATTCATTCAATGCGGTTTCAAATTTAGTTAATGTGAGCGTCCAATTTGGCTCTTTCGGCTTCTTGCTTTTTTCTTCGTCAGTTCCTTCGCCCTTGTCTTTCCCTTTTCCTTTACTTTTGTCTGCCTCTCCCTTGGCTTTTTCGTCAGCCTTTTTGCTCTTGTCCTCTGCTTTGCCTCCAGCTTTTGCTTTTGGTTGCTCAGGAGATCTTAGATCTGATGAAGAGCTGTCTCTTGATGATGTTGCTGATGGCATAAATGGTGCGGGTCGGCCTGCATCAAATGGTCTTGGTCCTTCAAATGAAGGGGGATAAAAATCGGGGGCGAGGTAGGGCGCTGGAGCGGCTTTTTGTTGAGCGCGCGCCTCTTGCTCTTTGCGCTGTTTTACTTCAGCGGCGTCCATCTCTTTTTTACGTGCTAATTCTGCCGGTTCATATTTTTTAAGGAACTCTTCAGATGCATGGATAACGCTTGTATTTATCTGAGAAAAGATCTGATTAAGTTCAGTACTTGCCGTACGAAGTGCCTTGTCAGACGTGGACTGTTGGTCTCGTTGTGCTTTGAGTCGACGATCTGTTTGTGCACGGTTTTCTGCAGGGGTAAGCTTATCATATGCTTCTTTGATCTGTGCTCGGGCAATGCGTGCAGACTGTACTTGCCGCTTGATATCAAGGGCTGTTGCACCTTCTTGCGTTAGACGCTCTTTCAGCTTTTCAGGATCTTTTTCAGCTAAGAGCTCTTGCGCTGCTTGTTTGATCTCTTTGTTGGATGCTTCGGGCGAGATGCGCAACATATCATACGGATTTTCTTCTTCAATCAGTTCTTCTGCTTTGCCGCGCAAATTATATTCTTGCGCCTCAAGCATGTTACTTAACCGTTTTAGTTGTCCAAGAAATGGAGAGAACTCTTTGGTTGTTAAGCGTTTACGCAACTCTTGTTTACTGTCGATAACTTTAACGTAGAACAAGATATCGCTTAGCGAACTTGTCCATGGACGCAAATTACGCAGCGCATCAGAAAGAGCGATCTGCTCACGCAAGGCACCGGCTTGGCGAATAATGCTTTTTAAAATTTGACTTACTTCTGCTTCACTCACGAGCGAGAATCCAGTTTCTGGTGCTGGTTTCATCTCTATTGGCATTGGAGCTGCGGCCATTGGTTGTTGCGCAAATGGTGTTGCAGGCGCGGCCATTGGTTGTTGCCCCGGCTGTTCAGGATATCCGGCAGGCCCTTGCTTGAATGCTTCGATTTCTTCTTTGCTGACGCCGCTGTTAATGAGCATCTCTTCAGCTTCTTTTTGGAGCTTTTCGATCTCTTCAGGACTCATCGTCTCAAGTTGTTTTGATATTTCGTTGACCATCGCTTCGAAATCAGCTTCACTTACCCCTTCAGGTAATGGCGGCATTCCCGGCATACCTTGTCCTGGCGCCATTGCTGGCCCTGCCATGTCAGGCATACCTGCAAAAGAGGGCTGCGGATCAAGAGCACGCAGTTGTTGACTTGTACCGACGAGCATCAGTAGGCTCAATGGTATGCACACGTTACAGAAAAAACGAGAGAAGAAGTTTATGGTTTTCATACGATTACTATTCCTTTCTAATTATGTCTATTTTGAATATTATCCGATAAGGAGCCGTTTGTCAAGGGGTTTTCTTCTTGTAGAGAGCATGCTTGGACTGCTGCTGGCTGTGCTTTTTGCCTTATGGGTAACGCAATGGAGCGTTTCTGTTGTGAATTGCGAGCTGCAAGCTTCCAAAAAGATTCATCTGGTCGAGGTAGCGCGCGCAGCGGTCGATCGGTTTTCTCTGGAGAAAGTTGCTGGTACGCAGGTGGCTGATTTTGGCTGCCAACTCCAGGTTGCAACCTGGAAAGAGCCAACCGTTCCGGGGGTGGCATGGATTGCGGTTACTGCATCAACGCAGGGGCCAATGGGAAGAGAACAAGTAACGCTTGTCGGGAGTCGGCGTGTATGAATGTTGGTAGATCGGCAGGGTTTACACTTATCGAGTCAGTAATCTATCTCGCTCTGTGCGCTCTTATGTTGGTAGGAATAACGAGTTTTGTTGTACAGAGTTTGGCTCTTGTGCGCAAGAGTACCGGTGAGCGTGAAGACGAGCTGGCTCTCTATTCACTCATGTGTCTGATAACGCGCGATTTGGCGCATGCACCTGCTGATCGCCGGGCGTGGACGGCGTCGGGCGCTGGCGAGATTCGCTGGAAATCTGATGGTGGGTGGGGCTGGTATGTGCGTGAGGTTGTAGACGGAGCGCCTCGTTTGTGGCGGGTGCAGCAGGGGGTTGCGACGGTTGCCGCCGACAATTGCACGCTCAGTGCAACACTTGATCAACAGGGGCCGTTAGTTCGCTTTGTTGATGTGAAGCTCACGAAAGGTTCTGCGCGCGTTGTTCGTCGTGTGCTGGTTTGGGAGGGATTTTTAGCATGCAGCTTTTAACAATACTTGGTGTCAGTTCTTTGTGGGCGGTGCTTGCGCTTGGCTTACTGTTTCATGCTCAGTATGTCGTGCAAACGGCACAGATGTATAGTGTGCACGAAGAACGTGAGGCGCTTTTGCAAGCAGTGATGCGTGTTGCCTGTGTGCGGTATCAGTCTGACAAGAAGCTGCAGCAGGAGATTGCTGATAAAAAAACTGCTATCTATCGTTTTGAAGTTTCTCGCACAGAGCTTGGAATCGCATTTGCCGCCGATTGTACCTATCTTCTTCGCCCGAATGGTTGTTTGCTTATTTCTCTAACAGTTCAGCAGGGTGCAGCGTCTGTTGGAGCGGCTGAGCATCTCTTTTCAGCGCGCGCTTTGGAGCTTGCGCGTGTAAAGAGATCTGGGCAGAGTTTCTAATGTGCGGTATACTAAAGCACAGAAATTGCGAAGAGCTCGCGCAGCAAGCTGCGGAGCATCTTCGAGGTCGCGAAAGAGCATTTTGTGCGAGGCAAGCCTCGGAGGTTTCAACTTACGCAACGTTTAAGAAATTGAGGAGGATACCGTATGAAAGTATTTTTAGTAAAAGATGTAGAAAAAGTTGGAATGGCCGGAGAAATGGTACAAGTCTCCGATGGCTTTGCAGCCAATTTTCTGTTCCCTCGCAAATTAGCCGTTGAGGTTACCGATGCTAATCAAGCTGGTTTTGCGCGCCGAACAAAAACGATTGAAAAGCGCCAAGAGGTTATTTCTTCAAAAACTTCTATGCTTGCAGAAAAAATTAAGGCTGTAAAAATTGTCTTGACCAGTAAGGTGCACAAGGGCAAAGATGGAGAACCTGATGAGCTCTATGGTGCATTGCGTGAAGGTCTTGTTGTTGATGCGCTTGCCAATGAAGGAATTGCGATTGCAAAAAATCAAGTTTCTTTTGATAAGCCAATTAAGACAACGGGCGTTCACTCGGTTACAATTAAGTTGTCAAATAAATTGCAACCAAAGTTAACGGTCAAAGTAATCGCCGAATAAGTTATATCGCAGATTTTCGAGAAAGAGGCGTATGCCTACCACCTATGAACGGGGCCGTGTTCCGCATGAGTCATTACAGCTTGTGGGGAAAACGCCACCAGCAAATATTGAAGCAGAGCGAGCGGTGCTTGGTTCATTGCTTTTGCATGATGAGCAGTTCGCTGTTGCGGCTGAGGTATTGCGTCCCACCGATTTTTATGTTCCTGCACACGCAACTATTTTTGAAGCGATGCTTGGCATTGTTCAACAGTTGCGTCGCATTGATATGGTTACCTTGCAAGATGAACTAGCAAAGCGTGGGACATTAGATGCTGTTGGTGGTTTGGTTTACCTTGTTTCTTTGCAAGAGGATATTCCTGCGGTCGGACTTGTGGAGCAGCATGCGCGCATTATCAAAGAAAAAGCGATTTTACGTGAATTGATCCGTTCAGCCTCTGGTATTGTTGCCAACTGTTATTTACAAGATGATGCACGTATCGAATCTGTACTTGATGAAGCTGAGAAGATGATTTTTCAGATTTCTGATAAGCGTACGCGGCAGTCATTTACGCAATTAACGATTTGGTTGAAAAAGACCTTTCAGCATCTCGCAACGATTCGTGAGCATGGGGTTGGTCTTACCGGATTGGCAACAGGGTTTAAGAAACTCGACGAGTTTACTTCAGGCTTTCAGGCGACCGATTTGGTTGTGTTAGCCGCTCGTCCTTCGATGGGTAAAACGGCGTTGGCGCTTCGCTATGCAGCCGAAGTAGCAGCTTCTGGTGCGTCTGTTGGCTTTTTTTCGTTAGAAATGTCTGCCGAACAACTTGTCTTACGTCTTTTATCGGCGCAATCGGGTATTTCGCATCACTCGATTCGTAATGCGACGTTAACGTCTAATGAGTGGCTCGAGCTTACGAACGCAGCTGCACAACTGGCAGAGTTTAAGCTTTTTATTGATGATACTGCTATGCAGACGATTATGGATATTCGAACCAAAGCGCGTAAACTTAAGCGTGACCATAATTTGCAGTTGTTAGTGATCGATTATTTGCAGCTGATCCACTCGTCAAAAACGCATGAGAACCGTCACCAAGAGGTTTCTGAGATTTCGCGATCGTTAAAAGCGCTTGCTAAAGAATTAGAAATTCCGATTATTGCACTTTCGCAGCTTTCACGTGCGGTTGAAGGTCGTGTTGATAAACGGCCGATGCTTTCTGATTTACGTGAGTCTGGTGCTATTGAGCAAGATGCTGATCTTATTATGTTTTTGTATCGAGACATTGTATATAATCCGGATACTGAAGACCCGGCGTCGGCTGAACTTATTATTGGTAAGCAGCGTAACGGTCCTACGGGAACGGTCTTTTTGCAGTTCCAGCGCGAGTTGACGACGTTTCATGAGTATGAGGGGTCTTGAGGGCTTGTCGTCGCGTCTGACCAGTCTACGCTTTCTGTGGGTTATCTCTTGCGAAGTAAAGAAAGCTACGTCTGGCTACGCCCAGGGGGGGCTTCGTAATTTGGGGAGATGTTTTGTGTCTGATAATTCATAGAGGGCGATGTTAAGGGAGATAGATAATGTCCAGAGTTATTCTTGGTATAGATCCCGGCTGCGTAACAGCCGGTTTCGGTGTAGTGAAGCAAGATACTTCTTGTCCCGGACGTCCGACGACTAGTTTAATAGATTATGGCGCTTTGCGTATGAATAGTACGTTGCCATTATCACGTCGCTTGGGGATGTTTCATACATTCTTTGATGAAAAGATTCGTTTACATGGCGTTACGGAGATTGCGCTTGAGACGCCGTTTCTTGGTAAAAACGCTCAGAACTTTTTAAAGCTTGGTTATTTGCGTGGTATTTTGTATCTTCTTGCCGACCGCTACGCATTGGCCATTCATGAATTTGCCCCACGGCAGGTAAAGTCTTCGCTGACCGGCTTTGGCGGCGCGGAGAAAGAGCAGGTTGCGCGCGTTGTTTTGCGGCTTTTTCCTTCCCTTGTCATGCCATCTAAGCTTGATGTGACCGACGCTCTTGCGGTTACATTGTGTGGGGTATGGCAGTCTAAACAGGCAATTCGTTAAGCAAACTCTTGCATCTTCCTTCTGGATTAGAGTATCTTGATCTTCGACAGGTGATCATGTCGTTGGCAAGGGGGAGGTGCTATGAGAAGCGGTCATCATGTATATGAAAATGCTCGTCGTATTCATTGCTTTGATAAGCTTGATCGTTTATCGGATCAGCAGATTCTTGCTTTCCAAGATCTCTTTCTTACTCCAGGAATTCACCATGTTGATGTAGAGTCGCTTGCCGATGGTAGAATTTTCATTCATACGTTTCTTGGCTCTTTGGCGGCGAATAAACAGGTCGCTTGTTTAACGACCTGCGGCGAATCACTCGCGTCAAATATTATTCGCCTCTACGATGATCTTGCGCTCGCCGGTTCGCTTGCGCTCTCAAGTTCTCTTGAATCTTTTTTGCTCGAGGAGTTTTATTACGACTTTGTGTGGGTCGAATGCACGCCCGAGCTGCTCGCCACCCCCTGGTTTTGGCATTTCGAGCAAAAGCTCTCAGATTTCAATTTAGACGAAACTTTGCCCATTCTGGTAGTTTCCTATAGGAACTCTTAAGATTTCTTATCTTGGCGCGATTCTTGTCGTCTTTTTCTAGCGTCTGATAATGGTTATTATGTTAACCTAAAAATTACTTGGGCAAAGTAATTTTTAGCCCTACGTAGCTTGAAACTTCGAGAGCTTTGCTTCATCGAAGAAGCGAAGTACGGGTCGTTCGGTCTTTCTCGCTTTTTTTACTCTTCACGGGGTTTGGGGCAGCGCCCCAATTTTTCTTTTCCCTTTTTCGCTTCGCGCTTGGGTGCCGTTCCCCGCCTTACCGTGGGGTAGTTGGGTTATTGGGGTTTGACAGGGCTTTGGTAGTTGCGCACGACGGCTTTCGCGTGTAACGGGTTGCTTGGCAATGGGATTGCTGCGCACCCGACGCTCAGCTTGTCGTGCTTGGCGTGGTAGCCTTGCCCGTTTCGGGCAAGAAGTCTTGATCGACTGGTAGTTTTTCTTTGGTGGGCGATCGTACGTTGGAGAGCGTGCTGCGGCTTATGACGGCCGCGCGCTTGCTCACAGGGGGCCTTAACAAACTCTCAAGCGGGAGTCTGATAACTTTGCTTATCCCTTGCTTAGTATTTCCCCGATCCCGTAGACTGAAGACAGAGGAACAATCTTTAAACCATCCCGCGTAGGCGGGGAACTAAAAAAGGAGTACGATGAAACTATCTTTGCAAACTCTATTGTTGTTTGGAGCGACGCTTATCTCCGCGGGGTGCGTTTCCGCAAATTATGACGGAAATAAAGCCCTGGTAGCAGCTGCTGGCAATGGGGACCTTGATCGGGTGAATTATCTTATTAGTGCAGGATTTCGTGATAGTGGTGCCTTAAAAGCGGCCGCTAGCGGTGGGCACCTTGATGTTGTAAATGTCCTCATTAGGGCAAGATTTCCGGTAAATGCAAAAAATGGGTTTGGCCAAACTGCATTGAGCGAAGCCACGAAGCTGGGAAGATCGGATATCGTAAATGTACTTAAGCAGGCTGGGGCGCAGTAAGTTCTACGTATGCGCCAGCCCCGTTTCTTTAGATCTTTCCCTTCGTTCTCTCGTTCAAGCGTCCTGCGTTCTACTACACTAAAAACTATGAAACCAAAGAGCTAACCCTCAATTTCGCAGGAGAATGTCGTATGGAAATTCTAAAACAGGTGATGGCGATACTACTACTGTTTTCGTGCGCTTCCGTTCATGATTAATGCGCGAGATGATAAAAGTATGACGGCCCTCATGCTTGCTGCGTACCATGGGCACACTGACGTAGTCAAATTTTTGGTTGAAACAGCGGGAGCAGATATAAACGTACGGGGCCCGTTTGGTAAAACGGCCTTAGGCCTGGCCCGTTACAGTGGGCATAAAGAGATTGCGACTTATTTACAATCAGCACGCCTTTAAAAAAACAACCGACCATCTACGCTTTCCGTAGGTTATCTCTTACGAAGTTAAGAAAACTACGAACGGACGCGGCCGTACTAGTAAAAATCTCCTTAAAAAACAACCACCGCACTAGTAAAAATACCAGTGCGGTGGAAAAAGGAGAGTAGTAATGAAGCCTAAATTAAGTTGAGCAAACCTCTTTGAAAAATTCACTCATTTCCAGTATGAGCATTTTTCCACAGAAGTCAAATGTTTCTTTTATTATTCTTTTTAATTTCCCTTTGAACCCGTAATGCTCAGAGTTTCGAACTCTTTATTAAACAGATAGAGAGCCTGTTCGCGAGCCAGGGGTGTTGTGAAGAGAAGGTGAGTCTGATAACTCTTCAGGAGCTCTAAGAGTACTCGTGCTCGCTCCGGGTCAAAGTCGGTCATGAAATCGTCGAGCAGAACAACCGCCCCCTTATCGCAAACTAATCCAAGGTGGGCGAGCTTAAGGATAACGGCAACCAATTTTTGTTGCCCTCGTGACGCGTATTGCTTACAAGCTAATGACCCCAGTTCAAAACGAATATCATCAAGGTGGGGACCAAAAAGGGTCCGTTGGGCATGTCGCTCATGTTCCCCCGACTGCACAAGCCATTGCTTAACACTAACTACTCCCTGATTCTCTTCAGGAATCTGGTAGGTGCAGGTAAGCTTCCCCAATTCAGGGAAATAAGAAGTAATAAGCTTATTTGCCTGCTGTTCAAGTTTAGTGATAATCTGGCACCGTTCTTGGCGAATGGCTTCAGACAAGGCCCAGAGCTTTTCGGTCCAGAGGGTAAGCAGGTGCTGATCAAAAAATTGGGGGGAATTGATCAGGGCGTTCCGCTGTTTAAGATGTGCGCGATAGGTACTGACGGTTGTCCCATAGGAGGGGTTACCGGTCAGCAGAACCTGGTCAATAAAGGTTCTTCTAATTTCAGGTTCTCCCTTAATCAATAAAAGATCATCTTCCGTGATTGCTACAACGCGATAAAGGGAGACAAGCTCTTTGTATGAGGTGACCGCTTTCCCGTTAACCTTGACCTCTTTTTTGCCTTGATCGAAGCCAACGCTGAGCGTGTGCTCTTGTCCCGCTCCATCTTCAACCACAACTTTGATGAAAAACGATGGCTCCCCGCTTTTTGCAACTTCCCCACTTTTATGAGTTCGAAATGATTTAACATAGCAGGCGTAATAGAGGGCTTCAAGAATCGACGTCTTGCCGGAGCCGTTATCTCCCTGGATCAACGTGAGGGGACCGGCAAAGTTTTGGCGGTATGAGGGAAAGCAGCGGAAATTTTTAAGCTCAAGCGAGCGAATTTGCATGGGGTGGCCTCGTTATGATTACTCTAGAGCTAGTCTATCATACTTGTGCTTAGTTGCCTCCTGCGGACACGGGGACGGGGTTGCAGCGAAGACTGGGCCTGCCCTCCGTAGGTCTTCACGGCTGCGTAGAGATAGCTTTCTGAAGACTTAGGATGGGCCGTGCCCGGCGTAGCCCGCCGAGCTGAACGCACGGATCGGGCGAAGACGGGTTGACAGTTTATCAAAGCGAGTGATTGTCGAAATATTGCATACTGAAATTATTTCATGGTAGGCTGGTAGTAAGAACAGCGTAGCTTTAAATTTATAAGAAAGATGTTGTATGAAATTAAAGATCTTTTTCCTCAGTTTTGCGATCACCCTGCTTGGTATTTCAATTTCACAGATTGTTGCCCTTGATGAAATTGAAGACTGCCCTCTCGGTTCTTCAGCTCCAAATTGCGCCGCCAAGCGCGCAATTACTCAACCTATAAAGCCAGGGAGCGTTCTATGAAAAAAATAATCGTAGCTCTTGTGCTCGTTTTTTTCGCGGCACCAAATTTCTGCAGTGATATCCAATACTGCGCCAATCAGATAGACCCCGCGCGCAATTATGGCGGTGGCAGTAATACCCGCCTCTTTTGTGCTTGTTTGCAAGGAAAATATGAAGCAATAGCCGACACTGCTTCTCAAGAACAGCTGGCCCAAAAAGCTGCAATCAAAGAAGCCATGGCAATTTGTAACTGAGAAGGAAGGCCATGAACTATCATACATTATTATTATGTTTAAGCACCTGCGCAACAAGTTATCTTGCTGCTGACTGTGCGCCCTGCGTAATCGAAGATTTTTCGGGTGCTAAAACTGGAAAGGATCGTAGAGCTGTTACGGCTCACGCAGACCGAGCTAACGCCCAAGCTTGCATAAATAGCGGATTTAGGTGCGAAAATGCCGACGACGGTTACTCTAAGGTTTGGGGTGTTTGCAGCAAAGACGGCTGCTTGCAGTGCACTTGCAGCGATTGAAGTATTGAAACGTCGCGCGGGATCTTCACAACAAAAAACGAGCGTTTAATTTTTTATTTCTAACAAAAAGGAGTCGTTATGAATATGCGTAAACTTATGGTTCTGATGAGCGTTGTGCTTACGATCAGTACAGCAGTTTTGCCAGTACTTGATGTTGTATCAGGCAAATGTGGATGCTCAGCTCACTCAGCCCCACGTCCTAAGCCAAGCAACCACCGTTAAAATAGCCCTCTTCTTCACAAGAGGTCCATAAACGTTGCGGTTATACGTAATTAAGGGCGGCGTTTTCTCCGCCCTTTTTAATGAAAGAATAATATGATTCGTAAAACATTGCTCATAGCAGCTCTTTTGAGCTCAGCAAGTTATCTTGCTGCCGAGTGTATTGTTTGCCAACCAGCAAACACTTCGGGAATTCAAGCCGGGCCCCGGCGAAAGAGATTAGAGCTTCAGAAAATGGCTGAACTTAATGACGCATGCAAAAGAACAAACGTCCCCTTACAAAAGGAATGCAGTGCAATAAATGATCGCCTGCTTCCTAGCCAACAGGCACTTGGTAATTACCAAGTGATAGGAAATTGCGTAAATAATTGCTTACAATGCTCATGTGAGTGGCGAAACAATTAATGTTAAAAAGGGGAGAAATTTCTCCCCTTTTTAACGGATCTCTTTCAAACCAAGAGCTCTAATTTGAACTGACCGATACCGGCATAACCAAGTAGGTCATTGCAACATCGTTCGATTGGGATTCGAAAATTAATGGCCGTGTGCTATTTTTCAAAAAGAACGTCACCCGTTCATCGGGCAATGCCTGCAGCCCACTTAAAACATAGGGCGCGTAAAAGCGCATGTCGATCTTAGCCCCCGTGTACCCTTCTACCGTAACCTGTTCATCAAGCGTACCCACTTCTTTATTGGTGAGCGCGACGTGAACGGTATTCGTGTCAAACTCAAATTGCGTCGCTAAAAATTGCCCTGAGAGCAAAGAAGTTGAGCGGCGCAGGGTCTTGGAGAAGCTTGCGCGATCGATTTGTGCAGGAAGAAATTCAGTCTTATCCAGTACGGCTTCATAGGCAGGAAATTGGTCAGCTAATACTTTGGTGAAAAAGTTAAATGATTCGCCTGAAAAAACTAATTGGTTACCGCAGGTACCAACAAAAATAAGCGGCTCTTTCATTGCATCAATAATCTTTTTTAATTCGAAGATCGCCCTTCGCGGGATTAACCACGAGCGTGATTGCGGTAACGTATATTTTGAAGTTCTTGCTTGCGCTAAACAGTGACCATCAGTTGCGGTCATCTTCATCTCGCGATCAGTGATCTCCAAAAACAGACCCGTAAGCGCGCCATTTGGACTGTTTTGTGGAATAAGAAATGAAACTTTTTCGAGCATGCTTGCCAGCAGTGCTGTTTCGATATGCATAAGATTTTCAATGCGCTCAGGAAAAGGAGGAAACTCCTGTGCATCTTGAATGTTGAGCATCATTTTTACCGAACCTGCTTGTAAAGCAAGTTGATTACTTTTTAAAGAGCAAACAACATTTCCCTCAAATTCTTTGACGACATCAAAGATCCGTTTTCCGGGAACGAGAAAGCTTTCCCCTTCTGTTAAGGTGCTGCTCCCTACGGTGCAACTTGCTTGCATGCTAATCTCAAGATCGGTGCTTTTTAAGACCAATTCTCGATGACTTACCTGAAACAGAATCGCTGTTGTTGTATCAAGCGTTGTTCGCTTACTACAAATTGGTTGCATTGAATTTAAGAGCGAGAATAAGCTTTTCTGATCAATTGAAAACTGTTTTGCCATAGGAACACGACTACAAAAGAAGGGTTAGACTTACCAACATTACTACTGTTGCTAAGTCTAACTTCTTAAGGAGGAAATGCAATCTTGGCTTTACGATAATTCAGGTGGGGTGAGCGGTGCCGCGGCGAGCTCAAGCGTGCTAACGGGCGTTGAAGGTGTAGAGCTCATCGAAACAGGACTCTCGTGAGAATTTTGAATACCCCGCTCATCAAAAGCAGCTGGCGCTTGGGCAAGGGTTACGGTGGAACTCGTTGGTGTAGATGAAGCAGAAGGGGTACTCACAGCATCAGAATCACGTGCAGAATTTTCAATGGTTGATTCAGTAAGCCCTAATTTTTTACTTTCAAAGATTTCAATCCCGCCTTGACCACCCGTAATAAAAAAACAACGGGTGCACTTTTTCCCTTCACACGTTTTCCATGTATTGAGCGAGGGCAGAATGCTATAGATGGGACCTTTTGCATGGCGGGAAAACGATTCGAGGCATTCGCCTGTTGGTATGTACCAGATTTTAACTACCCCATCACTCGATGCTGAGGCAAAAAGTTTTGTTTTCCACAAAGGACATAAGGCACTGATGGGCGCGGTATGCGCTTTTGGTATTGTTTGGACTCGGACAGCCTCTTGATCTCGTTCATCTTTAATTTGTAACGAGCCATTTGCATACGCAGACACTGTTAAGCCATTTTCTAAAGCAAGCTCATACAGTTGGCCATCGGGCAGAACACTCTCTCTTGCAGATGCGCCTGCACATATGCAACTCTGCAATCCACACCAGACGGGAAGCGACGTTGTAAAAATCTGGGCAAAGCCCGCAAGAAAAGTTGCTGGCGCAAAGCTACCAGTAGCTGCCGAAGCAACTACCGCACATATCGGAGCAGAACAACAAGAACCCCAAGAAATAAGCTTCCAACAACGGCTTCTTCTTAACTCGGAAGAACAGCTCTCCTGTTGATCTTTCATTCCATCATCTTCCTTGAACTGATCCTCGATGTGGTCACCCGAGTCTAAGTTCCAAGTTCTTGTATAGGAAACCGGCGCATCCCGCTCTCCACAATCTTGAGAAAGAAAACGCACACCGGATAGTGCTTTGAAACCTCGCAAACGACACGGCTCACACTCAAAAGAAGGACAATACGAGCACAGCTCAACGCCCCGGCTAAGAGCAACTTTAGCTTCCATCTCTTTTTGGAGAGTTTCTGTCGCTAAATCCCATACCAGCAGGCGCTCATCTGCTTGCGCTTCTTTCTTGATATTGAGCGATGTTGCAACACTTGCCTGCGATGCTTGCCGATCCATTGCCATGTTGTTTGTGACTCTGCGTTGGCGTACCGTTGCAAGACTGAGTAGCAATCCTGCCGTATGCAGATCCGAAGGAGGGAGCGCAGCCATCACAGAAACAGGGGCCTTGTGCCCTCCTGTCAGTGGTTGAGAAAGTGCTACGCAAGGATGTAAAGGGTCTTTTTGCAAATCTAAGAACCGTATCGAACCATCACCACAACCGAGCGCAATGACCTGCGCAGTTTTATCGGTTGAAGGGTTTTCGGGAAGCCAAGCCAGAGAATAAATCGTACCTGCAGCCCCTTTTCCCCATGAAAGCTTGTAGGTTGAGTAAGAGGCTATAATCTTGGCAAGATCAAAAGTAAGATCCGGCCAAACTTGTAAGAGTGCCTTGATTTCAGGGTCATTTGCTGAATAAGCATGGTTAATCAGATTTGTTGCTCTTGCTATCTGTGAACCTTGAAGAAGGGATGCTGTACTGATGAGAGCGATAAAAAAGATACATTTTTGCGTAACGGAATTCATGCTGTTTCTCCTGACAGATTGGTGAAGCCTGTTGTAGACAACCTTATTCTCTCAGCCTACCATATAAAAATTCTAATGGAAAATGGTTGGCGCATCGCAGATAAACCGTAAAAATCTTGTTTTTGACTATATGCACGTGATACAGTAACGGTAGTTATTGTCGTTGGTTCTTCACAGAGAACCGTAAATTCAATATACGGGAGAGACTATGGAAAAACGTATGATGCAACTGCTGATTGGAGGGCTTGTTGTTATTGCCCTTGCAGGAATCTTGTTCTGGTTCTTTAAACTTCGCGCACGCACGCTATCTTGTGCCGACAACCCTTCAAGCCCTGCTTGCTGGCACCTTCCAGATAGAAACCAATTTGAAAAGCGCTAAAAGCTTAATCAGACTTGTGGAGTGGTGCTCTCTGAAACAGAGGCACCACTTGTCGTTTGTAGGCCTTTAAGATTCTCACTCAACACAGCAGAAGCAGACGAAGAGCTCGCTGAACTCGTTGATGCTGAAGTGACTGCTTTGCGAGCTTCTTTTTCTTTCGTTTTCAACTGAATTTTTTGCGTCGATAGAACCAAAGGTTTTTTGTTCCTGTCGGCATCATCAACTCGTATCTCCCATGGAACCTCTGGCGTTGCCCCGGGACGTAAGAAGAGATATCTGAGCCGCTTAACAGGTAAGCTTGGATCAATATCATGAGCTGCTGATGTCGTAAGAACTTTACCCCAACAATTAACAAAGGCATAGTCTTTACAATAGCCTTTGCATAGCGCCTCAAGAGCTTCAGCTGAAAATGGTCCTTGAGGGTAAGGGAAATTAAAGCATCTATTTTTCGCATGAAAAGCTGGAAGATCTCGCTGTAAATCTGCCCACAAAGAAGCATTAAACAGCACCCCGTCGGTAATCAGGTGTTGATGCCCCCGTATAATAAGCTTTATTTGTGGATAAATAGCAAAGACTTTCTCCTCAATCCAGGCTTGATTCACGCAATCTCGTCCAGTCGTCTCATCTTTTCTCTGCGTGGCGGTTTCGATAGGCTGTTTAAGATTACTATACTGTTGAATATCGCCCCACATAACAGCGGTAGAAACGTACTGATTGCTTTCACTATTACTGAATGTTACCTTCTTTTCACCTTCTCGGGGGAACTCTCGTTTCAAAATTTCTTCAGCTGCTTTGCGTAATGGTTCGTCGATCATTCCGTGTAAACAAAGCACATGGGAAAGATTTTCGGGGGCACTACTCTTTCCGCCTGCTAAAAAGGCAGCCAAGGGGAAGGTCTCGTAGACGCGCGGTAGCAATGACTCCTGAGGACGAGTTGTATCAGCTTTAAACTGATAAAGATTTCCAGGATATTTATTAGCTAACTCTGCTTCAAATCCCATTTTTTCATTCATGCTCCAATCTTCATGATTTCCGCGAACAAGAGTAACTTGTGGCCAATTTTTTATTTTCAAGCACAACAATAACGTAAGTACTTCAATACTCCCTTGTCCCCTATCAACATTATCCCCTAAAAAGACGACATGAACTCCTGGCGCTAACGTGTAGTTGTCATTCATCCAACCCTTTTCCACCCAACTGTCAAAAATTCCAAGCAATGCTGAAATGGATCCATGTAGATCGCCAACTCCTAAAATTTTTCGCTGATCAACATACTGCTTTTCAACAAATAAGCCTTTACCCTGCTGATGTTTTTCGCAGATCTCTAGATACTCGCGGATCTTCTTTATAACGGCATTAATGGGAATAGCAACGCGGGTAGTTTGTTTATTACTTGCAGCGAAAGAATAGTGCACTACTTCTTCCATGGCAGCAAGTGATTCATACCCCGCAAAGTCTGGATCTTCTCCCAGAGTAGCCAAAAGGTCATCGTAGTTTTCTTCACTCCCCGTCTTTACAGAATGTGCGTACGCTTTGAGCAAAGCACTCTCTTCCGATGATTCATCTGCCGTAATTTCTTTTTCTCTTGCCACGCCTGTTTTATGCACGTCTCGCGCTAGGGCCTCTTTCTCTTTAACTCCTTTCTCCTCTACATGAGAAGCTTGAAGTAAGAGAGGGCAACTACAGAGTGCAAGGAGAGACAGAGCTATATTTTTGAATAATCGCATACAACAATATCCTTTTGGTTGAGATTCATATCTCTTTCAACTTACACGGAGCTTATTTGCACAGTCAATCATTAGGAACGTGGATGTTTTTTATTATAGGCACTTCGCAGATGGCTCATCTCAATGTGCGTGTAAATTTGCACGGTTGCTATATTTTCATGCCCTAATAGTAGTTGCAATGATCGCAAATCCCATCCCCGCTGCAAGCTGTGCGTCGCCAGTGAGTGGCGAAATGTATGGGGTGAAATAGGCTTGGTAATCGAGGCTTGTCGAGCAAGCTTCTTAATGTACTTCCAGATTGATTGGCGCGAAAGTGGCTTAAGTTTGCCCGCATAGAGCACGGGAAAAAGATACTCAGTCATGTGCTGCGCCGTAAGTTCCTGAAAAACCGTAGCAAGATAGGAGTTAATCAGTTGTGTAATGGTAGGATGGAGCGGGATGATCCGCATCTTACCCCCTTTCCCCTTCACACACAGTCGTGAAGACTCGACAATTATGTCTGATAACTTTAGCTGGACTAATTCACTCACCCGCAGCCCCGTCGCATATAAAAGTTTTACCATTACGGCATTTCTTCTTCCCTCAAGGGAGGTGTCGCGAGCGGCCACCGCCATAATAAGCTCAATTTCAGAGCTTGTGCAGTAGAGTGGCAATTTTTTGAGCATTTTTGGAAGAATCAGATCAAAGGAATGGTCGATACCACTTTTATCTTTTAAGAATGAGAAAAAAAGACGAAGGGCAGAAATCTTACGGGCTATCGACCGTGCTGCCATATTACGCTCACGTAAACTTGCAAGATAATCAATAAGTGCCTCTCTGGTTAACGTCCGCGTATCTGCCGCTCCCCGTGCATGTAGAAAAGCAAGGCAATGTGCAACATCCCGTCGATATGCCTGAAATGTATGTTGCGCAACACGCTTATGCGTCAATAGAAAAGCTTCAAAATGTGTCAGCTCCTGTTCCATCCCGCCTCACTCTTCTCCAACGGAGAAACAACCTACGTCCTCTTTTTCTACTCTTATTATCTCATGTATAGTCTCTCCCAACGATAAACGCAATATCTCGTACGGGGGTCTGCCTCTTGTTGCATTTTGAGAAAATGCAACACAAAAAAGCAGCTTACAGGTTCAACGTGCTGTACAATTGTTGCAAAAATCGAAACTTTTCATCATCCTTTTTGCCAAAATGCAACAACTCATTTGCAACAATGCCCGAGTAATCAATGTTTCGTTTTATTTTGCAACAAAATCAACCTGCAACACCCCCAAAATGGGCCTTGTGGCCCTATCGTCAGATGATGTACATTACGAATATATGAATTGCATTCACCATTCCAAACAAGGAGTTGTTTATGAGACGCAGTCCCTTATTACTTATAACGATCGTCGTACTCGTTACCATAACTATCACGGTTTTATTGAAATTTGCCGTGACTCAGGGTGATGACTATCACTATATTAAACGCGGCATACAGGACTGCTTTTGTTGGGACAGGACGGGGGAAAGTAGTATTAATTGGAGATAAGGATTAATTGGAGAATTCTGTTGAAGAGATGTCAACTGCACATTCATCCCCATCAGTACTAGACCCTCCACCTTCACCACCCAATAGGTTAACGCTTAGAAAAAGAGTTAAGAGATATGTTGTAAAACACTTGTAAGACATTGTGAGACCTTCCGCTTGATTTGCGACGAACCGGATAGTATTTTTTTTAAATTGCCCTAGGCTATTACCTATACCCACCTGGAAACCTGGATATAAGTTTAGCTGTTTTACAACCTTTTCAAAAGGGTTTTTTGGATGGATATTCATGTTTTAATGCTCATTAAAGAAAGCGTTTTTATTGCCGCTGAAATTTTTTTGACCTATAAAATGGTCTACTTTTTTAGGGAAGCTTCTCGTAGTTCTTTATTTAAAAAAATTTGGTTTTGGTATTTCATTCTTATCATTCATGATTTTTGCTGGTTTGGACTTGTTGCCTATAAGGCAAGCTACCGCTTATGGGTTTCTGATACTCCTCAACCGGCATACCTTTTTCTTGCGCAACTTGTCTTTCTGGTTTGGCCACTCGTCATCTTTTTGCAGGTACATTGCTATGAGCGCTTACTTGATGCTCACTGGAAACCTCAAATGCGCCATTATATTTTAGGCACATTTACCCTTGGGCTCGTTGGTTATTTCGGATACTGTTTTTTTATTCGGGAATCAATTTCTACTACTCCTTGGCGTTATTATGATCCATTTTGTAATTTGCTTGCCCGCAGCTTTATTATGGTCCTTAAGAGTACAACGCTTATTTGGGGAATTCAAAAAATATTAATCGCCCCATCAGTTCCAACCATTGTGAGACAACAAGCAAAACTCATTTTCGGCCTGATATTTCTTCCCGCTATTCTCACGCAACCAGTATGGATCCTACAAAAATATGGCGTCCTACCTCAAAACGACATAGCGTTCGAATGCTTTACTTTTTTTATAACAATTTACGTGATGGGCTCTGCGTATTACGCAGCTTTTAAACTCTTCAGCCTGCGCCTCTTTAATGCCTGCTCAGCAGTGCAGGAATTCTTTCCAAAATCATTCTCAAGCAATCTTTCCGCCATTACGCATCAAATCCGTCAGTCAACATCACTCCAAGACCTCAGTTTTCATACTAAAACATTTTTCGACAAAGCATTCGGCATTGATGGCTCTAGCGTAACCCTCTACATTCGCCCAACCAACCATGAGCGTAATCTTGAAGCAGCAAGGGCGGTAAAAACGTTAGAAGTTGTAGAAGAAATGTACAGCGACAAAAGCGGGGCAGGAAATTCACTCAGTGCCCAGATCCAACAGAGACGTTTTGTGCTGCGAGCTGAAGTTGAATACGATGAACTGTATAATGACGACAAAGATGCACAAGCGTTGCGCGCATTTATGGAAGAGATCAACGCCGAAGCCTTTTTGCCAATCTATGGTGAAGAGAACTTAGTAGGCTATATTGTCATTGCTCATACCATAAAAAGTGACAAATTAATCACCGCCAATGAAGTAGACAGCATGCTTACCTACGTTGACCATATTTCCCACGTTATTGAGCAAAAGCAACAAATGAGTCCCAAAATCTTGGAAAAGGAGAGCGCCGCACATGCTCATGATGCTCTGCAATACCTGAGAGAGCGGGAACTGTGCTTTGAAGGCATGCGTACCATGATGCGAGCAGAAACCACTGAAGCTGCCAGTATGATTTTTATGAAAGAACGCTGCTTGCGTGTTGCAAGTGCTGAAGGAGCTAAGCTGCTTGGGTTACCAGAGAAGACAAATATTATTACCTCAAACACCTTTGTACAACCAATCAAGCAGTTAATGTGTGATTTTAAACGATTTAAAAAAGAACGTTCAATCGTACTGCATGACCCCTGCGGCAATCCCCTCCGCCTTTCTGTCATGCGGGACACAAAGCAAAGTAATGCTGTTGTACTTGCTACTCGACCAGCCGTTTCAGAACTTTTTAATTTCCCCTCTTTTCCCTCAATGCGTGACTGCAGCAACTGGGGTTACGCTGTCTTCTTGCTCACAACCGCTTCAGGAAAGGCTATCCAAAACTTTATCCCGGCAACCTACGGTGTTTTGTTTGATTTTAAAATCAAACTGCTACAGGCAATTTTACGCCGGCGGCCAATCCTTCTTCAGGGAGCCGAAGATGACATCCAATCTTTGATTCAGATTATCCATGAAATTTGCGCCCACGCACAGTACCAGAAGATTTCTCCAAAAGAACCTGAACAACAGCAGGAAATATACGCACAAATCTTTGGCGCTCCTGCTCTTACTGAAGGACAAGGTGTAACCGGAGCCCTTGCAGATTTGGGGGCATCAGGAACCCTGTTTATTGAAGATGTTGATCTGCTCTCACTGGCAACACAAGAAACGCTTGCCGAATTTATGTCGACCGGATTTTATACGGTACATGTACCCAATAAGCGACTAAACTCAAGCAATGCTTTGATTATCTGTAGCAGTCAAGTAGACCTTAAAGAGCTGGTCGAGCTGAAAGGCTTCTCTGCAGAACTGTACAACGAGCTTACAAAAAATTATCTCGTTATCCCTGCCCTTACTTCACTTGCTGAAGATCAACTTACAGATCTTATTAAAAGCATTTTTCGACAAGCAGGAGCAGAAGAAAACAGTACTGGAGAGATTACTACTGGCAAGCTACCAGCCAGTCTCTGCAAACTTCGTCAACGAGTGCAAGAGTATCTGAAGAGTAAACAACCTGACAAAAAAATTGTTGCTATACCCCTCGTCGATCTTACTAACCCAAACTCTATGCTCGAACATGCTCGTCGTCTGGGCAAAGCAGCGCTTAAAGATAAACAGCTTATGAGTGCGCTCTATGATCACTTCAAAAGCTGTGCTCAAATCGCTGAACATCTTGAAGTCGATCGCGCGACGGTTTTCCGTTGGTGTAAGAAACACCAAATCGGAGAATATGCTCCAGGAGCACTTCAGAAGCCTGGACCAGCCTAGTACGAACGCGCTACAATAACATCGCCCTTACTTGGTTCGTTACAGGCAAAGCATGTAGCAGCAGTTTGTTCTGGAAGAACACAACGGATTGTTGCTTTTACTTCTTTCAGCTTACGCTCACATTCAGGCGAACGGCACCAGCCTACTTGGTAAACACCACCTTTAGTTTCAAGGTCGGCAGCAAACTCGGTCAACTTTTCACGCTTATACCATTGTGATGTTAACTTGTTTTTTGCCCGAGTAAAAAGCTCTGTTTGGATAAGCTCTAATTTTTCGGTAACTTTTGAAGCAAGTTGATCAAGAGGACAGACTTCTTTTGCTAAGCCGAGGCGATCAACGATAACCGCTTGTCCTTGCTTAAGATCACGAGGTCCGAGCTCAATGCGCAGCGGTACCCCTCGTAATTCCCAATGATAGAATTTTGCACCAGGAGTTTTTTGATTGTCATCATCAAGTTTTACTTTGCATACTTTGGCAAGCTGGTCGCGCAGCTCTTTTGCTTTGACAAGAACTGCTTCTTGCTCAGCGCCAACAAGAATCGGTACAATTACTACTTGAATCGGGGCAATACGAGGAGGAATAATCAACCCTTTATTGTCACCGTGGGCCATAATCATACCACCAATCAAACGGGTAGTTGCACCCCAGCTTGTTAAAAATGGATAGGCAACATTGCCGTTTCTATCCTGGAATTTCATATCAAACGCTTTGGCAAAACTTTGTGAGATCAAGTGGGACGTACACATTTGTAACGCTTTTCCATCAGGCATGAGCCCTTCAAGCGTTAACGTTTGGTCAGCACCAGCAAAACGTTCTGAGTCAGACTTATTGCCAGCGATCACGGGGATCGCAAGGTAATTTTCAACCAGATCACGATACTCGGCAAGCATCTGACGTGCTTCTGCTTCAGCCTCTTCATAGGTTTCGTGTGCCGTATGCCCCTCTTGCCACCAAAATTCTGTGGTACGTAAAAAGGCACGGGGACGCATTTCCCAGCGAACCACAGAAGCCCACTGATTAATTTTAATCGGGAGATCGCGCCAGGAGTGGAGCCAACGAGCAAACATATAGTGAATAACTGTTTCAGATGTTGGTCGGACCACCAGCGGCTCTTCGAGCTCTTTCCCGCCCGCGTGAGTGACGACGGCTATCTCAGGAGCAAAGCCGGCAACGTGCTCTGCCTCTTTTTGAATAAATGAAAGAGGGATCAAAAGCGGAAATGCTGCATTTTGATGTCCAGTCGCTTTAATTTTTGCATCTAAAATTGTATGAATCTCTTCCCAAATTGCATATCCATACGGGCGCATAACCATGCAACCACGAACAGGAGCGGTATCGGCAAGCTCTGCTTGAAAGACAACCTCTTGGTACCAGTCTGCAAAATTTTGATCAATTTGTGGAAGTTTCTTTTCCATACGGTCCTCAGTTACAAAAAAAGTTCTATTGTCGTAGTTTACCGCACTTACCCTTAAAATTCTATCCCGGACAAAGATACGCCAAACAGAAACACTATTACTGATAATTATTCCAGTTTAATTTCACGCATCAGCCCTCGCCCCCACTCTCAAAACTCCCCCAAATTATTCCAGCAACGTGCCCAAAAAAAGCGCACTTGTGGCGCGGCCTAGACTTGAAGATTTTAGGGCGGGCAATACAAAAGTATATAAACTGGACAAATTGCCGCCTGAGGCGGAATTTTCCCGCTTACCGCCGATCATTGCATGGAGAATAACTTTTGATTTATTTGATCAAAACTGTTTTCTTTCAGGATTTATGAGGCCGGGGCAGACGATGAAGTTGCAGAAGAAGATGAGGCTGAAGGATTTGGCGTTGTCGGAAAAGTGGACGCCGGCACTGCAGCAACCTCAGAAACGGTTGTCTCTTGCCGCTCATTACCGAGAACCTCAAGGAAATCAACTTTCCATCGCGTGGCCGGAGAGCTGCTTGGGGTCAACAAGAAGTATCCAAGAGAACCTTTTATCTCGATCTCGGGAACGTTTGCAACTGAAGTCGTCATCACTTTCACCGCATGCTCGCCCAACTGCCACTTTCCGCCATACATCTTTTCAAGTAACTCGCTCGCAGCTTCACGCAGAAATGGGCCCTGTTGACCATACGGACCGGAAAAAAGCGCGTTATACAATACAGGAAACCTGCTAGCACTTTTCAGCACATCGTTCCAGGTCTTGGTATCAAATACAACACCGGCACCAACCCAGTGTTGATGCCCTCGGAAAAGCATTTGAATCGATGGATATCGGTTAAAGAAGTTTTCTTCAATCCATTTTATATTCACCACAGGTCGCCCTGATGGCTCCCCATACATCAAAGGCATCATGCGAGTAGCCGGTTCACTGAGAACCTGCGTATGATCACACCATTGAGCCAGATCACCCCACGCTACCTGAGAAGTTTTCTTGGTCATATTATAGCCTGATACATAGCAACCCTGAGCCGAATTTTTGAATAGTACTTTTTGGGCACTAATATCTTTTAAGATTTCTGCCGTCGATTTTGCCAATACTTCATCGATCATGCCGTGCACAAACACCATATAGGAGAGCTTTTCCTTGGTACAGCTTTCACCTGCTCCTAAGAAAAGAGCTGTGGGGAACGTCTCATAGACCAAGGCTAAGGCGCTGTGGAGGGCTTTGCAAACGTCTGGGGTGTATTTTGCTTCCAACTCATCAACAAAACCATACTGACTATTGATATCAAGATCTTCATGATTACCTCGAATAAGGGTAACCTGTGCCGGATTTTTGATTTTCAGATACAACAGCTGGGCAAGAACCTCAATGCCAGCCTCTCCACGATCAACATAGTCTCCTAAAAAAACAACATGAAATCCTGCTGCCAGCGTGTAGTCATCATGCATAAAACCCTTTGAAATCCAATCATCAAAGAGAGCCTGGAGAGAAAAGCCAGCCCCATGGATATCTCCAATTACCAGCACTTGTTCCATTGCGATATAATTTTTTTCTACAAAAGAACTGTTGTCCCCACGCTTGTCTTCAAACATCTCCAGATATTTTTTAAAGATTTTCTCAAGATCGGTCCACTGAAGCACTGGATGTTTAGTAAACGGATTGGATAAGCATTTGAGCCGATTATCACCGGTGAAATTTTGTTCGATTAATGTTCTCATTTTTGCAACTGAGAGCGCTAGAACTTCCGTTGTACACGCAAGAGGTTCTACCGCTTTTGATTGTGCCTCTTTCTCTTTAGCCTCTTTTGAGCTCCGCTCTTGCGAGCTTCGCTCTTCAGTTGTCTTCTGCTGTTGTGGTTGCATATACGAACGCAAAGCCAAAATATCCCGATCATCGTCTGAAAGATCTTCTTCGGTTATTTCAAAATCCAAGAGAGAGGCTTTTCTCAGGTACTCGTTTGCTTTTCTTTCCACAAGAGAAATTTGCGATGCAAAATCATTCATACACATAACAAGATTAAGTAATACAACAGCAAAGAGCGTGGGTATGTGCATACAAATATCCTTATTGCTAAAGGTTTTTCCTGGGGCCAAAGCTGAAAAAGCTTAGCTTTGTGTAGTATATAGCAGGATTTTAGAAAAAGAACAAAATTTTACGTCGAACGGGCTGAAGATGAAGTTGCAGATGACGAGGATGCCGAAACTTCTGCCGGTGCTGAAGCATTGATAGATTCAAGAGAAGGCATTTTCGGCGCGGTCAAAACAGAAGCTGCTTTTCCTTCACGTAAAATCTCAATATCCCACGGAACCTTGGGGGTAGCACCTGGAAGAAGAAAGAGGTAGGCTTGCGAGGGAAGTTTGAAATTGGAATCAATATTTTGAGCAGCCGACGTCGTAAGAACTTTACCCCAGCAACTTTCAAAGGAACGGGGTGTTTTCTGAACAGCGTCAAACGAGAATGGCCCTTGCGGATAGGGGTCAAGAAATCTCTCGCTTTTATGAAAATCAGGCTGATCAATTTGCAGCTCTATCCAGGTTCTCGCATTAAACAGAACACCATCGGTAATCAGATGTTGATGTCCCCGTATAATAAGCTTTACTTGTGGATAAAGCTTAAAGAAATTATCTTCGAGCCACGCTTGATTTGCAAGATATCTCCCTTCCTTTGTTTTTATTCGATCAGCTGGCTCAATAGGAATCTCCGGATCAATATATTGAGCAATATCTCCCCAGGGCACTTCATCGGTAACGTATTGATGCTTAGCGGTATTGGCAAACGTTAACGTTTCATTTCCGCTGGCTGAAAACTTCCGAGCTAAAATTCCCTTGGTTTCATCAGCAAGTGCCTCATCGACCATCCCATGGGTACAAAGCACATAGGAGAGATTATTTTGAGCCGTATTTTCTCCACCCGCCAAAAAAGTGGCTAAGGGGAAGGTTTTGTAAATGCGGGGTATAAAATTGCTATTATCCCGTTTATTGTCTTCACGAAGCGCCCAAAGATAGCGTGGGTATTTTCGGGCTAATTCTTCCGCAAAATTAAAATATCCGTTGAGAGCCCAATCTTCATGATTTCCACGAATAAGCGTAACTTGTGACCAATTTTTTATCTTAAGGCGTAAGAGCATAGCAAGTACTTCTATACCCCCTTGGCCACGGTCAACGTAATCTCCCAAGAAGACCGCGTGAACATGAGGCGCAAGCGTATAGTCATTGTTTAACCAATCTTTTTCGATCCAATCATCCAAGATATCCAGAAGCGTATAGATTGAACCATGCAGATCACCGACGGCAAGAATTTTGCTCTTCGCCACATATTTTTTTTCGACAAAAAGCCCAGTTCCCTGTTTGTTTTTATCGCAGAGATCAAGATAGTCGCCGATAAGCTCCTCAAGGTTATCCCAAGGGATCGGTGGTTCAGTAACCGTACTTTTCAGGGTATTAGTATCCTCATCAAAATCCCGTTCAATCACCATTCGCATTGCTTCAATTGTCTTGAGACCGGCAAATACTGGCGTTTCGAGTAACGTTTCATGAGGTACTTGGGAGGGGATAAAAGACGCTGTGTGTGCGAGAAGGCCAATTATGACGGCCAGGACGAGGGGGTGTAGCTTCATAAAACGCGCTATACTTTCCATTAAGGTTAAAAATGTACTTAAGAGCAGAGTTATGTCTTTCTTAGACTATCAAAAAAATTCCAATTTGTCAAAAATCAACTAGGCGGAATGAGCAGAAGAAGATGTTGCAGATGATGAGGATGCCGAAGCTTCTACCGGAGCCTGAGAGAAAAGCGTTGCAGACGTTGATGCTGATGCTTGCTCTTCCAAAGCAGAAGTGGCTTGAGTACGCATTGCAGCATTGAGTATCGCAGCTGCTGAAGGAGCGCTTGGCGCTTGGATATCAAAAACATGGCTCACACTCCCCGCTTTATCGTTAAAGCTTTCAATGGAGATCTTCTGAATTCCCCATGGAATTTGGGGAGTTGCTCCTGGCGTTAGAACAAGGTAGCTTACTGCAGCAATCGAAGAAATTTCCGGAACATCATATGCCGCAGAAATCGTAAATTGAGGCACTTTGCCTAACCCATCTATCCAAGAATTCCAATGCTCTGAACCATTTTGGGATCTATATTTTTTGTGAAAATATTTGAGGAGTTTCTTAACCCCTTCAACAGGATAAGGACCCGATCCCCCGTAAGGTCCAGCCAACTTTGCAAAATGCCGATTTACCTGCGGATCCAAGGAAGAAGAAGCTATTATACACAGGGACCGTATAGTTTGTGAATCAAATATGACTCCACAAGAAATATCATGCTGATGAGCACGAACTTCTCCTTTGAGCGTATAACCTTTTTTCAAAAGGGGCTCAAGCTGCGCTTCGCGCCATTTTTGATTCGAACGAGGTCGGCCGGTTGCTTCAACTTTTTCTCGCAGAGGTTTTTCGGCGCCTATGTTGGAAGGATCACTTGCTTGGCAACTGTCGCCCCACATTACTTCTCTGGAAACGAACGTTTTAGACCTGGTATTACAAAAGAATAAAGGCTCAACAGTTGCACTAAACTTTTTTGCTAAGATTTCATCGAGCGATGCGGCCAATTCTTTATCAAGCATACCGTGGTAGCAGAGGAAATATGAAAGATCTTCTGGATCGCAACTTTTTCCACCTGCAAGTACCGTCGTGACCGGGAATGTATTATAGATAGACGTGATCAGATTAAAGCACGATCGCCATTCTTCTCCATACTTTTTTTTCAATTCTTCAGCAAAGCTTGTATTCATTCCTCGCTCTTCGTGATTACCCCGACCCAGGGTTACCTGAGATGGATTCTTTAATTTGAGCAATATGAGTGCAACGAGCACCTCAAGACCACCTTGAGCGCGGTCAACATAATCACCCAAAAATTGTACGTGTACATTTGGGGCAAGCGTATAATCATCATTAAGCCGCCCTCGAATTTTCCAATCATCAAAAAGATCGAGCAACGAAAAGATCGCCCCGTGCAAATCTCCAACAACCAGTGTTTTTTTCGTACCAATAAAGTCTTTTTCAACAAAAAGATCCGCATTCGCCTCTTGCTCAGTCGTTCCCCACAAGGCAAAATATTTTTTCACTAACAGCTCAAGATCATTTTTTGAGATGATAGGTGCAAATCCAGTAAACTGATTATGATCACCAAAGTTCTTTTCGACCGCTGCTCGCGATGCAGAAATTTTCTGGGGAAACCCTGTAGTAAAGCTCTCCTGCTTTGTCACAGCTTCTTTGTGTAATTGCTGCAGATGAATCGCTTGCTTTTCCTGTTTACCAAAAACTTCTTTCGAAGAATCTTCCATTTCAGCTGCTCGAGCAGTTTTGGCCACTTGGGCAGGAATAAGTGTAGTCATGCTGCATAAGAATCCAAGGAGGAGCGTAAAAAATTGCATGAGCATGATAGGTCCTTTTTGGCAACTTTGGTGGTAGAATTTCTTCTGGGATGAGCCTTAATTCCTACGTAACGTTATTTGTATAAAAATACTTGATAGTTTTCAGTCCGTCAACCTCCCGAAATCATGCGATAAGAAGATATCATCCATTTGTACTAGAATTTATTTCTGTTATAATTACATTTCAGACGACAGACGTACTCATTCAACGAGGATTTGCTATGAAGACCTTTTTAAAAGCTATACTCATCACCTTCCCTCTCCTGCTTACCCTACACCTCTCTCCCTCCCAAGTCTCCTGCAATACAGAAGAAATTACCCTCTTAAGGCAAACCCCACAAAGAAAAGCTGAAACCTTTCATACACTCTATTCCCTTGTGCCTACAATGCCTCAAGAAATTATCAAATTGATTCTTACCTATGAACCACCAGTACTCTTCGCGCTCACATCACCTATCTTTTCACTCACCGGCTGTGAAACGGTACAGAACAATACAACTCTTATTGCTGCTGGAGGAGAAAGAGGAACTCTTGAGCTTTGGAATATTAAAAGAGAACCGGCCGCCTGCTATGCAAAACTCAGCGGGCATACAGGGCCAGTGTCAGCATTAGCAATACAAACTAATCCTCAAGATCCTTCACAACAACTGCTCATTTCAGCATCAACTATCTATGGGAAACGAGTCGATAAAATTGTGCCGACCGACAAAGAAATGAAAATCTTCTCGGCCAATCAATACGCTGAAAAAAGTGATGAATCGGTAAACATATGGAATTTACAAACAAAAAAGATCATAGAACGCCTGCAACCTGATCCTAAACAAATTGTTGACGAAGAAGAAATAGCCAAACAAATGCGCAAAACCAAAAAACGGCTCTTATTGAGAGGAACAACTTTGCCAGATCCCGTCATCGTACCGGCATGCGATAGAACCTGGAACATGACTACCAAAGAACACCGTGGAGACGGGGTCAGTCTCGACGCCCTTCCTTTTGAAGCATCAGACCATAAACCTGGAATTAAGTATTGCACATTATCAAAAGAACTTTATGCAAAAGTGTTTCCCGATGGAACTATCTTGATTCTTAATAAAGATACAAACGATGAGTTTCTCTTGCATGGGCACATAAGGCCAATCGTCTGTTTGCAACTGCACGGCAAATACTTAATCTCAACTTCTCAGGATTGCTCCATTAAAATTTGGAACTTCGCCCAACAAGAATGTATTCACACCATAACTTCACATCTAAAACCAGTACGCGCTCTTTGGGTAAGCAAAGAGGGAGTACTCGTCTCAGGAGCAGACGACGGAACGGTCATGGCTCACACTATTAAAGAGGGGGCAAATTAATTATCTTGATTTGGTAATGCCCAATTAAGAGCACTGCCCTCATATTGGTTTGGTTGATTGATTTGCGGATCACGCGTGATATTGCGTTTCAGCGTATAACTGGGAGCAAACCGAACGAGAATAACAGCAATAAGAACAGTGATAACCACAGCCGCCCTCATCCACACAGTCCGGTTTTCCATGACACACTCTCTAGCATAAACACACCTGAAT
>CAYYBE010000007.1:0-81585 GCA_964470345.1 uncultured Candidatus Babeliaceae bacterium | reverse complement strand
TACTACACGCGCAGTTCTCCAGACAATAAAAACGTAAAAAAAGAGCCAGGTTTTAGTCTGACTCTTCATAATCATGCAAATTTTTTATCGATAGACGCCTGTGACGCTTAACGTTATTCTGGCATTACAAACTCTTCCCATACTCCCATACTTTCTGAGCGAGTCGCTGAAGCATTTGACGTTCCACAAGATGCCGAAGAAAAAGCAGGGGCACTGCTCCAATCCTGAGGAATAGTAAAACGAGAACTCTCTGATTGTGCATCATAATGCTCTGAAACTTCATCATCTCTCTTTATTCTTAAGGCTCCTGGCTTCTTCTGTACAACATCAGGCGTAACAGGTGCTCTCTTTGTTTCAACAACAATATACGGCCAGTTCAAAAGGGGCGTACCGACATCTTCATAGGCTCGTGATTCAAACGCTGCTTTGCAAGGGCTTCCATTATTGCTGGTACATTTACACGCTGTGAGATATGCATCAAGTTGTACTCGCACTTCTCTGATAAAATCACGATAAGCAATCAAGAGAGCCATAAGAGCATCCTGTTGCTCCTTACGAGCAGAAACTTGTCCAAGTTTTTGGCAAATCGCATCTCGCAATCCTTCACGAGCAAAATCAAAACTCACATTATTAAATGCTTTTATCTCACTTGTACGCAACATGCCAAAAAGTTCTTCATAAAGACCTTTCTCGATCCGTTGAGCGCTTCCACAAACAATTTCACATATCTTATGAGCAAGAACTGCTCCTATAACAGGGAATATTCCATGCGAACCACGAACAGCCTCTTCTACCAACAGAGCATGTTCTTGGGATTCGGCAGGAAATAAATTTTGCAATGCTTGAAACTGCGCCCGTGCTCGTTTAAAAACATCTTCAACTGAAGCACGTGCCCAATTTACAGAAATCAAAAAGCCATAGGCAACATCATGTTGTATATCAACAGTTACATTTTGTGAAGAACTCTTTTGAGCTTCGGCCAATTTTTTTGCATCCTCCTGCTCGCTCCTCACAACTCTCAGAGCCTCTGTTGCTTCTTCTTTGGGATGTTGCGCAGCATCTGCTATCAATGCTGCTCGAGCCGCCTTAATTTTAACACTATTTCTGCGGTTTTCTCGTGTCATATAGATGAACAAATCGGCATACTCTTGTAAGGCCGCTTCTAAAAACAGACATGAATTTTGTTTTTCTTGTGGGATCAACTTGTTTTGAAGTAGTACATTGGAGAAACCGTTCACGATTTTTCTACAGGTATCAATCGCATTGCTCTCGCAACAATGTTTCTGCAGAGCTGCCTCGAACTCCAACATTCTTTCATTCACCAATTGTCTCAGGGCTTTCATGCAATTTCTATCATGAGCATCCCACTCATCGTATTCCAGGGCATCAATGAGAGCTTTCGAGAGTCCTTCTATTGCATCTTCATGCACCCAGTGGAGATGTTTCGTTCCAGCATGTATAGCCTCGCTACCTATTTGGCCATTCTTAAAAGCTGTATCCAGCCCTAGCAAGTCGGCATCAAAGCGTGCTTTATTCATTTGCAAAATTCTACTGATGGGTGTCTTTGGTGCAAACCAGCGCTGATAAATCGCGTAGGAAATTACACCTGCAAGTACGATTGATGCAAACACCGTTAAATCTTGATTCTCTCTAACAAAATCTACCAAACCTGAAGTGGCAGGTGCCACAACCGCAGGCTTTGTTGAAAACAGTGAGATTGCCCGTGTCTCTTGACCCGAAAAACAGCTGGTAGCCAGTAAAATGGCTACCAGAGTTTTAGTAAGAACCTGTTGTTGAGTTCGTTGCAATTCCACGGGCTCTTTCTCTTTTACGACTTAGTTATTATCAACGCTTAACTCTTAGACTTTGGAAGCAGCAGTCATTTCCGCAGCTTTTTTTCTCTTAATAATATCTAATTCTTCGTTACATTTCTCATATGCTTCCTGCAATTTCTTAAATATGCAAGTATTTTCCACGGTTGGGTCCTTTTGCATTGCTGCAAATGCCGCTGCTTTTTGCACATTGAGCTTATCACGCTTCTGTGCAATATCACTCGCTAAACCAAACTGCTTTGCCGTGTCATTATCATAAAGCAATACTGAGTCTTGAACCCGTCTTTCCAGATCCTTGCAACTTCGTACAAGCTCATCTCGCTTAATCTGTTCTCTTTCTAAAAGATCTACGCATTTCAACATTGTAACCAGACCATTTAATTCAGCCACAAAAGCAGGGTCGACGGTCACCGAACCAGCGGTAGCCGAAGAAGATGATGATGACGAAGATGAAGATGAGGATGAAAGCAAACTTGTGCTTGAACTTCCCATAATTGAAGAAGAAGAGCTGCTGCTCGAGCTCGATGCACTCGAAGATACACTTGAAACATCGGGTTGAACCGAAGTCCCTGGACCATCGTTAAGCTGTTTCATTTTTGGTTGGATCAACGCAATCTTTTTATTCTGAATTTCTAACTCATTACGCTTTTGCTTCAATTGAGATGCCGCAGAACCTTTCACGTCCTCGTCTGTTTGCTTGAGCAGCTCAAGTCTTTGCGAGTCAGAGTAGCCATGAATCCTGCTCTGTAAATATTGCATCTTAACCCAATGACCTGCTGAGCAAGTACCATTCCAGGCGGTTGAGAGCCCTTTGCCAGCATATCCGAAACCCTTGTTTACCGGACCGCTCACCGTTTTAGAAGTCGAATAGGCAATCAAAGCAATAATACTTGTTGCAACCAAACCTGACTTCCAAGGGTTATCAGCAATAAGGTCAACAAGCGAGAAACCATATTCAAGCGTTTTCTGTTGTATTCCCCGCGGCATTACCCGAGCAGCCATACGGTTTGCCCCTAACATAGGGGTAGGGACCATAAAGGGTGTGCTTACCAGAGAAAGCAGAAGGGCCAGAGAGGCAAAACGTGTGCGAATCATATAATCTCCGTTTCTATTTGAATTTTTTAACCTGCAGTATGCCTGAATATTCAAGCGTTTTTAGTCTTACCCAGTTTACCAGCAGGCCCTCAGGTGTCAAAAGCCTCTAGTCCAGGGGATCTTATTCCCTATTGAGCTTCACAATACACAAGATGTACGGTAACTTGATTATTATCAGTCATAACCAAATAAAGCAGTCTGAAAGGACTTAGATGAACAAATTAGGCACCTTAAGCGTTTTGGTAGTCGTATGCTCAGTAACATCTGTATATGCCAGCCTCAATAAGAATGACCTCGAAAAAGCCATTCGCTCTCTTGATGTGGCAACAGTGAGACAAATTGTTGCAACCGAAACGTTAACGCTAAAAGAATCCGACCGCTATCTCGATCTAGCAAACCAAATGATAAACGATCGTAAATTCTCGGTAAAAGGATCTTTTTTAAATCGTGATGTTGTTACTTCCTGCGATAAAACAACGGAAGACAAAGCAACACTTGAAAAAAGAATTGGTGTTGGATTAGCATTCGCCGGAGGCTCAAACTTGTTGTTGGCTCCAGTGCTGGCATTAGAAAACGACCACCGAAACTTTTCTGCATCCTTGTCATGGGGAAGCGTTCTTACTCTGGCAGGAATAGCATTAATCGTAAAATCATATTACACGCTCAATGACTATATCAATACAGAATTGCGTCCAAAGCGTGATGATGCCATCACCATCAAACAACTCTTGTATACCGCACATGTTGAAGGCGTTTAATCTCTCCAAAAAATTCTAAGCTTTACGTAACCACTACAATACAAAAGGGTTTTCTATGAATTCAGCACGCATCGTATCTCTCTTTGCCATGGTATGTTTTTCAGCATTTGCATATGCTCTTGATAAAAATGATCTTGAAAAGGCAATTCGTTCTCTTGATATCGAATCAGTGAGATTAATTGTTGCAACCGAAAAGTTCACACAAAGGGAATATGGCCGCTATCTCGATCTCGCAAGCCAAATGATACATGATCGCAAGTTCTCGGTAAGAGGAACTCTTTTCCACCGTGATGCGCTTACTTCTTGTGATAAAACAACGGCAGACAAATCCAGATTTGAACAATTAAGTGGCGCTGGGCTTTTAGTAATGGGATCATCAATGTTCGCGAATACAGCACGTCCGGATCCAGAAATCGCGTTATTTGCAAGTGTTTGCGCATTAACGGGAATAGCATTATTCGTAAAATCTTATTTTACGTTCAACAAGTATCTCAACAAAGAATTAAGACCAAAGCATGACGACGCTATCACGATCAAGCAAATCATCTATTCTGCCCGTGTTGAAGGACTTTAATAAACTCTAAAGCGAGAGGGTTCTGTTCAGTTTACAGTCCCTTCTCGCTTTTTTTACTCAGCGCCTATGGAGAACTTTCCATTATTGTTCGTGATAACAATAAACTTTCGCTACGATGACGTCTAACCATTTGCCTACGAGGACACGAAATTCTGTAGAGCCACCCCTTTTCCGCAAACCCAAATCAATACACCCTTTAAATAGAAAGACAGCCAGGTTTTTTAGGCCTGACTGTCTGCGGTATTCTAGAATTTAGAATATGTTTATACGTTAGCTGGAACTGCTGGTACTACGGGAGCAGGCGCTTGTTCAGTTACTTTAGTTTTATCTACAGAAAGAGTTTCTGCCACCGGTGGTATTACAACAGGTGTTTCTTCTTTTTCTAATTTATCTTTTCCTGAAGTTACCTTGCTTGAAGATGCTCCAGTTGAAATTGTTTTATCTGCATCTTTTTTTGCTTCTGCTTTTCTAAACCAACTTGCAATCCGATTACCGGCTGCTTTAATGTTGTTCCAGTCATTTTTCATTACAACCAAGATCGATTTGTTCACATTGAGATTGTCGGCATTGCGATGGGCTCTGTATACTGCCGAAGTGGTATAGAGAACAACTGCAGAAAGCACACCAATACCACTGTAGGTCAAAACAGGGTGTGATGCAAAGAATGATTTCTTTTGAATCATAGTCACTACTGAAGCTGGTGCTGACGGTCTAAAAAGAGACGCCATATTAACAGCTTGAACTGAACCACCGAGGCAGAGTAACGAAAGTGTTAAACCGCATGTAACGTGAGATTTGAAGATATTTTTCATACACCTTCTCCATGTTGTTGGAAGTTTTTACTAAAGAACGCACTTTGCGTCTTTTTCAGCTTCCAGTCTACTCAAGTCCCTCAAGGAGTCAATCAGTGTTTGTGAAGAACCCCGCGGCAAGCAGCGGGGTTCTTCGAGGTCGAAGCAAAAACAGCCCTTTCTAAAGGGCCAACCATACGAAGCAAGCCTCCACCGTCGCACAAGGCTATGGTGGACACGGTCGGAAAACAGTGCGCTCCGCACCAAACAGTGCTCTCTCGAAGAGCACTATTCAACCCGCGACGTTTAACATCTGTGTGCTTCCGCCAAAAAGCCCTTTTACCTTAAACAAAAACGGCCAGGTTTTACCCTGACCGTCTTTGTGTATTTAAGCGAGAAGAAAAAGTTTAGCTTTTCTTTTCGGTTTTTTCAGCGTTAAGCTTTAGGAGCTTCTGGTTTAACTGCAGTTGTGGCAACTGAAGTTGCAGTTGGAGTCACTAATGGAGTTGACTCTGTTCCTGAAGTTGCTACAGGCTTACAGCATTTGTGGAATGTAAGTTGATAACCAAGCCAGTTAGCAACATCTTTAGTCTTGTTCCAAGAATAGCTGGCGCCATCTTTCATCTTACCGCCAACATATTTACCGAAGTTCTTGGTGCAATCCCATTTACCCGTGCTGTTCTTATATTCTTCAGTTTGCTTGAAGTAGTGAGCAAAGGCAATTGCGCTAGCAGTTAAAGCTACACCAGCTGAACCAAGGCCGAGGGCCAATTTATGGTTGCTGAAGAAAGACTTAGCTGCAACGTTAGACATAACCTTAGGTAAAGCGATTGAACGGTTTCCCCAAGCATGGGCCATTGAGCTTCCCAAAACAAGACCAGCGAGAACTGCGCCGCGTGTGAATCGAATCATGTTTGTATTTTTCATACAAATCTCCATATGTTTGTTTTAAAGGACGCCCTTTGCGCCTTTTTCTATTGTTCATTCTACCCTATCCAAATGGGGAGTCAAAAGGGGGGTCCCCCTCCCCTGGTCTGAACCTGGGAAACGAAACGGGGTGCCGGTAAAGCACCCCGTTATTATGACAGCTAAGATATAAGCATTAATGACCTGCGCCATTCCGCCCTAGTACATTCCCATTCCACCGCCCATGCCGCCATGGCCACCTGGGTGAGGGAGATCCTTCTTCTCTTCTGGCAGATCAGCAATAACTGCTTCTGTGGTCAGAAGGAGGCCAGCGATTGAGGCTGCATGTTGAAGGGCAGAGCGTACGACCTTGGTAGGGTCAACAATACCGACTTCCATCATGTTCACCAATTCACCTGATTTTGCATCAAAACCCATGTCGCCCTTAGAGGCGCGAACCTGGTTCACGACAACTGACCCTTCAAAGCCTGCGTTTGAAGAAATAATGCGCAATGGCTCTTCAAGTGCACGAAGAATAATTTGGGCACCAAGCTTTTCGTCACCCGTAAGCTTTAAAGCTTCAACAATTGATTGGGTACGCAGAAGTGCTACACCACCGCCTGGAACAATTCCCTCTTCAACGGCTGCACGTGTTGCGTGAAGTGCGTCTTCAATGCGATCTTTCTTCTCTTTCATCTCAGTTTCAGTTGCAGCACCAACTTTAATAACGGCAACGCCACCAGAAAGCTTAGCTAAGCGTTCTTGCAGTTTTTCTTTGTCGTAATCTGAAGTTGTTGCTTGAACTTGCGCCTTAAGCTGGGCAATACGACCCTGGATATCACTTTCTTTACCTGCGCCTTGAATAATGGTGCAATCATCTTTCGTGATTACTACTTTTTTAGCATGGCCAAGGTCATTGAGTGTTACGTTTTCGATCTTAATACCCAATTCATCAGCAACCAAGCGGCCTGCGGTCAAGATAGCAATATCTTCAAGCATCGCCTTACGTCGGTCACCAAAACCAGGAGCTTTAACTGCTACCACGTTGAGGGTACCACGCAATTTATTAACGACCAATGTTGCAAGGGCTTCCCCTTCAACATCTTCAGCGATAATCAACAGAGGACGGCCTGATTTAGCAATCTGTTCCAAAACAGGAAGCAGACTCTTCATGCTCGAAATCTTCTTTTCAACGATAAGCAAATAAGGCTCAGCAAGAACAGATTCCATCTTCTCTGGATTGGTTACAAAGTAAGGAGAAAGATAGCCGCGATCAAACTGCATACCTTCTACAACGACCAATTCGTTCTCCATCCCTTTTGCTTCTTCAACGGTGATCACACCGTCACGACCAACTTTTTCCATTGCATCAGCAATCTGTTGGCCAATTTGAGCATCAGAGTTAGCAGAGATCGTTGCTACTTGTTCAATCTCTTTCTTGCTGCTAATTTTACGAGCACGGCTGGCCAATTCTTTGACCACCACTTCTACCGACTTTTCAATACCCCGTTTTAATTCCATAGGGTTTGCGCCGGCGGTAACAAATTTGTTACCTTCACGGAAAATTGCTTGGGCCAATACGGTTGCCGTTGTCGTTCCATCACCAGCAACATCTGCTGTTTTACTGGCAACTTCACGGACCGCTTGTGCACCAATGTTTTCGATTTTATCTTCTAATTCAATCTCTTTTGCAACCGACACACCATCTTTGGTGATAACAGGTGCACCAAATGAACGTTGAAATGCAACGTTACGACCCCGAGGTCCAAGGGTCACTTTTACCGTATTTGCTAAGGCATCAACGCCTACCAAAATCTTCTGACGTGCGTCAGTACCAAACATTATTTTCTTTGCCATGATTATTTCTCCAAATTATTCAAGAATCCCAAGAACTTCGTCTTCACGGATAATCAGAAGATTATCACCTGCTTCAGTCCCTGCGTATTTACCAAAAAAGATGGTGTCCCCTTTTTTAACTTGCATCGCAATCAGCTTGCCTTCTGGGGTCATGCGGCCGGGGCCAACGGCGAGCACTTTGCCCGTTTGCGCTTTTTCCCGTGCAGCATCAGGAATAATAATACCACCAGCTGTTTTTGATTCTTCAAGCTCAAGACGCTGTATCAATAAGCGATCTGCGAGCGGACGTAATGTGTTAAGCATAAAGTCCCTTTCTCTTTTTTAACGTAATAAAAAGTATCATATTTTTGGCCCATCACCCTCTCAATGTTCAAGTATAAGAGAAAGAAAAAAGAGATCAAGAAAAGCCCAACAAATTTGATAGCAACCAACTCAGATTTTATAACACAATGCTTGAAAGTTTTTCCCCTTCGTTTCACTCGACGGCAAAACTCTCGACTTTTGGCCGTAACGCCAACCATACTAACCCTAGAATCACCATGTAACCAAGAGGTCGTATGAAACTCTTTCCCTCACTTATCTCAAGCAATCTTCTCAAACTTGAAGAAACACTCCACGCACTAGAACCATACGTTGATGGATTCCATCTGGACGTCATGGACTTTCACTACGTCCCCAATCTTACCTGGGGTCCTGCGTTTATGAACGCTATTCGCAAGGCAACTAAAAAGCAACTCTGGGTACACTTGATGGTAGACAACCCCCAAAGGTATCTTGAACGCCTTGAGCTTGCCCCGGGGGATATTCTTTCATTTCACCCCGAGACACTCAATACAGCAACTACGCTCGACTTATGCAAACAGATCGCTGCACGCGCATTAGTTCCCAGTATTGCCCTCAAGCCAACAACCCCCATCAAAACGATTGAGCCGCTCTTTGCACCAGGCAACTCGGTAAAGCCGGGTCAGGTACTGGTGATGTCGGTTGAACCAGGCTTTTCAGGGCAAAAATTTTTGCCGACATCCATTGAACGGCTCCATGAGCTGGTACAGATACGCGCACAACTCAACGCTTCATTTTCAATTGGCATCGACGGTGGCATTTCACAAGAAAATATCGGTGCGGTATGCGCATCTGGAGCGCAAGAGATCGCCGCTGCCGCTGCAATATTTGCTACACCTGACCCTATCAAGGCTATCAAACTCTTGCATCAAAAAGCAGGGGCTTTATAAACTGGCGATAGTATTATTTTATTGTCTAACTTTATTAAGGAGTTGTATGAAGAAATATTTGATGTACCTTGCAATTGCAATAGTTGTTGTTGTCGTCGCATTCTTTGCATACAAAAAAATCTATGGCTTTGGTTTTTATTCTGAGAAACAACAAAACGCCATGCTGGCAAACACGATAGCTGAGAAAGCAACCAATGCAGGAGCAGTAACTGAAGCAGGAATGTTCGAATAATCGTTACCTCGTTTCATATCTTTAAGGAGAATTTATGAAAAAAATGCTTACCTATCTCGTTATCGCAGCACTTGTTGTTGTTGCTGCCTTCTTTGTGTATAAAAAAATGTACGGTAGCGGAATGTTTGAAAAAAAACGCCCTGAGCCAATACTTCAAATAGAGACCCCAGCACCGGCAGGCAATTCGTTCGGATCACAGCCAATAGCAACCAAAGGTGCCATGTTCGGAGACTAATCGTCACGGCATCTCACTAAAACAGATGGGCCATGCACAATAAACTTTGGCCACATAGAGCAGCTCCTGGCACCCAAAATTATCTTCTCGGCATATGTTGTGCGCTTTTGTTTCTTGGCCCTTTTTTCTTTCCCACACATCTGTGGTTTCTGATCTTTTTCTTTCCCGCGCCATTCTTACGTATCACCACCTCTACCCACATCTCTTTTCTCGCATTTTATAGCTGGTCGCTCGGTATTCTGACAGTTCATAGTTGGGGTATTGTATGGGGAATATTTAATCTTTCTTGCGGACCATTCGTGATTCGGATTGCTCCGCTTGCCATCGCACTTAGTATCCAAGCGCTCTACCCTGCAGCTATTTTTTGGCTTACCCAATGGGGTATTGCGCACTTCCCAAACTTGCCAATTCTGCCCCGCTTACTTACCTGGGTCTTGAGCGTATGGCTTGTTTTTTGGGTACTCATGCACATAAGTCTCTGGTATACCGGCACATGCGAAGGCTACCCGCTCATTAATCCCTTACTTCCCCTTGCAACGCATCCTGCGCTGCTCGCATATATACTTCCTGCGCTTGGCACGAATTTCACACTCCTGCTCATGCTCAGTTTTGCGACACCGCTTGCCTATGCGCTCATCACCCATTCGCTACCAGTACTTTGGCTCAGCGCTTTACTTACACTCCCCTGGGCAATAAGTTGGGCAGTACACCGCCCAGCCCCTCACGCTCCGGCATGGGTACAACAGGCAGGTGTCTCAAGAGAGTCGCCAAAGACACTGCTTGCAAAAGTAGATGAGCTTAGCGAAAAAGAGTATCTGTTCTTTCCTGAGTCAGCATGCGCTGATTGCCTAGCAGCTCTCTGCGACCTTGCTGCTCAATTACCTACCTGCACCATCATTGCAGGAGGATTTCGTGATGACCATGGCGCGCATCGTAATACCACGTGGTTGCTCCGCGGAACAATACAGAGTTTCTGCGACAAGCGGCATGCGATGGCACTGGCCGAGCGCATTCCCGCTTTGGTCGATTGCACGGCGATCAGGGCTGCCTATTTTCACCAGATCTCACAAGTTGTTCCTACACAAACCCCGCGCCCCCGCTGGCAACTGTCTCCAGAACTTACGGTAGTACCCTATATCTGCTCAGAACTTTTTTTCTTTGAAAAGCCCGATGACCCGTATTATGACCCGATTATTGCACTCTGTTATGACAGTTGGCCATCTGCTCGCTACGTGCAAGATCTTTTACTCTTAACTGCTCGTTATAAAGCGATTGCCTGGCAACGGGATATTATCTATGTTGGCTATGCGTTTCAAGCTTTGTGCAGCAAAAATGGGGGCTTTTATTCCCTACCAGTTTGGGACAAGCCCCAAAACCTTCCAGGGGAAAATCGGGATTCAGTTGCAAATAGTTGCGAAAAATGCAACAATTAGAATATGAAAACCTTAAAAAATTACCTAAACGATCAGCTTTCTTCTGGAAAACACTTCTTCACTAAAGAAGAGGCGATCGGTACACTGCGTCTTTCCCCAGATCAATTCAAATTTCAAGCCTATCGGCTCACAAAAAAAAGGGTGATTCGTAAAGTGTATCGAACCCTTTACATGATACTTCCTCCTGAATACCAAGCCCGTGGCACACTGCCTCCTTCATGGATAATCAACTCATTGATGAACTATCTGAATCAAGAGTACTATATCGGCCTTCTCAGCGCTTCGTCTCTCTACGGAGCAACCGAGCAACAGCCAATGGTACTTCAGGTTATCACGCACAAGAAAATCAAGCCTATTAATTTGGTGCAAACAAGGATTGAGTTTCATACGTATAAATACTGCGACGAAGCATCCACAACTATGAAAACTACTCCAACAGGTTACATAAGAGTCTCCAAAATAGAACAAACCATGGTCGATCTTGTGAGATTTTATAAGGCATCCGGTTACCTAAGCAACGTAGCCCTTGTGATAAAAACGCTCGCTGAAGAGGCTGATCCCCTGGCCCTGACATTTATCGTGGGGAGAGAAAAAACCAATCCCGTTCTTCAACGACTTGGCTACATTTTTGAAATCGCCAAACTTTCCCAATTAGCTCGACTTGTCGAAAACGAGTTAACCAAAAGAAAAATCGAATACATCCTGTTAAAACCTGATTTTCATATAAAAACAGGTAAACAATCCAAACGCTGGAAGTTAATCATTAATGACACCATGGAGCTTTCATGATTCCAAAAACTTATCTCGATGAATGGAGTAAGACCGCTCCATGGCAAGAAAAAGAGCAAGTAGAACAAGATCTCATCATCACCAAAGCTCTTTTACAAATCTATGGACATCCTGAGTTGCGAAAGACATTAGCTTTCCGCGGCGGCACAGCCCTTAATAAGCTTATTTTCAATCCACCATCACGATACTCTGAAGATATTGATCTTGTACAAATAAGCACGGAACCAATTGGGCAAACAGTCAATGCTCTGAGAGAGGTTATGGACCCGTGGCTTGGAAGACCGAAGAAATGGGGCGCCTCTAAAGGCCTCTTTACGTTAGACTATCGGACAGTAAGTGATAACCAATTACCCATTAAGCTCAAGATTGAAATTAATACAAGGGAACATTTTTCCATCTTGGGTTTTCATGAATATCAATTCACAAGCAATTCTTCCTGGGCCCCCGGAACCGTTACAATTACTGGCTATAAAATCGAAGAACTCCTGGGAACTAAAATGCGAGCCCTCTACCAGCGGCGCAAGGGGCGAGATCTTTACGATCTTTTCATGGCTCTTTCAACACTCCCCTCGCTCGATACACAAGCAATAGTTCATTGCTTTAATCAGTATATGGAGCGCGCCAGCCAACACGTTTCAAAAGAACAGTTTACCGAAAATATGGAAATCAAATTACAAAACCCAGAGTTTCGTGGCGATATCCTCCCACTTATTTCCCCCAGCGTTCATTCGTTCAACCCAACGAGCGCCTATGAACTCGTCAGAACTGAACTGATCGAGCGACTCTGATACCTTTTGACGCCAAACGCCCTGCTGGTATCCTGGGAATAAGAAGCAAACAAAAAGTAATACCGTCGCCTCTTGGGGAGAAATAGCATGAATTGTCGTAAAATTGTAGTTCTTATCGCGCTCATTACAAGCACAGCACTGCCAGTACAAGCAAACGTACAAACCATGGCAGCGCATACACTCTCCTATCTCAAACAGGGTCTTAAACTGTATGTGGCTAACCCAATCATGTGGGGATACCACAAGGCATTAACCCCAGCAACACTAACTGCTGCTCTTATCGCTGGAGCAGGAGTAACCTATCTCGCTAACAGCGTGTACGGCAGACCCGGTAGACAGGCAGAAAAAAGCTCTCAACAAGAAACGATAGAAAATGGATGCATGTGGACAACAGCCGCAGGACTCGGCGCAGGAACTGGCGCTACGCTTGCCTGGCTCATCAGTCGATCCACTACCAAAGGTGCGTGGTTTGGCGGTTGCGCAACGGTCAGTGGTCTTCTTGCAGCAGAACTTTACAGAAAATATCATCAAAAAGCAGGTGAGTCTCTTACCAGCCACCTTCGAGAAAGAGAGACAGATATAGAGAAAATAGACCGCGATGGAAATCACATCGGTAATGTAACCATCGGTGATATCTGCACACTTACCACCCTCTTTGGAATTGGTAGCCTTGCCGGCATCGGTTCAACGTGGCTCATGCGCGGACCGACAGATCTGAGCCGCAGTGCTGTTGCAGGTCTTATTGGTGCTTTTGCAGCAAAGTATACCTTTGACAAACAATGGTTACGTAACATATAGCATACAAAGAGCACCTGCTCGCTGAGCACCTGCCCGCTTAAGCCTAATATTGCATTTCAGTCTGAATTATTTTAGACTGATGAGTGAATTAGAAAGTTACTTGTAGCCCACAGGGCAAAAGGGGAAGAGTGATGGAATATCGATTAAGCCTGCTCACCTGCATACTCACCTGCTTACTTACACCGAACACCTCTGCGCATGCAGTACCATTACAAAAAGAGTTAGCACCACAAGAGATCAAAAAAATCGGCCAATTGATTTGGAACAACGAGGCATTAGGTCGCAAAGATCTGCTTGTTTTTTGGAACAAGACGCTCGAAAGCTTCCCATCGCTTGGCATCGGTCATTGTATCTGGTATCCGCAAGGGATTAAGCGCCCGTTTACCGAAACCTTTCCTACGCTGTGTGCATACCTCAAAAAACATGGCGTCGCATTACCTGATTGGCTCAAAAAGGCTTTACGCACCGGGGCACCTTGGCAAACACGGCAAGAAATGCTGGATGACACCCAGCGAACAAATGAACTTCGCGATATTTTAGCAGCAACGGTAGATCTGCAAACAGAGTTTATGATTCATACGCTTGAAACCCAATGGCCACGTATGGTTAAAGCAACCCCAAAGCAAGAGCGCGCCAAGCTTATCAAAAACTATATGCTGTTACGCTCATCGGCATTGGGCTCCTACGCCCTGGTAGACTATTGCAATTTTAAAGGCACAGGGCTTAACCCTGAAGAAAACTGCAAGGGGAAAGGCTGGGGTTTATTACAAGTTCTTTCAGACATGCCCGATGACCTGACCATAGAAACGGCACCGAAAGCGTTTACCGTCTCGGCAACCAAAATGCTGTTAATGCTGGTCGAAGACTCTGCTCCTGATTACCGCCGGGTCAACTTTCTCCCAGGATGGATGAAACGGGTCAGTACCTATGCAGATCAAAAGCTGTTTGTACCCGAATCAAAATAGTCGATTAACGACGCACAACTGTTTCTGTGATTTGTCCCTTCCAAAGGCTCGGCCAATACGTTCGCTTAATTTCACGAAGATGGTAGCGATCCGCAATCCTATTCAGTGATAGAATATCTGTTGGAACATGCAGACAAGCTACAGGACAATCAGTCGGATCATACAGATGAAGAACCGAAGGACCTTTGATCGATTTAACAACCTCGCCCCACACAGGAGTACGTTGAAGCTCAATTCTTGCTTGATCAGCAACGTCACTTATTTCGAGAATATTACCTGATTGATCATGATAGGTTGCGATAGATTTTTTATTGGCTAGTTGCTTTTCAATAAGAGCATGACAGGTACATTCACCTTCTTCGAGCATACGACCACCGCACCCACCAACGATACAAGATGGACGTTCATCAGGAATCGAACGACCTATCCACCCCCCTGTAGCAAACATACGCTTAATTTGTACACAGCAATCTTTCCCATGCTTAATACAATATGCAGATCTTTTGATCACAGGAGCATTTTCAGCGCCAACGGTTACGGTGATGCCCGACAAAACCAGTACAAGACCAATCAAAATTCGTAATTTCATGAAATTCTCCTGTTGTAATATTGATATTTGTTGAGCCAAAGCCTAAGATTCCGGCTCTTTTTTAGTATAAGAGGTCCAGAGGTAAAAGCTATACCTCCCAGCAATCCCGACTTTTTTCCACGCAAATGGCGAAAAGTCGCGACTTTCTTCCATTTCGCTGCATTTTAGTCGTATACTAAGAGCAGATGGTTCGCAAATCTGACTAAAGAAATTACGGAGCGACGCAGATGAAACGAATACAAAAAGAAGCAATCTTTAAGGATCTTGAAAAAATTGAATACGACGCCAAAACACAACGCAATCTTTTAGAGCACATTGGCAATGTTTTACGTACCCATCTCTTTGAAACTAACCAGATAAGAAACCCAAAAGCGCTGTGGCTGGTTTTTAATCTCCTCAGAAATCGTGTTGGATCACCAGTTTCCTATAAATCATTATCCGAAGATGTGGGCGTATCACCAACGACCATTAAAAAATATATACAAATTTTAGAAGCGCTCTTTGTCGTCTTCCGTGTAACTCCCTACTCAAAAAATATCGCGCGTAGTTTACTCAAAGAACCAAAAATCTACTTTTTTGACACAGGGCTTGTTGAAGGTGACGACGGAGCAAAATTCGAGAATCTCATGGCCGTCAGCCTACTTAAGCATACGTGTGCTCTGACCGACTACAAGGCACAAGAATATAAACTCCATTACTTGCGCACCAAAGATGGTGTCGAAGTTGATTTCGCGCTTGCCCTTCAAGGAAAAATCGAACAGATTATTGAAGCAAAACTTTCTGATGATTCTCCGAGCAAGGGACTCGTTTCGTTCCAAAAGAAATACCAATACCCTGCAGTTCAAGTCGTCAAAAACTTGCGACGAGAGTACGTACAACAAGATATTAAAATACTCAGTGCACAAACGTTTTTGTCCGAGTTATTTTTATAGCTGACTCCACCATATTACAACCTCACTACTGCTATCAAACGGGGGCTGCAAGATTGGTGGCAACGCAACTAAGCGTTATTACGTTCTTCCAGCTTGTTATAAACCGTTATGATCGCCCAGCTCAGAACAAACATGATGCCAGTAAAAAATGCTACGTGATAGATAAATGATTCATAGCTAAAGGCAAAATTTTTGCTAACGTTTTCAACATTGGTGACATAATATACTTTCGCCAATAACTCCATACCGAATGCAGGCATAAATTTAAACAAAATAATGTGTGCAACAAGCTTGAACACCAGCGTTACCGATGCAACCGCTGCTGAAAATCTGATGGCATTAATTTTCATAGCTACGCTCCCTGACTAAACTAACTTAAACACAAATCTAACCTCGCCAGTAAGCATAGTAAAAATAAAATCTAACTCACAATACATTGAGAGAACTCTCTTTTCTTGTGTTCACCCCAAATACCGTGATACAGCTAGAGTAGTAATTATTTTTTGAAAGGTTCAAAACAAATGCCAAAAATCAAAGATTTTCTCCCGCTCATCATGCTCTTCTCGCTTATCCTATTCTTCTCATTTGCACGCCAATTCTTAGCGCCAGCGTGGGACCTGCATGAATTTTCGTATGACTTTATGGGAGCATTCTTCATCATCTTTGGCGGCTTTAAACTTTATAACCTCAAAGCCTTTGCCCATGCCTATGCTGAGTATGATCTGATCGCACAACGCAGTAGCTTTTATGCACAGATCTATCCATTTCTTGAACTTACCTTAGGACTTGCGTATCTAACACGAACCCTTTTAGTCACCACACAGGTTCTTACGGTATTACTTATGCTCGTTAGTGCTGCAGGTGTCGCAAATGCACTTTCAAAACATCAAGACTTTACTTGCGCTTGTCTTGGAGTTGTTTTTAAGATTCCCATGACCTACGTCACCCTCTTTGAAGACGTGCTGATGGCGGTGATGGCATTAGCAATGCTTATTGCATAAGTAAGCACACGTAAGCTCAACTTTCACGCGAATCACAAAAAAGAAACCCCGCACAAAGCGGGGTTCTCTTGTACATGTATACCAGACGTGTACTAAACTTGTTGACCGTTACTTTTGGTTACTTAACATCCAAAAGTTCAACGTCAAAAATAAGTGTTGCGTTTGGTGGAATTACGCCACCTGCACCATGGGCACCATAGCCCAAGTTTGCAGGGATAATAAGACGACGTTTTTCGCCCACTTTCATGAGCATGACACCTTCGTCCCAACCCTTAATTACTTGGCCAACGCCAATAACAAATACAAAGGGCTGACCACGGTCAACACTGCTATCAAATTTCTTACCTGGCTTACCAGCATCATCTAACCAACCTGTATAATGTACCGTTACATGTTGACCACGTTGTGGTGCAACGCCGGTACCTTCTTTGACAACTTCATATGCTAATCCGGAAGTTGTTGTTTGACGTTCCATCTTTGACTCCCTCGATGTTGAACTTTTTGTATCAACCGTTGTTGATGTGCCGCACCCTGCTAAAACCAGTGTTGAGGCAATCGCCAACGAATACAGTGATTGTTTCTTCATATATTCTCCTCTTTCTATACCTACACAATGTTATACAGAAGAATACCAAGCAAAACAAATTTCAGCAATTAACAACCTACTCGAGTGGGTAGTCAAACGATAATAAGCGTTTCTTTTGGTCGCTCAATGAGCAAAGAGGGTAAAAGGGTTGGTAATAAGCGCGGAAAAAACAACTCTGTTGCAGCTGCACGTTGCACCGACTCAACATTCCACCAGCGAAATCCACATATCATCTGTTGCTCATGTTCATCAGGATTAGCCATAATTTCAACTGCTGGAGCATCGACTCGAACCATATAAAATGTTTGCTTAAACAGTATTGGTGCACCTTTGTGTTCGTACACAAATTCCTCGTACCAGACTGCAGGCTCGACAATCTCTATAACCTGCGCCTGCACAATTCCTGTTTCTTCATGAAGCTCACGATATAACGCTTGGTGAAACGTTTCTCCTGACTCTATGCCACCGCCAGGTGTTAACCAAAAGGGTGTTTTTTGACCCGCACACCCCGCCCGCATTTGTATGAGGAGCAGTTCGTCGGCACTATTAAGCACAATTATTCTGACTGATGATCGTTCAAGCATGAGAGCCTCCCAAGGTAAGTCCAACCTCTTCCATTCAATACAATCCAAGTTCCTGCGCTTCTTGGGCCAACTCATCTAAAATCTTACGACGAGCTTCATCATTTTTTGTTTTGTACAACATAAGGTCTTTGAGTAACACTTTTCTCCGGGTTCCCACTTTGCGAAAAGGAATCTTCTTCGTCTCCAAAAGTTTTATCAAAAAAGGACGTGATACGTGCAAGATATCGGCAGCTTCCTGCGTTGAAAGCTCTTTCATCCCTTCAGTATTACTGAACACAATATTATTTATCATAAAAACAAAACTCTCGCTTGTCTTAAGCATATTCTTAAAATCAGTAACAGCCTCATCAACTGAAGCTTCCCTCACTATTACCTGCGGAAAAGAAACGGCCCATACCTCAACTATTTCCTCCTCGGAAGAATTAATCGCTTGTTCAAGACTAATCAAATTCTCGAGATAAAAATTAACTAATGAATCAATAAACATAAAAATCCCTTATTAAACTAAGGGCGATTGTAGTATCTCAATAAGATTTCAGACAACCCTTTCAATTCAACATTATCTTTTTTTAACTCTTCGAACCATTTTTTATCTCCTTCGATTTCTTTTCCTTGTTTTTCAAGATCGTAGTAATAAAGATCGCCTAAAAACTCAATTATCGGGAAATTTCTTGCCCCTTCATGATTATATTTATAAGATAATACCTTTCCTAATTTCGCTAGCCATGGGATCAATTCTTGTGCAATATCAGTTCTTTCATTGAATTCAGCATCTGTCTTGATCAATAAAAGTGAATCGTTTAATTCAAAAATAGCATCTAGAATAGCTTTTCTAAGCTTAGGATTACTAGAAATTATACTCGTATCATCAGCTCGTTTAGGCGCTTGTATTAAATCCCTAACAGCTTTTTTAAAAGACGAAAAGCATTTCCATGCACTGTCAAAATATTTATGAGAATTCTCAATTCTTTTTCGTTTTTTAAAATCAGGCAGTTCCTTGAAAACTCCCCATGCAGCAGCGACTCCAGTCAAAAAGACTCCCAAATTATTAGCTTTTTGAGAAACTGCAAAACTTAAAATCCAAACAACAAATTCACGGCACAACAGCACAAATGAATTAATCATCAATAATATTTCGTCAACCATAAACAGCTCTTTTCCTGAAAGCTAAAATCATCCCCGGCGGACAATTATCCACATCGGGCTTAAAGTGTCAAGCCGTTTTTCACTTTGCAAACAATTATTTTTTGAGAAAAGAATCTACTTCTTCAGCTGCTCGCCATATGCCTTGAGCTGGCGCTCGAACGAGCTATTAGGATTACAAGCTGGGTGCTTTTTGCACACGTAACGCAATGTTGCTTCATAGGGAACATCGAACTTCTTCATGAGATACGCGATGATAAACGAAGGGCTGCGGGACATACCCCGTTTGCAGTGGATAAGCACTCCTGTTGTCGCCCCTTCGATAGCCGTATACACTTCATCAAAATACTGCGTGATATCCGCAGAGCCTTTATCCTCAACAGAAACAACCTTCCAAGCAATCGATTTCGGCATAGCTGGACGCTTTGGATTTGAACGGCATGAGATAACAAGTGAGACGTCAGATGGTAATGCCTGCGTTGTACGCTGACTGCCCACATAGAGGCCTGGAATAATCTCGTCAGCACGAGATGCTTTATGGTGGGCCCCATGTTCAGCAGACTGGTAGTCGAGGATCATATCACGAATTTGCTTATATTCTGCCGAATCCGGGCGAAGATCACCAAAACGGCTCTTTGCTTCCAATAATAAGCTAACTGAGGAGCACGAAGCGCCTAACAGAGCTAACGAAATAAGACGTATAACGTTATGATGAGACATGTGCCCCTGAATCTTCATACTACCCCCTAAAAAAAGAATTGTGCCCGGCTGGATTCGAACCAGCGACCTACGGATTAGAAATCCGTTGCTCTATCCAACTGAGCTACGGGCACGAAATATGCTTCTTTGATAGTATACGGTAAAGTGGGCGTTGGCCGCAATCACTACCCGCTTGGTTTCGCACAAAGGGCAATATGTTCTGAATTATACGGCAACCGACTGCTGCGCAAATACTTTCTCAAACTCGCGAGCAATGTCTTTCAAACGTACCGTAAGTACTGGTGACAGCTCTTTTTTATCAGTAATTTCTTGGTAAACGTCAGGATACACTGACTTTACATAGCTGACAAACGTAGTCGCAAATTCATTAACCTTGTCACGAGCAACTGCATCCAAGAAATTCTCACGCAATAAGTAAAGCATCAGAACCTGATCAACAAAAGAAAGGGTTACTGACTGCTTTTGTTGCAACAGCTGAACAACAATACCACCACGCTTGAGCGCCTTTTGTGAAACCGCATCAAGCTCAGTACCAAATTGGGAGAACGCAAGTAATTCATGATACTGGGAAAGCTCAAGACGAAGCGCTTTCGTAACCTGTTTCATGACTTTTGTTTGTGCAGCACCACCAACACGTGAAACGGAAAGTTCAACGTTCACTGCAGGACGTACGCCACTGTTAAACAGTTTGCTGTCTAAAAAGATTTGACCATCGGTAATCGAAATCAAATTGGTAGGAATATAGGCAGTAATATCGTCACTTTGAATTTGAACGATAGGGAGTGCCGTAATTGAACCACCGGATAAAAATCTTCCTGCTCGCTCAAGCAAACGTGAGTGTAAATAAAAGACATCACCAGGATACGCTTCACGTCCTGGGGAGCGACGCATTAAGAGCGACATTTCTCGATAGGCAACCGCATGGTTACTCAAGTCATCATAGACAATAAGCACATCGCGCTTTTGATCCCGGAAAAACTCGGCAATCGTACAACCCGTATAGGGTGCCAAGTAGCGCTCTAATGCAGACTCACCTGAATCAGCACTCACAACAACGGTGTACTCAAGAGCACCATGTTCTTCAAACAGACGAATCGTGCGGGCTAAACTTGCTTGGCGCTGGCCAATCGACACGTAAATGCAGACAACGTTTTTACCGCGCTGGTGCAAAATAGTATCAAGTGCGATACTCGTTTTTCCTGTCATACGGTTACCGATGATCAGCTCACGCTGACCTTTACCAATAGGAAAAAGAGCATCAATAACGGTAATACCGGTTTCTAATGATTCATGAATAGGGGTACGCTCTGCTATACCTAAAATATCCTGCTCAGTTTGACGGACTTCAGCATACTCAGGCAAGGCGCCCAGGCCATCGATCGGCATTCCTAATGCATTGACCGCACGACCTAATAATTGGGTACTTACGGGGATAGAAAAGACTTCTCCCGTTCTTTTGGCAACTTCAAGCTCTTTAACGTCAATATCAGCAAAGAGTAAGAATGCTACCACATAGTCTTGTTCAAGAGAGAGAATTACTCCTTTATTGCCACCCTCAAACTCAACCAGCTCTCCATAGGCAGCTTTCATTAAGCCATGAATTTTACACGAAAAATCACCGGTTTGGATTACATAGCCAACTTCTTCAAGTTTGCCCTGAACTCCTCCCCGTAACGATTGCTCAAAGAGCGATACTAAATCAGTACTTTTTATTTCCATAAAAAACCTTTATACCCAAGGGTATTATACCGATGCACGGATCATGCGCAATTGTTGCGCGACTGAATACTCCCACAACCAGGTTGCACTTTCCACCCGAACTCCTGCAATAAGTGCTTTATCAATTTCTTGCGTAAGACGAACTTTTTTTGATGTACGCAAACAGAGATACTGTTCAAGAAATTGTTGTTCTTCAACTGTGAGCGGCTGCGCCGTCTTAAGTCGCGCCTCAACAATACCCCTGCGGTCCATGTAGACTTCGACGATCTGCCGTACGATTTCACTTATCAAAAAGAGCCGTTTGGATTTCGCCAATAATACCAACAAAGGCTCCATGATATCGGCACAACCGAATGCGGTAAAAAAACCTCGCAGCGCCTGTTCTTTTTGGGCATCAGAGATAATAGTAAGACTGAGATAAAAGGGGAGCGAGCGTTGTTCTTTAAGCGCCTTGGCAGCCTTTTTCAATCGTTGTATTACTTCTTCGGAAAGCTGTGTCGTAAACAGATCTTCAAATGCTTGCGCATAGGTATGGGCAAGTGCTTTTTGACTTAATGTCATTCTGCCCCTTTACGCAATTGATCAATAATTTTTGTCGTATATGTTTTTTTTACCTGCTCTTGTGCAAAACAGCGCACAAGCTGTTCATCGGCCTGTGTAAGCGCCTGAGTAAGAACAGTACGGGAAAGGGTTCGTCGGTGGCGCTCTTGCATCTCATGCTCACTTCGTTCATGCATCTTTTGCGCAAGCAGCTCACCTTCGATAGTTCGATTGGCTTGCTGAGTTTGCACCGCCTGCTGCCATCGCTCCATTTTTTTCTCAAGATCCTGGTGGAAACTACGCTGATGATCATACGCCATGACAAGATTTTTGCTCTGTTTTTTTAAACCCTCAAGCCGCTTGAACAACGACGAACGCTCCAAAACCTCGACAATCATCTCTTGACGCATAAGATTCATAATCTTAGAACGGAAAAGATAGACTCCTAAGCCAATAACCACAGCAAAGTTTAAGATATGAAAGATGATGTTAATCACAAATTCCATTGCTCACTCGATTCATGATCATGTCACGTGCTTGAACAACAAGTGCTTGCACTTCTTGTTCAGATACTACGCGCGGTTGTGGTTCTGGTTCACGGGCTACTGCCTTCACAATTGCATACTGCGTAGGCGGAACCTGTTTTTGTAAATCTTGCTGAAGTCTGACCCACTCATGTTTGTTATTGGTGGTTTGCTCAGCAATGGTTGTTTCAACGCGATTAATCTGTTTTTCAAGAGCACGCGCCTGTTGCTCGTCGGCAACAATAAGATCATACGCCGGCTTAAAAAGAAGTCGGGTGAGTATAAAGTACGCGACCCAGAAATGAATCACTTGTATGACAAGCGTAAAATTAACCATGGAGCTCTTCTTATGTTATTTACCGCCAAAGAAGATCAACATAATTGCTACCAGCAGAGCGTAAACGCCTAAAGATTCAATAGCAGCAATAGCAAGAATCATAGCCGTACGGATTGAGGAGGCTGATTCAGGATATTTTCCCATGTTTTCGCATGCTTTTGCCCCAACCATACCTTGACCCAATGCAGGACCAAGTGTACCAAGTGCAATAGCGATTGCAGCACCAAAGTAGGCAGCAACTTTAACGTAGGCTGAAAAATCTTCCATAATGCAAGTCCTTTCTTAAACTTTATACTATGCTTCAACTATCTTACACCACTAAAGCCCTATTTGTACAAGCTTTTTCTCTTCTTTCTTACTTTGTTCTTGCGCAACTCCACACTGCGTTTCCAGAAAATGCACAATAGCGTCAGCATAGTGGCGTTGCACCGCAACGTCAGATTCAAACTCTAAATCACCATCTAACACCAACACAGGGGTCTGGGCAAGTACCGGAAGTATATCTTTTTTATGGACCAACCAATCATCATGCTTTTGGTGGAGCATCTGAAGATATTCCAATGAAACGCCCCCTTCTTCTGAACGGCTACGAATCGAGATGCGCTCATAACATTTTTGGGGTTCAGCACGAAGGTAGATAAACATATCCGGTTGTGGAACCTGCCGCTCAACAAACCAGACAAACCATGACTCATAGAGCTTCCACTCTAACGAGCTCATAAGCCCCATATCAAAACAATTTTTTGCAAAACAGTACCGGTCAGAAAAGACTGAACGTTCAATAAGCTGAAGCGTAGACTGACAAACTTGGGTTTGTTCTTGCAGGGCAAAGATACGGGTTAAAAATGCATAGGTCTGGAATGTGTAGGCCCAACGGGTGGTATCTTTATAAAAGTGCTCAAGCAGGTTCTCTCCCCCAACGTTTTGCCACCGTTGATGGGGTTCAAAGACGAGCTGCGCTTGGAGGTACGCCCCCATCACCCGCAAAAAGGTCGATTTCCCTGCCCCAATATTCCCCTCGACAATCAATGAACGTGGCAGAGGACGTGGCTCTGTTTTTTGGCATGTCACCATGGCAAATTTCCCTTCAAAAACTGTATTGTTTGTGCTTCACTACCGTACCAGCTTACTCCGCACTTTATAAAAGTCGAACATTAGTTTTCTCGGGATACAACAAGATAAAAATTCTCTCTCTTTTGCGTAAGCCCAGGGGTTGAGCCTTCTACGCTTGTCCAGGTGTTCCCACTTGGCAAGCTTCGCAGGACTTCGTCGCCGGCCGTGCCCGTCGTAGCCTGCCAAGCCTGAAGGCGTGGATAGGCGAAGTCGGGAGCCCTTGGCGTAGGCCATTGATTGTTTTCGAATGAAGCACAATCGGCCTGCGCGACATATACTCATTTTTGTTTACCAAGACTCTTTATCGCTCCGGCAACGGGAGAGGGACAGAGTCCCTTAGACCCTCTTCTGCCTTGATAAAAGCATGATGTTTACTTCTTAAAACCCCTGTAAACAGGCCACTTTTGTCAACGCCTGCACAAGTGGCTATACTAGGTAAGTCCTGGAGGTACCACAACCCTTGTCATACACCCGCTGGGCTTGATACATTGTATTGACTTGATAGATTGTATTACAACGATAGAGCAAACCTACGTCGCTATATTTATACCGTAAAGAGGGATATGTTTACACGCCACTTTTTCTTACGTGTTTTCGTACTTATCAGTTCCGTCACACTCTCTGCGGCGCAAACGCCCAATGTTCCTACAGAACAAACTCCATTTTCGCCAACTTCCATCTCAATTGATCAAATTCCCCTAGACTTAGAACAGGAACAACAGTTTAAAAATCTTGAGGATTTAAACAAAGCAACAAAAGCTCCTGCTTGCAATCAAGACGATGCCAAAGAGTATATTGATCTGTTAACCCGCGTAAGCTTACCAAATATTCTGCAGCTCGACTTTTACGAAAAAACAAATCCGCCAGTTATTCGATCAATTCACGATCTCCCCCTCATATCTGCCCATATACTCCGTTCAAACTATGAAAATGGCATCTCAATTGCTGCTACGCCATTTTTCAATACAACCAACCGAATGTTCTACACGGAACATGGGGACACGATTCTTTCCTATATTGCCCTTCTAGCAAATCGAGATTTTTTAGAGATAATCGATCAAATCGATTTCATAAAAATTGATATTGCTGATGTTTTGTCAATTTTTAACAAAATGTCTCTTGTCGAGCGCCGCTTTGGTGCAATGGCTTCTGCTTGGGGAAGCTGGAATCACTGGACGGTGAGCGCCGCGCTACCGTTATATTGGAATGAGCATAACCTGTTTCTGACTGACGCCGAGCAAGAGCGGGTCATGAATCAGCCACTTTTTACCGGGGTAGGCACCGTATTACCCGGCCTTGATTTTGACACGTTCCGTGAGCGCCATTTTATTAATGACAAACTCGGCATGGGCGACCTACGCCTCCAACTTCTTTATAACTTTGCTGGCGACCAATGCCCACCCGTGCGTATTGGTGGTCAGATCACCTTCCCTACCGCCGCTAAATTTAAAGAAGGAATCATAGGTGGGCACTTTTGCAAAACAAGCCCATTTCCTCTTATCGATTACATGAAAAGCTTTGATCTCTATGTAAAAGAAATCTTAATCCCGGGACCAACAACCAAACGAGCTCAGCTTGAGCTGAGTGTATTATGGATTAACTACAGTCTTGAGGCGATCGATCGGCTTGCGGGAAATTTGATTGATCTGCCCATGGGAGAGCAGCATGTCAATCTCGGACCACTTTTCCACTTTGAGCCATCTCTCTCACCACATGGCACTATCGGACTTGTGCTCGATGGTGAGTTAAAATTCACGTTACCTGCCCATGAAACACGTTTATTCCGTATCAACAAAAATACGGTGAATTTTAATCGTGATTATACCAACCCCGATCATGCCTGTGAAAATATACGTTTTCTTGAAGAACAATCGAGCCACTTTCTCTATCCAACGCCGGTACGGATCTCTACGCGACCGGGTATAATTGCCAAGGCATCAGCCGCCCTGCTCGCCCAAGTTCATGAATCGGTACAACTTACCGTTGGCTATGATTTCTGGGGACAAACACGCGAACACTTAGGAAAAATTTCATGCGTCTTTGCCCCCCTTGATTTTGCCCCTCAACAACTTGACCTTGCTGCCGGTACCAAACACAATGCCTATGAAGGTAAGATCTTCGCCGGTATCTTAGGCAAAATTTGCACCAAAGACTTCTTCCCTGTTCATATTGGATTACAGGGAGACGCGACGGTGCATAATCACGGTATTGGTAAATCTTATACCGTCGGCATGCACATCGGCATTGATTTTTAAGACGCATACAAGCTCGAGTCTCGATTATGTTTGCTATTGAAAAGAAAGGGTTATCATGAACTATATTCCCCTACGGAAAACAGTTATTTCTTGTATTGTAGCCTGTACGCTTGGAGCTCCAGTATGGGCAACGGATCAGGCACCCTGCATGTTAAACGTTGATATCTTAAAAATGGTCGATGGAACATCGCTCGTAAATCTTGTCGAAATTATGAAATTTAAATCGAAGATCAACAGCATACTGACCCAACAGATTACAAAAAGTTGTTCGTTTAAGGATCTCATAAAACTTGAATCGCAACTTTCAGAGAGCGACCGTACCATTACCGTACAACGTTTTATCGCCCAATTTGAAAAAACAGCGCAACCGTACCTGCAACAGATTCATGTTGCCCGCGATATTCTTAAGCCATGTCTTGCTGCTTGGATGAAGCAACGCAAACAACCAAACTCGTTACTACGCCTTTTTAATAATGACGAGTTTAAACCGGGCAAAGAGCATGCGCTTTTTATTAAGCAGATTACGACACTCAAAATTCTTGACCAATTCCTTGAAGATTTACATCTTTTCTTAGCTGATTTTACGGCGAGCTTACCAAAGTCACTTGCCAAGTACCACGCAGCATTGGCGAAAGTGACACCCCGATAACCCTCATGGACCAACGCACCATCTTTTCACCAACCAACGACACCCTATTTGGCACCATTGAGCATTTTGTTTTTCAAAGTGATGAAAGTGGCTTTGTTGTCTTTACGCTCCAAACCAAGCAGCTCGGAAAAATTACGGTAACCGGCACGCTGCCCGCCCTTGTTGTTGGGCAAGACATTGAACTCATTGGTGCTTGGAAACTTCACAAAAAGTTTGGCAAACAGTTTGAGGCAACACGCTGCACGACCAATCTCCCGAGTACGCCAACCGGCTTAAAACGATATTTAGGCTCTGGCTTGATTAAGGGAATTGGTAAAGTCTATGCAGAAAAATTAGTCGACCGTTTTGGCTCAGAGATTCTTACGATTATCGACCAAAATCCTGAGCGCCTTGCAGAAGTTCCCGGTATTGGAACCAAGCGCATCGAACAGATCGCAGCCGCCTGGCAGGACCAAAAGGGAATCGCTTCGATTATGGTCTTTTTGCAGGATAAGGGCATCAGCGCTGCCTATGCAACCAAAATTTATAAGCACTATAAAGAGCGCGCAATTGCCGTCATCGAAGAAAATCCCTATCGCCTTGCCGATGATATTTGGGGTATTGGCTTTAAAACAGCTGATGCGATTGCGCAAAAAATCGGTATCGCCCGCTACGCTCCACAACGGATCCAAGCTGGCATGCTGTTTACGCTCTCACAAGCAACTAAGCTCGGACACCTGTATCTTGAAAAAACAGTTGCTCGCGAACAAGCGCAACTCTTACTTGAACTTGATGATGAGCACCAACAGGCAATTGACGATGCAATAACAGCACTCAATAATCAAGAAAAGATTGTAATGGTCAACGACCAAGAAAAGCTCTTTCTTGCACCAACGTCCCACTTCTATTGCGAAACAGGATGCGCCCAGCGACTTGCCCAGTTACTTGAAAGCCCATCACCCCTTGCCTTTAAACAAGAAACGCTTGCCGATCTACTTGAGCATCCACAGCACAACTCAATCGTATTAAATCAAGATCAAAAGCAGGGAATTATTACTGCATTAACCAATAAAGTTACGATCGTTACTGGGGGGCCAGGAACAGGAAAAACGACACTCATACGTGAGCTGCTTTCGGTACTCGATCACCACAGCATTAGCTACAAGCTTGCTGCGCCAACCGGGCGAGCGGCAAAACGAATCGCTGAAGGAACCGGGCGCCATGCAACAACAATCCACCGCCTCTTAGAATTTGACATGACGAATATGGGGTTTAAACATCATGACCGCAATCCCCTCGTTACCCAAGTACTGATTATTGATGAAGCGTCGATGATCGATATCTTTTTAGCGCATGCGCTCTTAAAAGCAATCCCGCCGACGGCACATCTTCTCTTACTTGGTGATGTTGACCAGTTACCCTCCGTTGGTGCCGGCAACGTTTTAAACGACTGTATCGCCAGTGGCGTTATTCCGACCGTTCGTTTAACCGAAATTTTTCGACAAGCACGTAATAGCTTAATTATTGTAAATGCCCATAGGATTAACCAAGGTGAGTTCCCCTATGCGCCAAGTCAGGAATCACAGGGCGGGGCGCCACACGACTTTCTCTTTGTAAAAGAACAAGAATCAGAACAGTTTCATGAACGACTTAAAACCGTGCTGGCTACTGAGCTACCCAAACGGAGAATTGCTCCGGAAGCAGCAGCTATTTTATGTCCGATGAACCGAGGCAACACGGGAACACAGGCGCTCAATGCAATGCTCCAAGAGCTGTTTAACCGTGAGTCTACCAGTCACCTGGTCTATGCAGGGACAACCTTTAAAGTGAACGATAAAGTAATGCAGATTCGTAACAACTACGACAAAATGGTCTTTAATGGTGACACCGGCATTTTGGCAGAGATTAACCATGAAGATCAGATCTTTACGGTTCAGTTTGAAGAGCGCAGTGTGTCGTATGATTTTGACGAAATTAACGAAATTATTCTTGCCTACGCTATGACTATTCATAAAAGCCAAGGCTCTGAATATGCTGCGGTGATCATCCCACTTTTTACCCAGCACTTTACGCTGTTGCAACGTAATCTTATTTATACGGCCGTCACACGTGCTAAGAAATTGTGCATTATTATCGGGCAGGTCAAAGCGTTGGCAATTGCACTTAAAAATAATAAAGCTATTACCAGAAATACGTTTTTGCGAAAATTACTCAACGAGCGTACACTGAATTGTATGCAAAAATAACGGAAAACCTATGCAGATAAAAACACTCTTGTCTCTCTCAGCTCTCACGTTTATTGCCGGAATTATACTCTTTGCCTGGCGTAATGAGTGGATCATTATCCACATACCGGCCTGGTTTAGACCGATGTCTGGTGAAACCGCAGATGCTGTAAACAAAAAGGCGGTTCCTGTCTCTTTCTATAAAAACGACAACTGGCATACCGAACAGATTGAGACGATCTGGGAACATGACGGTATTGCCAAAAACAGTACTCGCTTAGCAGGAGCGTACTTTTCTCTCCTGTATGAAGAAGCACTTACTGAGCAAAAGATTGGCATCGAAGCTGCAGCCACTGACTCTAAAGAGACAACGCTCTATCTTTCGCTCACCCACAATCCACTGCCAACTGAAGCAACGGTTAAAGAAAAGCTCATGATTATCGAAGGGCTGTTACGTACGCTCCACGAGTCAATTCCATCACTTGCTAAGCTTATCTTGCTTGTTCATCATCAGCCTCTTACCGACTATCATCTTGATTTCACACAACCATGGCCACTTGGAGGGTTTATGGATAACCGTGGCGACCATGGTGCTGACAACGCTTACCAACGTCCACAGCCAACACAAAAGTTTAAGCTGTTGCTCGACCCAACAGGCGATGCACAATACACAGGCCGTACGATCGACGATACGTTTGAACGGGGCGTAAGCTTACAACTCGCGCAAGAACTTAAACATATGCTTGAAGATCTCTATCCAGAGATCAACTGCGTACTGACACGAATTCCTGGTGAAACGGTTGAGCCGCTGCAAAATGCAACATTTGCCAATCGCTTACCAGCAGATCTGTTTGTGCATATCGGAATCGCCTCTCATACCAAACCGCTTCCCGTTATTGCAACCTATGTCATGAGTAGTAACCGATCAGCACTTGTACAACCCGGAGCAGGCGCATCGCTTTCATTTGAACCATACACGCAAGCGCATGAGGCTATCAGCGGCGTAAGTTATGCGCAAGCCCAAGCCTTTGTACACGCTCTCAAAAACCAAGGGTCTGCCGTAGCCGCAACGATAGTTACACCACGTGCGCTTCCTTTCCATCCACTGGTAGGCATGCATGTACCTGCGTTGGGAATCGAGATTGCGGTTAAGAGTAAAGATGAACTCAAAGCGTTACTGCTCCCCATCGCCCGCGCACTGGGTCAGCTCAGCACCCCACAAGCGTAACAGCTGATTTCTTGCCCCGACCACCCCAAAATCGTTATAGTAAAAAGAGAAGATACTACTTCTTTAACCATTTTTTCAGGAGAGTTCCTATGGAAAACGATACATCATTCATGGACAAAAAAACATTTCGCGGCATTTTGTTTATGACAATCGGTGGGGTTATTTTACTACACACACTCGGCATTTTTGAGCAATGGCTTTCAGCACTTATCGTCATCTTTGCTGCCTACATGATCTTTTATGGAGCTATGATGGCACAAGTTCCTCATCATGTTGCTGAATGGATTCGCAGCATGCGCAAATAAGAGCGCACAAATTGGGGGGCCTTGTGGCCCCCTCTTTTTTTGTTCAAATTACGTGCATATAGATATCACTTCCTACGTTAGCACTAAAAACTTTATTCGAATAACAATCAATGGCCTACGCGGGACGCTCCGGCGAACGAGTGGGGGCTGCGCCCCTCAACCCGCTATTTTTATAAAATTCATAGAAACTTTGGTGCTATTTTGAAATGTGATATCTCTACTTCTTATCCCCCAGTATCTTGGAAGTTTCAGGCTGTTGCTGAGTAGTATCTTCGTCTGACATAATCTTGATCCCATGAACTGGAAATGCCATTTCAAGATTATTCTCTCTAAAGACCCGAATCAGTTCCATGCGTACATCAGAAGCAATATCCCACTGATCAGACACTTTATCTGAAGAAAGATATCCACGTACCATAAACTGATACCCGCTGTCGACAAAAGCATTCAAACGAACAATCGGTTTTGGGCTCTTGAGAATATTCGGGTTTTTATCAAGTAATTCGAGCATCACTTTTTGAGCAAGCAGTGGATCACCTGAGTAGGCAAGGGTAATTTCAATATCATCAAAGGCAATAAAACTGCGCGAATAACTCCAGTTCATAACGGGGTTCATGACAACCCGTGAGTTCGGGATGATAACCGTTGTGCTATTGCGACGACGAATCATAATCGAACGTGGCGTAATATGACGCACCACTCCTGCAAGTCGTCCCTCTTTACCATCTAAAACTTCAATAAGATCACCAATTTTGACTGGTCGCTGCACAAGCAGGATAAAGTACGAGAAGAAATCACGGACCGTATCTTGCGCTGCAAAGCTTAAGCCGGCCAACAAGATTGCCAGCTTCGTCGTTAATCCCTCAAGCCCTGCGTTAGTAAGTCCCATAAACGCAGCAATAACAATGACAACATACTTAAATAACGTGGCAACCGTACTTTGAATTCCCGGACTTACCAAAAAGGGATCTAAGACACGGCGAATAAAGAACTGATTTAAGATATAGGCGATAACAAACCCACCAAGTACATACAGACCAATTTGGAGCATCGACCAAATCGTAACGTGCAGTTCATTTCCCGCTTCATCACATGGTGTGTAGAACGCATAATTAAGCCATGAAAGCATCTCTCGTATGCCAACGCCTGAACCCCAAATACGTGATCCCAGGTAAATACCGGCAACAAGAAACAGTACCAGTGACGAGATAACAAACGCACCATACCAGAGCCGCCCTGCAGAAAATCGTTCTTTTACCTCATCACTTTCTGTGTGGTAGAAAAAGAGATCAATTGAGACTCGCTTTACCCGATTATGCACATAGATAAACAGCGGAATAAGTGCACCGGTCACTACAAGCCGTTTTACAATATACAAGACCTGGCGACCATACCCCACGTACGGATTAATGATAATAATAAAGGCAATAAACGCTGCCCATACAACATAATAGTAACGGTTGACTCGATCATATGCCCATTGAGCCAACGGCGTATCATACTGCAAAAGCCACAAGATCTGTTCTTTCCCAATCAAACTAATCAGCGTAATTTGCAACAAGATAATCATGCTTGCTTGTAAGACGAGCGACACCTGTGAACCGCCATAACCGCCCCGTAAAAATGCACCGTTCACACATCCTAAGACAATAAAGGCATAGGCCACCGATGAGACAAGCCAAAAGAAACGGCGTTCAGAGGCGCTACTAATCAATTGGAATGATGTCTGTTGGTTATACAGACGCAATGCTGCAAAAAAGTGTGTTGCAAGAGAGAGCAAATAGGCAATCGAAAATAAAAAGAAAAGCTGAGCAAAGGGAACGTCTGAGATAAGACGAAAATTAATAAGCCCAAAGAGAACAACCCAGAGGTAAATGCCCAAGATATGCTCTTTTATAAAATCGCAAAAAAATTCACCCCAAAGCCCAATATACCGAACCCACGTATACCCAGCACGCATTGCATGAAAAAAAGCACGCACGTCAGGCAAATATAATTGGAAAAGAATAAACGAAAGAACAAGAATAATCAGATAAATGAGTACTAAGAGCAACCGTAACGGCTCAGTTACCAAATCACGGACAAAGGTAAACGCTTGTCCGAGGCGCTCTTTTGAAAAGAAATGGAATGTCGACTGCTGCACATCAAAGATAAAACGCTCCATATCAGGAATAAAGCGATTCATTCTCGTCCAGCGAATCGAGAGGCTCGAACGGCGCCAAAAGCTCCGCGCCTTCAATTCAGTAATCATCGTATCAATACGTTTGACCGTATCCTGCACAAGTACCAACGTCGTTGTATATTCTCGAACCAATTCTGCAACCGCACTAATACGTCTTCTGATCTTTTCTTCAACCTCATAGAGTCGGCGTGACACTCGTTCATATGAAATACGCTGTCCTTTTAAAGCCGCAGTACCACCTGTCTGTAAGCGTTTGCGCAGAGCACCGATTTTATCAAGGCTCGTGTTCAGCGCTTGCAAAGTCCCAATTGCCGCATCACGTGTATTGGTAACTGCAGCAATGTGTGCCTCTTGTTCAGCTTTACTGCTTTGGTAACTTTTGATTTCCTGCTCAACCTCTTCGTCGGTGGTAAAGCCACCAAATTCCGTCGTCATTTTGAACCAAGAACGCACCATGCTTGCCTCAAGCTCGTCCTGGACAAACTTAGCTTTGACAGTATCAATTTGGGCAGCAAGAGAAGCCTTTTGCACATCAAGCAGTGCTTGCTCAGTAACTAAGACTAATAACTCAGTAAATTCACCCCAGTTCGCTAATTTTTTCGAATCACGATCAAGTGAACGCACTGCGGCAAGGTCACTTGGCGTTAATTGGTAGCGACGTTGCGCATCTTGAATTTTTTGTTGTTCCTCATCACTTAACGTTTGGATCAACTCAAGCTTTTCATGCAATTGGCTCGTTTGGTCAAGGGAAAGCTGGCGCTTAGCGGCAAGTTCTTTCTCGACTGATTTCACATAACTTTCTGTGATGCGCGCTGAAATTTGCAATCGAACTTGGTCCTCTTCAAGCAACCCCAGTTGCACTTTGTAGCAAGCAATTTGATCTTCTGTTAAATTCAAACGGCGTTCAGCTTCAGTAAATTTGAGTTCGGCTAACTGTTGTTTCAGTTCAGCAAGTTTAATTTCCTGGTCAAGTAATTCCCCCTGCTGTGCAACAGAAAGAGTTTGTGTTTCTGATTGAGCCTGCCCGATAAAATTTTCCCGGGCTTTAACTTTATCTTTACGTTCGCCTTCAAGGAGCTGTTGCGCTTTCTTACGCTTACTGCTGTCATCAATTGCCGCCAGCCGAGCTTTTTCTGTTTCATTCAATAATCCACGAACTTCGGTAACTTTATTCGCAAGTGCTCGCACATCATCATAGACATAGTAGGCTTTGACCGGAACTCGGTCTCCGGTACAACTTTCTTGGGATATACCTTCTTGCAGTACTTTTACCTGTGTGTCAAACGTTTGATTAATCTGATTACGTGCCTGTTCAATCTCACTGGCTACCTGATACATTTGGCTTGCCAACGACAATTTTTGATTAAGAAATTCAAGTTGCTTTCCGGAAGCCTTTCCTGACTCTGCCTTAAGCGTCTCGATTTCATGAGCAAAGACTGTTTTCGATACAACAGGTTCAGCTGGTACTGTTTTATAACTGCTATACTCTTTTTCAACAGCTTGCAGTCGTTTGCCTAACCGCGTTGACGGCTTGATTGGCGGTTTTACTCCATCAGCAGCAGGTTTCTGTTGTTGCTGTTGCAAGAGCATCAGGGGCAAACCCCCTTGTAGCCAGCAGCTAGTGCTCAGTAAGCTTACTAATAAAAGCGCATTTTTTTGTTTCATCATGATTCCCTTTTACTCAACAGTATTCAAAAATGATACAGTTTTAAATTGTTCTGCTTGTGGATGCGTCTGTACGCATTCCCATAACCAAATTTTCAACGTTGTATGCAGTTGTTCGTCAGTTAAACGGTCTGCTTGTGTTCTATCCCCTGTTGTCAACATGTAAAAGAGCGAACGTAACTCAGAACGCTCAACTCCTTCAGGATAAATTCCCAATAAAGCAAAAAGTTTTGCTACAAATAATCGTTTCACCAATAACAGATCACTCTGTGCTTCTGGTTGTTCTTCATATAAGAATAATAAAAATTCAAAAAGCTGTTTTGCGTTACTCTGCTCAGGAGAAAAATAGTGAATCATTTCAAGCACATGGTGCAAAAAGAGCAGATCCTGACAGACCCAGGGTTGTGGGAGCTTGCAGAGCGTAAGCCCCTCAATCATGGTCCTGCCTTTCCAGAGATGAGATTCATACGTAATCAAAGCACCCTGCATAAGGGCACACGATGCAGCAGAGCGAAAGGTTGTATCCAGACGGCCTGCTGAGGCATCAAAGAGTGAAACTTTTTGCCGACAGGGCAAGAAAGAATGTAAAACAATCGCCTGGTGCTGTAGATCTGGCATACGAGCTGCTCCCCTTTTCTATAACGTACGTTTCGTACGTTCTTATAGTATACAAGCAGCTTGAGCAGAGATAAATCAAGAGTTTCTTTCTTCACTTGCACCTCACTCCTATCCTAAAGCACGGGTTTTGGCGTCTAGCAGAGCCTATTGAGGGGGTTGTTGACCCCTGATTTCTTTCTGGTAGACTAAATAGTGCTAGCTGAATTATTCGATAGATATTCAAAGGTTCTATTTTACAAAATTACAGATTCAGCCAGCGGTACTACGGAACAATAAAGATCAGCAACAACTAAGGGAAAATACCGTATGTTTCAGAGTAAAAAGCATCTGCGCTTATCAGTACTTCTCGGATTATGTGTATGTACTTCGTTCCTACAAGGAGCTGAGGGAGCAAAACCTGTTCCAGCCCCTTCGTGGTTATCACGATGCGCAAGTTCGGTCTTCAGTGTTGTTAAGACCAGTGCCTTTGGGATCGCAAAACTTGCCATGCTCCAAGCGCCTGTGTACGCTTCAGAAAAAATTACCGACCAGATACTTCCTCAATCAACTGGCCAACAACACGGAGCTTGTGCCGAATTCGCTCTCCAGGCAGCGCTCTTAGCTGGCAAATCTCTCTGTGTCCAAAAAGCGGTATCCCTTTTCGATGGCGACTCCGAAAAGCCGCTGTCGTACTATGCCCTCCTGCTCACCATACTTGCACTCGGTAATCAGGCGGTCTCCTACGGCGCACATTATTGGTCAACCAAAGTTTCCACAACACTGACTGATCCAAAAACATCATTATGGTCATGGACTACTGCCCGTCGACTTGCAGGAGCCGCAGGATTAGTTGCCGGATCTGTCTGGCTGGCAAGTCATATGCCCATCCTTGCCTCAAGCTTCGTTTTTAAAACCCCCTTCTCCTATTTTTCTACAAATCACCTCTGGTTATATTTCATGATGTCAGGCTTCAAGATCCTGTCCCTCCAGAACTCCGCCGCCCCCTTAACCAATACCCCCTATTTTTCTGCACAGCGTAAAGAGATTGAAGCAAGAAAAAAGTTGCGTAATCCACCCGATATGGTAGCTTAAAAGAAGAAAACGTTGTTAAATCAAGGTTTTTGAATTAAACAACCTGGCTCATACGGTGGAGAAACATCATGAATTACCGCAAGATCGCAATGACATTAGTACTCTGTACAGGCTTTTTCCATAACCAAACAGTTACCGCTGCTACGCGCAAGCCAAGCCAATTGGTTTATTACGCAACGCACGCAGCCGGCGCCTTTTGCTATGCCCAGGCAGAAAAACTCGCCTTAGCGCTTCTTGCTAACTTCATTGCTCCAACCAACAATCCTTTTGCCAACGTTTCACCAGAAATTGGTGTCAACAAACCTTTGATTGAAGGGCGACCTGGCATTATCCTTGCTTTGATTCACCTGTATGGCTTATTTAAATTGCCAGGGTTAATCAACACCTACATTTTTGGATCAACCAGAGAGCGCTCGATTTCACAAAATCTCCAATCCCTCGTTCTGAGGTCAGTAATCCCCTACCCAGAAATCGGAGCCCCGGTCTCTGAATATCTTGTTGAAGGGTATGATCAGTTATAAAGCGAATTAGTAGGCTATAACTGCTTGCCGCGCATGTTGATCTGACCTTGCAAGACCGTAATCGCCTTCCAAAGCTCCTCGTGGCTCGTTTGCAGCTGTTTAATCTCATTCACCAGAAGGGGAACCAGTTGCTTGGCATCAAAAGAGACCCCATTACCTGAAGCATCGCGCCCAACCAATTGGGGAAATGCCGCCACGGCACTATTGGCTAAGAAGCCGTAGGTATACGTCCCATTCGCATCGGTAATCGGCACCAAAACTGGCGTTAGATTATAGAGTTGATTCGATGCGTCGTTGGCAGAAAGAACCGCTTCCGACGTTGGCGTCAAACTTATCTCTGCTTGCCACGCCTGTGGCGTTGCCGGCAGAAAGGTCCAACCGAGCTGCCCCGAATCTGTTTGCGCAAGAACCTGTCCAACCGATCCCTGCGCTTGCGGAAGCTTAAGTGTATACGATGCCCCTACCTGATCAGGAGCCTGAACAGAAACAGTCTTCCCCGAGCTATCAGCAAACGAGAGCGCATTTTGTGCTGCAAACTGTAACGGACCGGTCATCGTATCGCCCGCTCGTAAAATGTTTTCTGAAGCTTTTCCCATAACATCCCCACGGACACCGCCCCTAAGATAAGCAGTAATCGTATGAGCCGCAAAATCACCGTTACTGTCACGAAGAACGAGTGTATTTGGATCTGCCAAACTCGACTGTTCTGTCGCTATCTGGCCGTCTACCGCACCCCGACCCCACTCCAATTGCCCAGGAGTTGTTTTTGACAAAAGCAAGGTCTGCCCTTTTCCACCTTGCTCAGAGGGTAAAGCGAGTGAATAGCTTACCGTTTGATTTGGACTCGCCCCTAGCGTTACCCCAGCCGCTCCAGCGCGACTTTTAAAACAGACACCACTCCCTTTGTCCATGGTCAAGGTCCCGGACATACGATCACCAGTTTTTAAGAGATTATGTGACGCTGCTCCCACCAAGCTTGCTGTAATAATTCCTGCCGAAAAATCACCCTTTTCATCACGAGAAACAAGAGTATTGGGAATATCTGCACTTGTTGGCTTAGTTGGTATGGGAGCTTTGGAGCTTGCAAGCTGATCATTTTTTGCATTGGCACGTTGCAACGCCGGAAAACGCTCTATCAGCTCTTTATACAATCGAGCTAACGTAGCCGTTAAATTTTTGAGAGCATATCCTGACGAAGATTGTCGTACATATGCCTGAGCCTCCTCAAGCGCAGCATGACAGAGTACAAGAGGAACCTCTTTTTTCCCCTGCTGAATAATAGAACAGAGATTCGACAATGATGGTGTTGCTACCTGAGCCGCTCCTGCAAGTTGCTGAACCATCACTAATTGTTCAAGAAAAAGTTCACCGAGAGAGTTCAATCGTACAAAAGGGCCTCCACTCATACTTCCATCGGGCAATGACAGTACAACTTCAATACGCTCAGATCCTTCAACCTGACCGGCGCATGGACAGGAAACCGTTCCCAACACAAGCAGTAAAAACAATAGTGCCTTGTTTATTTTTTTACAGACCACGGGTATGTTCCTTACGGGATTTTCATCAAATTTCTCTTGTCATATCATGTGGATGACTTTATAGAGATCAAATTCATTTGTCGATAATTTTGATTGTTTTTTAGAGCCTAGCTAAGCTTACATACAAGAGATATCCCTTTGCCACCACAAAGATCTTTCCATAGGAGCCGGTTGTATGAATAGACGAACAATGTTCTTTTGCTTATTTTTTGTACCAGTCTACCTCACCGGGACTGCGCAAGAACCACTACTTCCCTCGCTCGACCAGATCAGCGCACTCTCTTCAGATCTCTCAGTCGACGAAGAGCAAAAAGCTCTTGAGCCCGAACAGGAGACTCTAAAGCCACAGATCTCCAATCAAAACAGCTGGAAACAATGGCTGAATCTCCGCATGCAGCGTATAACGCTTGCCTGCGTACTCAAATATTATGCAGTAAAAGCTTGGTTTATACGTACGACTTAAAGTAGAGCGGCGTCAGTTCACGAACGATGCCCTGTTTTGCTTCCCATTGGGCAACGCCCGTGGCAACTAACTCAGTAAATGGAAGATAGCCAGGAACAGCATCATACGCACAGAGCGGTCGGTCAAACGCCTCCATCAACCGTTGCGTATGCTTTGCATACCCGTTACCGACAAAGCGAATGCGCGCCGTAGGATGAGCTTTGAGGAACTGAGTCAATGTAACAAGCCATGCCTCAAACGAAAGACAACCTGTTGTAACCGTTGTGTGTAGATGGTCAGCTTGAGCATAATAGACATCTTGCCCAAAGGCGTGCAACAAAACAAACGTATGGGTATAGGGCATGACTTGGGTCAACGCATCTCGACGCGATTGCGCAAAAGCCTCAAGACCGTTAACTGCAACCATCGGCAACCTCGCTCCATACGCCAAGCCCTGTACCGTAGCAATAACCGTACGCAGAGTTGTAAATGGCGCAGGACCAACAGATACGATGCAAAATGCAAGATCACGTAGAGCAAGATTCCGCTCGGCAAGCAAAGCAGCTATAGTAGGAATCAGTTGTTTGGAAGCATCGTGTGTAGGAATAGTTGTAGAGGTATCGATGATCTGGTTATGGCACAGACCAACTTCAACCGATGTATAGGTTGCTTGCAGCGCAAGAAAAAAGCATGGCTGCTGGTTGCCGTTTACTCGTTCGTCAGATCTTATGATTGTTTGTGGCATCGTTGTTGTTGATAAAATAAACTAAAAATGTCGGTCTCGATTGTCTTTTCTTTTCGAGCAACAATCTTTCCGCAATTCATGCACTTCCATGCACTGAAATTCAGAAAGTGATCGAAAAATGACTGCAAGACCATCAGTCCTTCACACTTTGAACACTTCATGGATACTACTCCCCCGCCTCTGGCCGCTTCTGCTTCTACCCGTTAATCTACCCAGAGTTATGCACATTTGTCAATCCCTGGGCTCCTGGGTATTTATTTGTTGTGCATGGAGAAATGTTATATAGGAGTCGAGAACAAAGGCTGCAGCGATCGCGTGACCTTTAAGCCGTTGCTCTTGGAAATTTTTTCCGCCCTGCTCTTTTTGAACTGCCGAAGCACGTTTACTACTTAAACGCTCATCCCACACAACCCACTGATAGGTTGGGAACGTTTTCTGAAGAAGAGCAAAGAGCTTTTCTACGATACGGGTCTGCTCACTGACAGTACCCTTCATCGTCTTTGGATAGCCAACGACAATGGTGGCAACCCGGAATTCGGGCAAAATTGTCGTTAACGCCTTGGTTAACTCACGGGCAGGAACTGTCGTATAAGGTTTGGCCAGTGTCCCGGTTGGATCAGAAATGGCAATGCCGGTCCATGCATCACCAAGGTCAAGAGCTAATAATCGTGGCATAGACTCTCATTTGATAAAGGGCTTGAGATTGTTTATACTTCACTTGGTTCACTACTTGATTCACTCGAGCTAATCACACGCAGTGTCGTGGTTTTATTATAAGATGTTTACACAGGGAAAACAAATGGATTTGGCTTCACTGGCACTCACTCTCAAGCAGATCGGCGACCTTTTATGGGGTTGGCCGCTCATCCTTTTTATTCTTGCAAGCGGCATTTGCATGACGGTCGCTTTCCAGGGAATTCAATTCCGTTACTTTTTCGCCGCCTGGCGCTATCTCATTACTCCAGAAGCAGCCCAAACAAGTACCATTTCACCTCTTCAAGCTTTTCTTAATACCTTAAGCGCAAGCGTTGGCAATGGGGCATTAACCGGAATGGCTACTGCCATCTACTCTGGGGGACCTGGAGCAGCTTTTTGGGTATTTATTCTTGGTTTTTTCACTATGCCTATTCGCTTTGCCGAAGTATTTGCAGGAACAAAATTTACCGTCACTGACCCCAAGACCGGGGTGCGTGGTGGTCCCATGGCCTATATTTCCCTGGTTCCTGGTGGACGCGTGTTGGTCTATCTCTATGTAGGTATCTGCTTGGCCTTCACCCTTATCTGTGGTGATGCTATGCAAGCAAACGCTATCTCAAAGGGGCTGGTAGCAACCGTCCCCATGCTCAACCCGTATGCAATTGCCATCTCGCTCTTTCTCTTTCTACTCTATGTATTACTGGGTGGGGCACAACGGGTCTTACGCGTTTCTGATCGCATCGTCCCTCTTAAAGTAGGGCTATTTTTACTTTCTATGATTATTGCATTAACGTACCACTACGCAGCAATCTGGGGTGCTTTACAGCTCATGGTTTCTTATGCTTTTACGTCGCAGGCATTTGTTGGTGGCGTCATCGGTTATACGATTCAAGATGCAATTCGCTTTGGCATGGCCCGTTCGCTGAATGCTACTGAAGTCGGACTCGGGACTGCAGGTATTTTATATGGGGCAACACAAAGCAAAGATCCGGTTCGCAGTGGTATCATGGCCATGGCAACTTCGTTTATCAGTAATCACATTATCTGTTTTAGCATTATGCTCTTAATTGTGGTCAGTGGAGCCTGGGAAAGTGGTATTAATGGACCGGGCATGACCATTGCAGCCTTCTCTTCTGTTTATGGCTCTGCGGGCAGTTGGATCGTCACCATTCTCTCAATGATGTTTGGCCTGGGTGTTTTAGTTGCCTATATTTTCATTGGACGTGAGTGCTGGCTCTTTTTAGTCGGCAACCGTTCATTTGGCATCTACAATGTGCTTTTTTGCCTTTTTGCTCTTTTAGGAGCATTAGTTGATGTCGCTCTTGTTTGGAATTCGATTGACCTTATGGTTGCAGGACTTGTCGTTATTAATTTGTATGCGTTACTTTTAAAATTACCAGCAATTCGGCAGGCTGTTCGAACCTATACGCCCCGTGAATAAAAAACGTACAGACAGAAACAACAGAAGAGATACTATGATAGACGCTTTGCTTTTCACCACACTCCCGGTTACCTGTCATACCCGCCATGTTGGCCCTGGCTCAACCTTTGTAGCAATCAACGGCACAAAGCAAGATGGAGTATGCTTTATACCCCAAGCCCTTGCTGCCGGCGCAACAACCATTGTGGTTGAGCAAACCGCTCAACTGTCCCCAGAAACTCTTGCTGCAATCGAACACGCAGACGCAAAGCTTGTCCGCGTAGCACATACCCGCCAGGCGCTCGCGCAGTTAAGCGCACAAGCACATGGTTATCCCGCAGAAAAACTTTCAATTATCGGCATTACAGGAACAAAAGGGAAAACATCGACAACATTTATTACTGAACATCTTTTGCGCTCAGCCGGGTATAAGACAGCGCTCTTAAGCACCGTCAAAAATCGCATAGGAACGGTCGAATATCCCACGCAACTTACGACGCAACAGCCTGACTATATCCATGCATTTCTAAAAAAATGCGTCGACCAAGGAGTCACCCATGTTGTACTGGAAGTTGCCGCTCAAGCACTTTCATGCCATCGCGTTGACACCATCAACTTTGACGCTGCTCTTTTTCTCAACTTTGGCCAAGAGCACGGAGAGTTTTACCCTGATCCTAACGATTACTTTGCTGCTAAAGCACAGATCGTCAAACAGATTAAACCATCAGGCACATTTATTGTGTCAGGCGATGATAAACGCATAACAGAGCTGGCAACTCAGTTACTGGGAACCACAATACGCACTACCCAGTGTGAAGAACCCCGAAGGGGTATCTTCGATGTCGAAACAGAATCCGTACGAGGCAAGCCTCGAGGAATTCAACTCGCGACATTTAACACCCACGAACCGTGGTCCGGCTCACTTGCAGGAATCCAGTTTATGCACCAGGGAGCCTCTTACTCCTGTCCCGCACTGTTGGGAGAATTTAATGTGCGCAACTGTCGTGCCGCCCTTACCTGTGCCCAGACGTTTGGCATCAGTACCGAAACGCTCCAACAAGCACTTGCAACATTTACCGGGGTGCCCGGTCGTTTAGATAAGTATCGACTGCGTACGGGGGCAACGGCGTTTATCGATTATGCGCATAACCCGCTCTCATTTGAACAAGTACTTTCGACAATGCGTCCGTATAGTAAGCATATGATTGTCCTGTTTGGTGCAGGAGGTGATCGTGACGCAACCAAACGACCCGTTATGGGGAAAATAGCAAGTACGTATGCTGATCTGGTAATTCTGACAAGTGATAACCCACGTTCAGAAGATGTTATTACGATTACTGATGCTATCAAAGGTGGCATCGAAACAGCGCACAGCCATAAAGTACATGTTATGTATGATCGCGCACAAGCAATCAACTATGCCTGTTCTATCGCTACAGCCGATAGCACGATTATGCTCTTAGGCAAAGGGCCTGATGAATACCAAGAGATTAAAGGGGTTAAAACCCATTTTAGTGAACGAGAACTATTACAATCTTATTTGATGTGAGGAGGAACGAGGAACTATGTGTATCAGTTATTTTGTTACCGCTGTTGGCTTACTGGGCCTTGGCGTTGTCGCTCTTTTGCTTCGGTATATCTGGTCAATAAAAGTCAGTGACCGCAAAGCAGAAGATATTTCTGACGTTATTGCTTTAGGAGCAATGACCTTTTTACGTGAAGAATACAAAATTATCGCAATCGTTGCTGCGCTTGTTGCCGTAATTCTTGGAATTTTTGGCTCTCTGTTAGCCGCACTCTGCTTTGTGGCAGGAGCAATTCTCTCATTAACCACCGGGTTAATTGGTATGAAAGCAGCAACAAAGGCCAATATCCGCGTTACGATGGCTGCAAAAGATGCAACGGAATATAACGCTTTTATTATTGCCTTTTTAGGTGGCGGCGTGATGGGCTTTACCGTCGCAACGTTCGGACTCTTAGGACTTGCTGGCATGATCTGGCTCTTTGGTGGCGCAGCTGATTTCAAGTTGCTCATGTCAAGCTTTGGCTTTGGTGCTTCACTTGTCGCATTTTTTGCCCGTGTTGGTGGCGGTATCTTTACCAAGTCTGCTGACGTTGGCGCTGATCTTGTTGGAAAAGTAGAAGCAGGAATTCCCGAAGATGATCCGCGTAATCCTGCTGTTATCGCTGACAATGTTGGTGACTGTGTTGGTGATACTGCTGGTATGGGTGCCGATATTTACGAGTCATACTTAGGTGCCATGATTTCGGCAACTCTTTTGGGTCTTGTCTTTTTTAATGACATTGCCTACACAACCTTACCATTAATGCTCGCAGCATTCGGTCTTATCGGCTCAGTACTTGGCCTTCTGTCTGCACTGGTCATTAAAGCACGTTCAAAGACTATTCTGCGCTTCGTAAACCCTGTTGCAATTGTCTTCTTTTTAGCCTCCAGCTCTGCCTATATCTGGTACGCTGGCATTGACCCACAATTGATTGTTTCACTTGTTGTTGGTTGTTTTGCTGGCATCTTCGTTGGGGTAATTACCGAGTACTACACCGGCGGTGCACCGATTGCACGGCTTGCACAAGCTTCACAAACCGGAGCTGCTACCAATATTATTTACGGACTTTCTCTTGCTATGGAATCGGTCGTTCTTCCGATGGTTGTTTTGGCAATGGGCATTCTTGTTTCGTTTACCTACGGCGGCTATGTCTTCGGTGTTGCACTTGCCGCAGTTGCTATGCTTGCAACGGTTGGCATTACCATGGCAGTTGATGCGTATGGACCGATTGCTGACAATGCGGGCGGGATTGCAGAAATGGCAGGCTTTGGCCCAGAAGTACGTACAATTACCGACCGGCTTGATGCATTAGGCAACACGACCGCAGCCATGGGTAAAGGATTTGCTATCGGTTCAGCACTGTTAGCAGCACTGAGCATTTTCCAAGTCTATATGGATGAGTCGGGGCTTGAGAGCCTTGATCTTGCCAATCCACTCGTCTTAATGGGCGTCTTTATCGGCGCAGCATTACCATTTCTGATTTCAGCACTTACCATGCGTTCGGTCAGCGACGCTGCTCTTAAGATGGTGATGGAAGTTCGTCGTCAATTTAGAGAAATTCCAGGAATTATGCAGGGCACTACCAAACCAGATTATGATCGTTGTATTGCGATTAGCACCAAAGCATCACTGAGAGAAATGATTCTTCCTGGCGTGATCACCGTTGTTTCCCCTATTGTGATTTTCTATGCATTTAAGCATGAAGCACTTGGTGGATTTTTGGTTGGTGCCACCGTTTCTGGTGTTGCACTTGCACTGATGATGGCCAATGGCGGCGGCTGTTGGGATAATGCGAAGAAGTATATTGAAAGTGGTCACTTGGGTGGCAAGGGCTCTGATGCTCATAAAGCAGCAGTCGTTGGCGACACGGTAGGGGATCCATTCAAAGACACTTCTGGTCCAGCACTCAATATTTTAATTAAGCTTATGTCGATGCTTGCATTATTGCTGGTATCACTCTAAGAGATAGCAGCTTACGTAGATAGTATAAAAGGGGGCGTTCTCGCCCCCTTTTTTCTTGCTTAACGTTTGCATGCCGCTTTTTATTCCCATACTTTAACCGCGCAATTTTTACTTCGAGACACAAGTCTACCTGCAACCATTGCTAAAGCTGCAATAGTTGTCGTATGCGCCTTCCAATCGCGTAAAAACGCTTCTGAGTCTGTATTGCGTATCTCGATATAACCATCATGCGTCCCGGCCGCAAAGCCACCGGGTAATGCACATAAAGAATGTATGGTGTTAGAGGTTTTTATTTCTTTTATACGATGCCCTTCTGTATCCCAGACCTCAATCACATCGGCCCCTGCCGTTCTACTTCCTTTCACGCAAGCAAAATTGTTTTCAGACAGCTGTACCAAATGGTTGCGCAAATAAGCATCGTCACGCACTTGATCAATAATCGTCGGCCGTATTGATTTGGAAGATCCAAAATCAAGAATTTTTATCTGATTTTTTTGAGTGACGACAACAACCTTATCTTTTGGTAGAACTAAAATTCCTGACTCAGATCGATAATCCTGCATTACTTGAATACCTTCTTGAGCGCCTTGTGCCAAAAGCTTCAGCTCAGTTTCTTCACGCAGGTCTGCACTGGGAGATACTTTTAATCCAACAAGTAAGCGTCCATCAGACAAACATGCCAACCCCTTGATCCACTGATAAAGCATAGGAAGATAGATAATCTCACCGGTACGCCAATTAAGACAGCAGATCATATTTTTTTCCTGAAGTAAAAGCGCCAGATTCCCATCAGGCAAACGAATCATAGCCGCAATAGCGTCGTTTGTATCTACTGATATACTCTTAGTCTTTCCGCTTTGCACATCCATAATCGTGCAAACGCCTTTTTCAGACTCATAGGCACATACTGTATCTGAAAGCACAACAAGCGCATACGGATTTTGAGAACCATTATCTGGCTGATTTTGAAAGGTTTTCAAGCACTTGCCATAGGGCAATTCTCCATACCTTGCAATGAGTTCAATTACCTCTTTTGGCATTAAGCCAAGTGCTTCCTGTAATGAAGTTCGAAAGTATTGTTGACGAAAACGTAACTGTTTATCTTCAACAGCAACGGTAGCATTTAATACTTTTGGCTGCGCAGCTGAGGCAATAGCTCCAGCTCCCCAAAAGACAATAATCGGGATCATGAGGGAAGGGGTTTTCATAGGGGCTCCTGTTGGGTTACGAGTTACCAGGTGATTCTCTTCTTCCCAACAGTTTATCACAGCCTGAATATAATCAAAGTGGGTTGGCGCAATCTTAACACCAAATAAACCGCTACGATCTTCACAACTTGAAAAGGTCTGGCGAACGATACCAGACCTTTTCAAGCAAACAAAGAATGGATAATGAATTAATCTTCTGACGTAGTTTTTTGCTTCTTTTCTTTGCGATCTTTTTTGCAAGAGCAACGTTTGCATGATGAACGTTTGCAAGGCTTGCATTCTTTTTTTGATGCTTTTGAATCATCAGCCTTTGTCATCACAGGCTTTGCTACTGGTTCCATCATATCTTCTTCGTCAATGATAAAATCATCAGCATCGTCCATTATTTCTTCTTTTACTACCACTGGTTTTACAGCAACTGTTTTCTTTGCAGGGGCTGTCGCTAATAACTTTTCAACATGTTCTTCAAGAGCATCTTTTGATAATGCTCCTGTTTGTTGGTCAGCTTTTTTACCTTGTGCATCAATCATAACTAATGTTGGATAGGCGTTGATTCCGTAGGCGCTCATCAGTTCAGATTGATCTTCGCCATTGACCTCAACAAAAACAACTTTATCACCATAGTCCGCTGCTACTGCCTCAAAAGCTGGTTGCATCATTTTACAAGCGCCACACCATGGGGCATAGAACTTGGCCATGACCGGCTTGCCTTTTTTAGCAAGTGCATGAAACTCTTCGGCACTACCAATATGCTTGATTGAGCCGACTGAATAAAGGGTTGGTGCGCAGATCAACATCGTCAATCCTACGACACAAAAAGAAGATTTAAGGTACATATTGTACTCCTAAAAAAATGGGTTGAACATCGTTCTTTTTTTACCTTACTATAAACACCGCAGTATCTGCAACGAATCACCGATTAATTCCAATTGGCAAACAAATAGAAGAACTTAGGACCATATAATAAAAAAGAAATCAATTAAACTCTTGACTCAAATTGTGTTGATTCTTAGGGTATGACCTGGTACAGTAGTGTGGAACCTCGCCTCTTCAATTATTTCTTTTAGAAATATTGCAAGGTGGGTACAAAAGGAGACTTTCATCCCCACCGATGAAGCAAGACGAGGGGGTGAAAGTGAAGGAGAGTACTCGGCAATGAAGAATACAAAGTGACAATTTACTTGATGGCGGTTTGCTGCAAAAAACAGCAGCAACTCTATCGTTTGGCGGAGAAAAAAAATGAAGAAAACTATACGCGTCGGCATACTTATTTGGGGCAGTTGTTTTTGTGCACGTCTTGCAAGTCAAGCCATATGCGCCGACAGCATTCCGTTATTAGCAATTCAACAAACCGTCGGATCGGTATTTGGATTATGGGGTGGCATTTTCTTTTCGCTCACCCAATTTTTAGCAACAGATATCTTCACACACAACGTCGGCATTTGGACCATAGGCGTTATGGGCGCAACGCTTTGCGCATCATTGGTAGTTGCCCTCAATAACAAAGCAAAGATCAGCTGGTGGCAGCCCCTGGTTGCTGTGATGATCTATGACGTCATCACCGGTTTGTGCATGGGGCCATTGGTCTGGAACCAACCATGGTCAATTGCATGTGCTGGACAAATTCCACACACCGCCCTTCATCTTGCAACAACAGCAATCTGGTGGGGAATATTCCATAAAAAGATCGAACAAAGAATGCATACAAGCGTAGATACGACGCTTACGAACAAAATGAGGGCAGAATGAACAGCATAAAAAACGGAAAGAGATTAGCGGTCTCTGAAAAAGTACGCGAGCTGGTGCATGAGGGGAAAAAATATTTCCGCAGCTCACTCGGAGAACTTGTATATTACCGAACTTATTCCCGATGGATTGATGAAGAACAACGGCGCGAAACATGGATCGAGACCGTTGATCGTTACATGAATTTTATGAAAGAGATGATCGGTGATCGGCTCGTTGAGCAAGAATATCTTTTGATCCGCGATATGATTCTCAATCAAAAAGCAATGCCTTCAATGCGTCTGTTACAATTTGCAGGACCTGCCGTTAAAAAAACAAATGTCTGCGCCTACAACTGCTCCTACACCGCTCCTACAAAAATAGAAGACTTTGCAGAAATTATGTACATCTCTATGTGCGGCGCTGGCGTTGGATTTTCGGTTGAGCGAAAATACGTTGACCAACTTCCCACCATTGCCTACCAACAGGGACATATGCTTCCTGCCCATGTTGTTGCTGACAGTCGTGAAGGCTGGTGTGAAGCACTCACCTTTGGATTACAGACCTGGTTTGCTGGCGCTGACACAACCTTTGATTATTCAAAAGTGCGTCCTGCCGGCAGTCGCTTAAAAACAATGGGTGGCAAAAGCTCTGGTCCAGAGCCACTACACCAGTTGCTTGATTTTGCTCGTGAAAAAATACTTAATCGCCAAGGGCATAAGCTCACAACACTCGATGTCCATGATATTATCTGCAAAATTGGTGAAATCGTTGTTTCCGGTGGCGTACGCCGTAGCGCACTTATTTCTCTGTCAGATTTGAATGACGTACAGTTACGCAGTGCAAAACAGGGACAATTTTATCTAACCGAACCACAACGCTGTCTCGCCAATAATTCAGCAGTCTATGACAATAAGCCATCGACGATTGAATTTCTTGATGAGTGGATTTCGCTCATGAAAAGCGGAACCGGCGAACGGGGCATTTTTAATCGTGGTGGTCTTGTAAAGACATTACCAGACCGTCGTCTTGCAGCATCAAAAAAATATGTGGCTGACTTTGGCACAAATCCCTGTGGTGAAATTCTTTTACGTCCAAAACAATTTTGTAACCTTTCAGAAGTTATTGCGCGGGCGGAAGATACAGAAGAAACTTTGTTACAAAAGATTCGTGTTGCAACCATCATCGGTACCTTCCAAGCAACATTGACCAATTTTACCTTCTTATCACCTGAGTGGAAAAAGAACTGTGACGAAGAGCGGCTCTTAGGTGTTTCTATTACCGGACAATGGGACTGTATCGCAGTCCGTAATCCACAAACATTGGCGCGCTTACGTGAAGAAGCGGTACGGGTTAATAAGATCTATGCTGAGCGTTTTGGCATGAACCCATCAACCTGTATTACTTGCGTCAAACCATCAGGAACCGTATCAAAAGCATTTGATACTGCTTCGGGCATGCACCCACGCTTTGCGCAATATTATATACAACGTATTCGTATTTCTGCTTCTGATTCACTCTTTAAGATGCTCAAAGACCAAGGGGTTCCCTACCATCCAGAAGTGGGACAGTCGGCAGAAACAGCAACGACCTATGTGCTTGAATTCCCCGTAAAATCACCCGATGGTGCTATTGTGCGTGATGATCTTTCAGCGATCGACCAACTTGAATACTGGAAGATGGTAAAAGAAAATTATACTGAGCATAACCCCTCGGTTACCATTAATGTGAGTGATGACGAATGGCTGGGAGTTGCTAACTGGGTCTATGAACATTGGGAGATCGTTGGCGGTCTTTCATTCTTACCCCGCTCGAGTCACGTCTATCAGCTTGCACCGTACGAAGCAATTACTGAGCAACGTTATTATGAACTGCTTAAACAAGTAGAGCATATCGACTTTGCTGAAATTGTTTCTTACGAAGTTCGTGATGAAACTGAGGTAAAAAGCGAACTTGCCTGCTTTGCTGGCTCATGTGACATCGCCTAACAACAAAGTTATCTCTTGCGTGAGGTTATAATGCCCATACTTTACACAGGCAACGGGGATGTCGGCAGTTCAGTGCTCGTTAAAAACGGCCCTGCTATTTCCAAAAGCGCCGCGCTTATGGAAGCGCTTGGCGCGCTGGACGAAGTAAATTCGTTTTTGGGCCTTTGCAAAGTCAAAGCGCAGGAGTTTGCCCTGCAACATACTAGTTCTGGAAAACAAAGGGGAGCGGTCGAGCTCCCCCTCGTCCCCCTCATCCATGAAATGCAAAACGCCCTTTTTACGATCCAAGCCGAAGTCGTAATGCCCGACAAATATACGATTCCTCAAGCCCACGTAACCGAGCTCGAAGGGCATATCGCCCAGATTGAACAAGAAATTCCCCCGGTGACAGCCTTTTGCATCGCCGGGGGGACTGAACTTGCGGCCCTCTTAGATATTGCCCGCACCCTGGCCCGCAGGGCAGAACGAGCGGTAATAACGGCAATTGAACAGAAAGAAACAACCCTCAGCCCCTCCTCCCGCGCCTACCTTAATAGGCTCTCAAGTATACTATACGCCCTGGCCCGCTCCACCAACCACCAGGCAGGTGCTGCCGAAACCCACCCCACCTACCTACGCCGCCCCTAATACACAACTCTTTTACAAACAACGCGTTCTACAAGTTAACGTAAGGCCTCAGAATCTGTGTGATCCTGAGGCCTTATAGGCATTTGTGAGACTTTCTATTTCTGGTAACCTAAAGGATAAGTTACTGTTTTGACAGAAGAATAATTCAACTTGAAACAACAAGGGGTTTCCATGAACATTCGATCACTTTTCTATCTCTCACTTGCGGTATTTGCAACCACGGCAGTACCAGGCATCCATGCATCACAAGTGCAAAAAGGACTACAGCTTGACCTGGTAACCGAAGAAGGCACACAACAGGTAACGCTTTACTCACAAACAAGCATAGCCATTCTCGCCAAACTTACCGGCGCAAACCAAGAGGCTTTAAAAAAGTGTAGAGAGCAAGGCGCTTCTTTTGGCCCGCGCGAAAACCTTGAAGCAATTAAAATTTTGCATGCGATTGAATTAAACAAGCCATCTCTAACAGCCTTCATGGAATCCAGAGAAATGGGTAGTGCTACAATGATGAGTCCAAAACGGATCTTTGCGCAAAAAGATTGGGAGTCTACCCGAAAAGCATTAAATGCTCTAGACGGATCTCTTACAAGCTACACAGCTCTTTACAAAGCTATAAAACAAGTCAGCCAAGATAGAACAAATTCTGCAAATACGACCGATGCACTAAAATATGAATTGGAACAATTTGCCACGGCTTGTCACAATCGTTTTGAGATTAAATGCGGTCAACATTTTATCAAAAATAATGAACTTGACTGCAAAGCAGTTGTTGATTTTATGATATGCGAAGGTTTTGTTGGTAGTAATGATCCAAAAGCAGAGCCTTTTGATTTCCCAATAAGAAACTTTCTTCGATCTACCGCAAAGGCAACCGGACTTACCTACACCAATAATTTGCCTGCTTATGCTATCATTCAATCAATTAATGCAAACAATGCTCAAAGGCTTGGTGAATTCCAAGATCTTTTAAAGATCAGTGCTGCAGAACTCGCACAAAGCTCTGCGCAACAACCGGCAACTTCAGCTCGCCCTGCAGAACAAGTGAACACCCCGGCGCCTGCAACTGCTGCTCCCACAACAGTAACAAGTGATCTACAAACGAGCGGCACCCCTTCGCAACCAGCACCAGCACCCGAAATTTCAAATCAAGCAAAACTCGACAAAGAAGCCGCCGAGTGGAATAACAGGCTTTTTGGTTCAAACTGTGCTCAAGAACCGCTGAAAGATTCTGTTCAAAAGGCCGAGCAATTCCTGCACGATCACGAAGCTCATCTTTCTATGTCAGCAGCCGGGGTGCTCAAGTCAAACATTCAGACGTCTCGCAGACTTCTCGCAGCAACAGACAACACTCTTGCACCAGCTTCGACAGCTAAACCAGCTCAACCAACCCCTGCAGCTACGCAACCAGTAGTTGTAACCCCAGTTTCAGTAGCAGCAACAGATGAATCCGCTCAAACGAAAACGGGATTGGAAGAAGATTTCGAAGAATGGAGCACCACAGAACAGATCCAGCTAGGACATCCGGGTTTGACTTCAGAACAACTCAAAGACGTTCATGCTGCGATTCAAAAAAATCGTAAAGAGATAATCGAAGAGATCGGACTTCGCATCAAACAGCTCGGTGCAACAGACATACCATATCTTGTCCAATCTACTATCGAAAACAAAGTTAAGAACTTGCTTAGTGCACACTCCAAGCCCGCAAAAGCTAAAAGCTTTTTCAGCGCACATCCTTGGGCAAAATACGGCACATACCTTCTTGCCGGCGCGGCGGTTGTATACGGCGGCTATCGCTTATACAAGCATGTTAACGTAAATAAACTAGTGCGCACTGCACGGTTGTGGGCGTAAACTAATTTTCACGTAAAAAAGGATCGTTTATGAAACTCAAAACAATACTCTTTAACGTGGCGCTCGCCGCTTTCACAATTTGTTCGGTCGGCAGGATCGCCGCTTCACAAATGAGTAACCCTTCTTCAACCCCAACCGGGCAAGAAGCATCACAACCAGTACCGCTTGACCAACAAGCTTTGGCTTGGATCAAGAAGCTTTCTGAGGCAACTGTCACAGAGCAAACGCTCGAGGAAGCCTCGAAATTTCATCAAGAAAATCTTGGAACCCTCTCTGACGAGAGATTTCAAGAGTTAAGCCATGCTATTGCAGACAAAGAAAGCGAAACCGCAAGGCGCGTGCTGAGAGATGCTTCTTTAATGGTACTTACTATTGAAGCAAGAACAATACCCTATTTACCCTTGGGAAATTCCTGGCTCAATGTAACAACGCAACCTGCTAAAACAATCAAATTCGTAAACACTCCCGACCTCGTTGCACTTATCGCTCATGTAACTGAAAAAGAAAAGAAAGAAATTGAGTCGTATTTACAATCATGTTCGTCAAACGAACCACAAAATACGTTATACATCAATGAGACGCAATATGAGGCACTCTATGCTTTGAGCGAGCTTGACCGCCTTGAAGAACCAACTGTGGATAGTTTGAAAAAAAGTTTGGTCGAGTTCAAATATACTGATTATTATCCGAAAGTTCGTTCTGAGTATTGTCTCCTTCGTATATATCAATTGTGTCTTAAAGCACTCATTAAAACAAAAAACGCAGTTCAACAAGAGTTCTCTTATGACCATTGGCTCAAGGCACTTGCACTCTATTACGTAGAGCTTGGAATGCCCCTCGCTCTCTGCAGCGATGAGCTTTTTATTAATCAACAAGACCAAAAACTATCGCTCGCTCAATGGATAATAAACAACAGCCGATTGTCTGAAGTGCAGGAAAAAGAATTACTTAAGGCCGAGCGTGCAGCTGTCCAAGAACGAGAAAAAAAAGCTCATGAACAAGCTCGTCGTGAAAAAGAAGAAAAAGCAGAGCAAGAAGCCCTTTCCGAAGCTCGCACGCAATCTCAGCCACAAATCCAGCCTGATACCGCTGCACCTATGGCTGAACAACAAAGCCCGGACCTTCTTCCCGAAACAGGAGAACAAGCCGATGCACTCAGCTTTCTTGGCCTCCCCCTACCCGAGACGTCTTCTGCAACATCAGCCGCAGAAGCTCCTACAAAAGGCGGAATAGGCGAAGCTGTTGAAGAATATTGGCGTAAAAATCCTGAAGCATATAAGCGTTCCCAAGAGAGAGAAAGAGCATATGAGAGAGAAAAAAATAGCATATCCTGGAAATGTCGTCATTTCGTCTATCGACATCCCTGGGTCACATACACTGCAGGCGTTATTATCGGCGCAGCGGCGATCTACGGCGGCTACCGCTGGTACAAGCATATTAACGTAAGCAAACTCGCACGTGCTGCAGGAAAGTGGGCATAAGCACCACCGTTTAACTCATAAAGGACTTACTCATGAAACTAACATCATTTTTTACCCACATACTCGCTGGCGCTCTCCTTTGTTCAGCCAATCAGATGAACGCTTCACAGGTAAATAAGCCTTCAAATAAAACACAAGACTTGGCTATAAAAATCGCGCCCAACCTTAGAACCAAGGATCGACTCGAACTTTTTATCAAGAATCATCTGGTAGCACATCCACGTGCCGCGCGTCATATGGGAAAAAGCGGTTATCTCAATATACGATATGAACTTTATATTCCAGAGGAAGCTTTCTTCGATACATTACTCTACTATATAATCGAAGAAATTGGGAAAGATGAAACAACCCGCGCTGCTCGCTATCATGCTCTTTTTGAAAGCGAACTTATCCAAGCCTGCGCGTTCATTTCATACGGAATACATTGCCCATCACATTTCCCTGCAACAATAAGTCGCTATTTCCCTCAACAAAAAGTTACGAACGAGCAGCAAGCCGGTTCTATACGGCACAACGCCTACCTCCAATGGAAAGAACAGACTCAAAGAAAAAACTTTTTCCGCGCACATCCTTGGATCAAATACACCATGTATGCCCTTGCCGGTGCGGCAGTAGTATACGGCGGCTATCGCCTGTACAAATATCTGTAACGCGCGCAAACAAGCACGATCTACGAGAATAGGGGCATAAAACTTTGGAATCACTACTATGAACAGACAAGTACTGCGAGTATTACTTATGATTGTCGCTCATTGCGCAGTCGTTAATCTCAATGCAAGGCCCCATATTCGGGAATCGGATAACCCAGAGAAACGAAAGTATATACTCGAATTAGCAGGACAAGTGAGTCAAGACAATGGCAAGCAACTCTTAGAACGCTATAGCGCGTGGGAATTAGGAACACTGCTGCAGGACATGCAAAAGCTTGCACTCAGAGAGCATGCGTACGCTGCAGAGCGCCAAGCTCAGGCAACCGATTCTGGCAACAGAGCCCAAATCAACGATACCAAAAAGTTTTTCGAGCGGGCATTTCTGCGCAACCTCCCAACAGAAGCTCTCTCTTCCAAAGTTGATAGAATCATCTTTAACCCGGCCTGGGATCCCCAATTACCTAAAGAGATCAATGACCAACTTGCTGCAACTCACGCAGGAGAAACGCAGGCCATAAGTAATCAACTGTGCGACATTTTTGCACAATCAGCTGGCCAAGCATTTACCGAGGAAGAACAGCAACTCTTACGAAACGCTCTTCAAGCAAAAATCGACCAAATGTTGTACGACCGAGATCACCAAAAATCTGAAGTAGAAAATCAACAGCCAATACTCGATAATGCTGCACATATTCAAGCACTTGATACTGCAATACAACGTGTTAAAGAATTACGACATAAACGCTGGGTAAAAATCTTTAAACAATTCTGCTGCATATGTATTGCAGTTGGTTTGTATCGCTACAGAAAGCAGATCGCCCACTATCTTCTTACCCACAATTTTATACCAAAGGCTCTCATAAGAGCGCGCGTATAAATCAATTAGGCCACAAGTTTTTTGAGTGTTGCAGCTGATGTTTCGAGCTGTTTTTTCTCAGTATCGGTAAACGTTAATGGCAAAATGCTTTCAACACCACGCGCACCGATAACCGCAGGCATGCTCATGCACACCCCATAGTCTGGAACATAACAAGAAACAGGGGTAACCCGTTTTTGGTCAAAGAAAATATTTTGACAGTAAGCAGAAACACAGGCCGCTATACCAAATGAGGTCGAGCCCTTACAAGCAATAATATCGTACGCTTTTTTACGCGCGTTCAATGCAAGCGTATCAAGCTCGGTAACCGATATTGCTTTAAAGTTTGAAAGTGGCACGCCACCAACCGTTGCCCATGACCAAGCAACAAACTGGCTATCCCCATGCTCACCTAAACTATAAATATGAATCGACTGCTGTGCGATATTAAGCTTCTCGCCAATCGCCCCACGCAAGCGCTGACTGTCAAGCAATGTACCTGATCCAAAAATTTGATTACGTGGCAAGATGCCCGTATTTTGCGCAAGCAGCGTTAAGACATCAACAGGGTTTGTTACCATAATAATAATAGCGTTCGGATTAATTGGCTGTAAGCCCTGTAAAAGTGAGAGTATTACTTTTTTATTGGTTTCTAAAAGCTCAACCCGCGTTTGCCCTGGCTTTTGGGCAATACCAGCAGCAATGACAATAATGTCTGCCCGCGCTGCATCTTCCAGTGTCCCTTGGACAATATCAATGGCGCCACTACCAAAGGGACGTGCATCACGCAGATCCTCTATTTCCCCACGGCAACGCTCTTGGTTAATGTCGACTAAAATGATTCTTGCTGCAAGACCACGAAGTAATAACGTATAGGCTGTTGTAGCCCCTACTGCTCCAACTCCAATAATTGCGACGGTTGACTTATGCATACTCCTCCCTTTTTAATATTATGGCTGGAATTCACCCTCGAATGCAAACGCATCGATAGTATTCCGATCAGAAAGAACTTCCCGTTTTTGTAATTCTGGCGACAAGACTGATAGATCACCCGGCTTGCCAATCACGAACATTGCTTCAACAGAATATAATTCTGGCATCTTGAATTCGGCACGCGCGGCATCATAATCAAAGCCTTCCATACCATGAACAACCAAACCACGCGCATGTCCTTCAAGCGCGAGATTTTCACAGGCAGCTCCTGTGTCAAATGAATGGGTACGAGATGGTTTGTCATTGTAAGCAAAATGGGTACGTGATACAACAAGAATCAATACCGAACCGTTACTGCACCATGATTGATTAAATTCAACCAAGAGCTTAAAAAGACGATCCCATGCCGGTGTACCTTTATAGCCATAAATAAAACGCCACGGTTGGCCATTGTACGAAGAAGGCGCCCAGCGGGCTGCTTCAAACAGTGACATTAATTCTTGCGGGGAAACAGCTTGGCCCGACATGGCGCGGGGCGACCAGCGGTTTAAAATCAGATCTTGAATCGGAAACGCGGCGACTCGTTTGTTCATATATGCTCCTTCAGTACTCTTGCTCTTGTCAAAGCTAGAATACTGCGCCCGATACCAAGCAAGCAATACTTCTCTCAAGAATCGCTAACGCTTACTTGCCAATCTTAGAAGCGTAATATTTGACATCGTCATCAGCAAAGCGAAGACCAATACCAAAGAACGCATTCTTATTGCAACGGCTGACAAAGTCATCAGCGCCAAAGGTACAATAGATGTTTCTCGTGAAGAAGAGGCGGTTCAACCACTTCAAGTGTGGACGGTCATCAGCACGGCGGTTGCGTCCATTTAAGTCAAACAACTCAAGGGTTGTGACCCAACGGAAGGATTCAGTACCAAATGGCAGATCAACGTCAACACCAACACCACCACTGCTATCAAACAGACCAGCACGGAATGCAATATTGCCAAAGACTTTACCAAATTGGAGGTTGAATAAGAATTGGTCAAATTTACGCCAGACCCGTTGCTGCACCGGAGCATACTTCAGCTGCTTGTCTGGTGCAAGATCCATAAAGCCGGGAACCAGTTGTTCTTGACGACAATAATCTTTGTACCATGCTCGGTTCAACTCATAACGGTCCATGCGTCCCGCTTTGGTTGCCACTAAACCGGCAAGATAGAAATAGTCTTCACACGGATGAATACGTGCTGCAAAATAGCCCTTTGATTCTTTAAGATCACAATAGCCATCAAACGGTCCCATCATCGACTCGGTATGAACATCAAAGACAACACCGGTCTTGTCGATCTTATCAAAGTACTTCTTCACGCCATTAACGGCAATGCGAATATCGCGATAGGCTTCATCATCATTAACCAATTGACCCAAAATGCCGCGACCTTCGTTAATTTTCTGTACCACCTCTTGCGCAGGATGACCAACTTGTTCAATCTGTGCGGTAACTCGTTCAAAATTACGTGAGATTTGATCAAAGTTCTGTTGTAACGTCTGACTTAGTTTTGGAATCTCCGATTTAAGATCGACTAATACGGCATGCAAATCATTTACAATACCATCAATGGTCCCCTCATTGCGGGTAACAACACGGTCAATTGATCCAGAGAACGAGGCCAATTTTTCTGCTGCTGCTTTCAACCCGTCAACCAAGGCACGTACCTTTTCTTCGCCCTCAGTACCACCAATGGCTCCCTTAAGCGAAGCAGTAATCGACTCAACATTGCCGGCAACATTTTTAAATTGATGCAATAATTCATCAACCTGCACAGGTCCATGGCTTGGCATCGTCAGCATACCACCAGCCTCTAAATGGGCGAGCAGTGGATCTCCTGGTGTTATCTCAAGATACTTACTTCCCAGCAAACCTTCTTGGCGAACAACAGCGGTAGCATTAATAGAAAGTACATATTTTTTATCAATCAATAACGTTGCCTTGACCTGCTGGCCATCATTAACAAGGTCAACAGCGTCAACCCAACCAACTTTAACACCAGCGATTTTAATGTCAGATTTTTTGCTCAAGCCAGAAATATCAGCAAAATAGGCGTAGTACGTCGTGTAACGAATACGATCAAATCTAAATGAGCCTACTTGATAACTCATATACAGAAAGATTCCCGTCGCAACGAGTACAAACAAGCCAACGGCTGTTTCTGTTTGAATACGCAAGTCATCCCCTTCTACTTACAACCAATACAATTTCCGTATGCCATACCCAGTTGTTTTACCCTGCTCAGTTACCTTTTCTTCGATAATGGCATATACCTTTGTGGTGAATACACCGAATTTTCCATAAGATACCACAGAAAACGGCGCACTTTCAAACTTCTCAGCAAACATACTTTTCACTTCACCGGTCAGTTTTCCATACTCTTTACCATATACCGGAGCAAGAAGTGTATCCCACTGTTGTTGCCACTTTAGTGTACTCACAGAAGCAGGAACTTTTTCAAGACTTTTCTGCCATATTTTTTTATCAACGCCTTTCCCAACCTGAAAACCAAGTACCGTACCAAGCCCTGCTGTTATAAACCACGGCTGAATTTGCGCCTGTTGCGTTTCAAGAGTAAAGACATCAAACAATGCTACGCCACCGTCAGGAGTCATAAATAAACGATCGCGCATCTTTTCAAATCGTTTGTCGGCTATCAACTGAGAAAGATCATCAAGTGGATACCCTCGCTCCTTTAAAAATGCAGACAGAAACTCTGCGAAGTTACCACTTTTGAGTACTGAGGATAGCTTTTCGCTCACCAATTGACAAATTTTCTCCCCATCAAAGCCGTCCCGTTTCACAAATTTTCGTTGTGCAAAGTCATAAATTGAGTTGAGATCGATCTTACCCCGTTCACTTGTCAGATAGATTTCGCAGGTTCCATCGATACCTTCACCTGCCTCTTTTAACGAAAATGTTTGCCAGCGATTAAGAAGTGCTGTTAACTTTTTCAACTGACTTTGCATAGAAGCTTGTTGCGGCTGCTTCGCAGCTTGCGGTTGTGGCTGCTGTGCGCCACCAGCTGCTGGAGTTTTGGGAGCCGGCGCCTGCGCTGCTGGCGCTTGTTGCCCCTCTTTCTTTTTCTCATCAGCTTTTTTAACATCAGTTAACTGCGCAAGGGCTATATTAACGCCACTGAGCGCAAGCAGACGGGCCTGTTCCCGTTCTATTAACGCATATTGCACTCTATGAAAGACCATGACACGGTGTACTAAACCTGTTACTAACACCGACACTATGGCAATAAAACCCATTGCCAATGCTAATACGTAACCAGAAACATATGTGCATTTCATAGACATCAGTTATCATCCCCTTTGCCTTGACCAACACTCGCTGATCCTATTCCCCCTGGTGCTCCCGCTTGTTGCTTGCCAGGCTGCTGTAACCCCGATGGCAACTTAATTTTACCCAACAAGCCTTCCAACAATGGATACGAAGTTTGCGTATGCACCGCCTGTTGCGCAAGTGACGGAATATGAAATTGGAAGGTAAAGGGCAACGATTTTTTACTCACCGGGCTAATTACCGTACCCGTCAATTTTACCCATTCAGGCATCAGCCGTTTGCTCTTTTTTTTCTGAGCTTCAGTTCCCCACTCAGACAACGAAACAAACTCGCTCGATGCTTTTTTGTCCTTGTCAGATGTTTTTTCTTCAAGAGCGGAAAAAAGTCCCGTTAAACTCGTAATATTTATCAGTAACGGGTAGGAGCGCGTCTGACGCTTGCGGCCATACACAGCGCCTTCAGCAACATAGGGTGTTTCTTCACGCATCAAACGATACCGTTTTTCTCTCGCCTCTTCTTGCGTTTGTTCAACAAGCTTATACGTCACACGGACCGCGCGGGCAGCTGGCTCATCAAAGATCACAAAAGCATTAGTTGTTACAAATGAAAACTGCGTAAGGTTTCCCTCTTTCACCTCTGTTGAGAAAACAGGACGCTTTGTTGCTTGCTGTACCGCTTGTTCTCCAAGCTCTTTTTTGGTCGCTTTAATATCTTTACTTTGTTGCGCTGCCACTTTCGCAGCTTCTTCTTCCTCTTTAACATCCCGAACTGCTGCTTCTTTCCAGACTGCAGGAACAAAGGCACCGGACAAATCCCGTTCAAGCTGTGCATAGACACCTAACAGCTCAGCATTATCATCGATGAGCGTTGTAACGCGCTGGAACGTTGTTGTTGTCTGACGGAACGTACGCAAGATAATCATCGCGACCATCGAAGAGACTAAGAGCGCGATAATAATTTCGATCAACGTAAAGCCAGGACGGTATACTTTCATACACTTATAACTCATGCGCCCTGCTCCCCTTGGGCTTTCGGCCGAAAGACAATCGACACCAACGTCTTTTTTTGCTCTTTCTGCTCTTGCCATTGCGCCGTAACCGTTTCTAAAAACAGATCCGGAATCTTTTCAAACTCAGCTTGTTTTTTAAGTGATTTGAGTTGGTAGGAGAGTTTCACTGGTGGCGGACCGTCGACCATCTGCTCTTTTTCTTTTTTCTTTTGTTGTTCCATCTCTATCAAAAAATTTTTCATCAATATCGTAATACGCACACGGTTGACCGTACGCACGGTTGTCCGCGTCAAGTTCGCTTGCACACGCAGCACGGTAATAATGATCATGCTCACGATAACAAGCGCGACCATGACCTCAATTAAAGAGAACCCATTAGGGTTCCACCCGTTAGGGCTACAGCCATTACGGCTTTTGGAGCGTATCATAGATGGCCCATTGTACGGTAAAAGGATTTAACACCATGCCGCGTGTTGCCCCTGCTTGCTCATCACGAATATTAATCACACTCTCTTGCGACAGGCCTTCAGGCAACAGATACAACCATGCATCTTTTAAACCTTTAGCAGCTTCATCAAATCCTTTGATATAAAAATTTTTTATCACAAACCGCGGCTCCCACGCAATGCGCGTTGGCAATGAACCAATGGCACCTACTGGGAAGAACTTCATTTCGCCCAGCGAAGTGCGTTGATCTCCGCCCATTTCAAGCTGTACCGAAGGCTCTTCTTTAAACTTAAACATAATCCTATGCACTTTTCCGGTGGTAATCGCTCGCTCATAGCCGAGCTTAGTAAGCTCTTGAATCTTTTGAACGAGCTGGTCAACCGGTTGTGCAGGGCGTGAGCGCAGACGCGGAACAAAGATTGTTGCCATAACACCAATAATGGCTATGGCAACAATCAATTCTATCAAGGTAAAACCGGATCGAGTCGTGGATTGCTTATGCAAGATCCCACACGCTATAGTGACCTTCGGTGCTTCCTTCACCATCTTTTCCCCATGAATACAGTTCATACGGTGGTTTAGAACCTTTTTGTTTTAATTCGTAGGCAAACGGATGTCTCCATCCATCTTCAACTTCTTTATCGATATACGGGCCTTCCCAACGCTTTGCCATCTTTTGATCTGCTGGCTTAGTCTGCAGATCTTGCAAGGTAACAGGATACGCACCTGTATCGGTTTGGTATTGCTCAATAGCCAAACGAAGCGTTGAAAGCTCAGTCTTTGTCTTTGAGACTTTTGCTTTATCAAGATATTTAAAGACCGTAAAACCACCGACGGCCATAATGCCAACAATAGCCAGCGCCACAATAATTTCGATCAGTGTAAAACCTGAACGTGTTTGGAACAAACGTGTTTGTACCATCGTCATCTATCCTTTCCCAGTTTGGTTATATTCCTTCGAGATACCCTGCTCCAGCAAGATCCCCCATTTGCATAATCGGCGTTCCGATTGCAATGACCATAAATCCAACAACAACACCCATAATCAATAACATAGCAGGGCCCAGTTTACCCGAAAGACTATCTGCATAGTCTTGTACCTGCGTGTCATAATAATCAGCAATCGTTAAGAGCATTGCATCAAGTTGTCCACTCTTTTCACCCGTTCCAATCAAATAGATGGCAACAGGAGGAAAGAGTTTAGTCTGCTTTAAATATTCAGCGATACGCCCCTGTTTAATAATATTTTCACGTGCAGCGTTTAATGCATCAACCAAGATCCTATTGTCGATCACTCGACAGACAATCCCAAGCGATTCTGCTAAATTAACGCCACCTTCTACCAACATCCCAAGGGTTCGGCTAAATTGTACCACAGCTCCCATACGAGCAAAATAGCCAATAATCGGAACGTGCAAAATAAAATTATCCCATGCTCGCGCACCAGCATTGGTTGATTTCCACCAGAAAAAGAGCGCTACCAGCGCAACCAACAAACCAAGCATAATAAAAAAATAATTGACCACAAAGTCAGAAAGACTGATCAGAATCTGCGTAGAAACGGGCAATTCTACCCCTTCACCAGAAAAGGTTTTTGCTATTTCAGGAACAACATAGGTTAATAAAATAACAACAACAACACCAACGACCGCCAATTGAATGAGCGGCAACATCATGGCACTGCGAATTTTTTTATGGAGCGACTCACTGCGCTCAAGATAGAGTGAAAGACGGTCAAGAATTTTTTCTAAATTACCCGAAGCTTCTCCAGCCCTGACCAACTGTACGTAGGTCGTATCAAAAATAGCTGGATAGCGGGAAAGCCCTTCGGCTAATGACTGCCCCTCTTTAATGCCGTCTTTCAAAGGGATAATAATCGAGCGCAGACCGCCTTCGGTTTGCTCGATGAGTAATTCTAAAGATTCCAAAAGTGGTACGCCTGCTTTCAATAAAACTGCAAGCTGCTTGGTGAAAAAGATCTTGTCACGCAAGCTGACACGAGGGCCAAAAAAGCGTTTCAGTATCCCACCAAAAGCGCCCGTTTCGCTCGTAGCAACGGCAACAGAAATCGGGTACAAGCCCATCTTTGAAACCTGCTCACGTGCTCCTTGCACCGAACCGGCATCAACGGTACCTTGAACTCGTTTTCCCTCTTTTGAAAATGCTTGATAGGCGTATAAGGCCATAGAAACTCCAGTTTTTTTATACTCCCAGTTTACCACAGGGTTAGTCTTTGTACCATGAGCATGGTAAAATAGAGTTTGAAATGTCAAGAAAGCAGGTAGCCTTTTAACCCGCAATTGTCCCACAGCTGTGGGACAATTGCAAAAAGATCAAGGATTGTAGATATGGCTAAGCCCCAAAAACGACCTTCCAAATCACCTATCACAAAAGTAGCTCCTGATTACAAAGCGACTTTTGAAGAAATAAAGCGGCTCATTCAAACATCGCAAATCCAAGCTCTTGTCTCTGTAAACAAACAGTTACTAACCCTTTATTGGAATATTGGTAGAACAATCACAGAAAAGCAAAAGAGGGCTGGCTGGGGACAAAAAACACTTGAATTACTTGCGCAAGACCTACAAAAGACATTTCCCGGCATTGAGGGCTTTTCAAGAACAAATATATTTCGAATGAAGGCGTTTTTTACCGCTTATCAAGATTTTTCACAAACTATTGAACCCTTTGAAAATAGCGCTTTTTTTATGATACCTTGGGGACATAATGTCACTCTTATAGAGAAAATTAAAAATAACGAGCAAAGGCTTTGGTATGCAAAGTCAACAACAAAATATGGGTGGAGTCGAAGCAATCTTGATACGTGGATAGAAGCAGATCTTTATCATCGAGAAGGAAAGCTGCCTTCAAACTTCAAACAAACACTTCCCGCACCAACTTCAGATCTTGCCCAACAAACCTTCAAAGACCCCTATGTTTTTGATTTCCTTACCATGAGCAAGCAACAAAGCGAAAAGGAACTTGAGCAAGGGCTTATTGATCATATCCAAAAATTTCTTCTTGAACTGGGACAAGGTTTTTCTTTTGTTGGGCGCCAGGTACCATTACACATAGATGATACTGATTATTTTATTGATCTTTTATTTTACCATCTTAAGTTGCGTTGTTTTGTTGTTGTAGAACTTAAGGCGCGAGATTTTGAACCAAAAGATGCCGGTCAAATTGGTTTTTACCTTGCCGCCATCGACGACACACTAAAGCATAAAGGTGATAATCAAACCATCGGATTGCTTTTATGCAAAACAAAAAAGAAAGTAACTGTAGAATATGCATTACGCTCAAGCACAAATCCCATCGGCGTCGCAAGCTATAAAACAAAACTTTTCTCCGATCTCCCTCGCACACTGAAAAATAATTTACCTACGGCTGAAGAATTTGAATCTGAACTTGACACAAAAACAGCATCTCCAGAAAAAAAGGCTCCCTCCAAGGCAACTAAACCTAAACAAAAGCGTTATCCAAAGACTTTATCAAAAAAAACTGCTCGTCGATCAAGAACCACATATTTCATCGTTTAAACCTAATTGTCCCACAGCTGTGGGACAATTACAAAACCATATCGAAAGCACTTGCTAATCGGTTTATTCAAAAACCAGAAAGATCTTTATGAGCGAAAAACATATCTTTGCGTTTTATATTCCCGATCTGGACACTGCACAAAAACAGTACCGCTGCCCAAGCACTCACCCCCTCTATCACCGACTTGCCCATGTCATGCGCGGCGCACCGGGCGATGAGCTGATTTTGTTTAATCAACAGATCCATGTAACGGCTACCGTTACGAGTATCAACAAAAAAGAATTAATACTCCAGCTCGACAAACCCGAACAGAACCAACAACTCAGTCCGAAGATCACCATGCTTATTAGTATCACCAAACAAGATGCGCTTGAAGAAGCTGTCTATGCCTGTGCAGAACTTGGCGCTTCAGTTATTCAGCCAGTAATCACCGAAAAGGCATATCGCCAAACATTGCCTGCGCACGCATTGCAACGAATACAGGCTCAGATTATTGCTGGGGCAGAGCAAGCGAAACATTTCGCGCTTCCCACGCTCCAAGAGCCGATTACATTGACAGAAGCTCTGACGCAGCTTAAAGCAAAAGATCTTTTCTCGCTCTTTTTTGATCCCGAAGGACAGCCGCTGGCAACCGTACTTGAACAGATCAAAAGCGCTCAGCCAACACATATCGCTGCACTTGTTGGCCCTGAGGGCGACTTAACAAACGAAGAAAAAGCACTGCTTACTCACGCACATGTTACCTTCTGCGCCCTTACCCCAACCATCTTACGCGCGCCAAGCGCTACTGCCCTGGGGTTAGGAATCTTACGGTCATACCTGAAAAGCTAGCCCCCTCTGGATTTAATGTCAGTTTAATCGAACATTAATGTCAGCTTATTGGTAGTTTAATGGTAATTTAACAAAGCTACGTCATGGATAAAACACAAGAATCTTGCCCTGAAACTATAAACTGTTTAGGCTAATGGTGATCTGAACAAGATAAAGGAGATTTTTATGACGTTTACACACTACAAAAAAATCATCGCACTTATTGCCTACTGCACTATGCATACTATGGGCGCCACCGTACAGCTCCCGCAAGAAACATTAAACAGTTTTTTACGACCAGTCATCATGACACAGCCAGGTATTGCAAACTTCTTTACTTCCATCTTTAATCATCCAACCTACGGCACATTCTGCTTGCCTGCCACATTTCGCCATGTTGATAATTTTTTGGAACATACACCCAATGTTAAACAACAAGAGGCATTTGTTGCCTCAGTTGTCGACCTCTTTCACGCTCGCTTAAAAGAAAGTCTGTGGGTCAACCCCTATGCACTTGCTCGCTTATTCGATTCTATTGCTATCAATACACAGCATCTGTTTAAAAAGGCAGAGCATCGTAATCATCATGATGCTATAAAAAAAGAATTATACGAATCACTCTTAACCAAATTTAATGATCTTAAAAATGATCCCGAACAGTTTATTGAACATCTCACCACAAAAGTTCTTGCTATCACTGACAATAGCAAGCAGCAAGCCCAGGTCGAACTACAGTATGCAATCAGCCGCTTTATTGAAAGCGCTCTTGATAAACTGGTCTGGGACCCACGCGAACAACAGGCCTGTTGGGAATGCTGCAAGATGTTAGCAGCAAAACTTGATGAGCTTGAACAATTGCACATTATTCCTGATGAAGTCACCCTCAACCACTGTTTTTGGTCATTGATCTACCGCTTCTCTTACTTCATAGAAACAGCAGGTGATCTTCTTTCCGTGCAAACATTCCAAATCATTCGTCAAGACATTGCCATCGGCCAAACTCCCTTACTTGCACTGGGCGAACAGGAAGAACATATCCTCACCAAAGCACAACGCTTGAACCAAGCCTTGCTCGCCGGAGAGGTCAAAATACGCTCCTCTAAAGCCGGTTTGTGGATGAATTAAGTTCTTACAAAAAGAAGATTGACAACAAGCGTACTTCGCACAAAACTTAGTGGGGTCTAAAGTAAATCACCGAAACCTCACAGGAGTTTGTATGTGCAAACGCGCCACTTTTTCATACTTTTTTTTCTCTCTCATACTATCACTCACAGCAACGCAACTTTCAACAAAAGAGTTCCCAGCCGGTTCGTTAGAAGTTGTCTGCGGATCAATGTACGCCGGTAAGTCAGAAGCATTAATTCGGCTTATGAAGCGAGCGGAATATGCCAAGAAAATAGTGCATATCTTTAAACCAACTATCGATACGAGAACAAGTGTCGACAAAGTGCATTCGCATAATGGCAACAATCTTCCCGCAACCCCCATCGACACACAGAGGCCCGAAGATATTCTTCTTTTTCCCGATCTTGGCAGCATAGACGTCGTTGGTATTGATGAGGCTCAGTTTTTTCATCCTCAAATTGTTGACGTTGTCGACAAACTGATCGCTATGGGAAAACAGGTTATTGTTGTAGGACTCGATCTTGATTTTAAACAGAAACCGTTCGGAGCCATGCCAATCCTGCTCGCTAAAGGGGACAAGATCACCAAGCTCAACGCAGTCTGTCTTATCTGCGGAAAAGATGCCTACGTAAGCCAACGGTTGGTTAATGGAAAACCTGCAAAAGAAGATGATCCGCTCATTCTTATTGGAGCAAAAGAGGCCTACGAAGCACGCTGTCGCAACTGTTACGCGCTTACACCGGCAGGTCAGTCAAAATAATTGCGATTGACAACTGCCCCTCATGCGAGGAAACTGAGTATGCGAGCAGTGTCGTATCAAATCATATGGGGAATATCATGGATACAATGCAAGGTAAACTTGAGGTCATTTGCGGATCAATGTTTTCGGGAAAATCAGAGGAACTGATTCGCCGCATTCGTCGCGCAGAATTTGCCCAAGTAACCACACAAGTTTTCAAACCAAGCCTGGATAATCGAACAGCAACCGACCACGTTAATGCACACAGCGGCGACAAATTGCCTGCTATTTCGGTCGACCATCCTGAAGAATTACGAACCTTTGTTTTAGAAACAACCCAAGTTATCGGCATCGACGAAGTACAATTCTTTTCCTATGGCATCGTCCCGGTTGTTAATGAATTAATTCAAAAAGGCAAACGTGTTATCGTTGCTGGGCTTGATCTTGATTTCCGCGGAACACCCTTTGGCTGTATGCCAGCCCTTTTAGCTCTGGCCGACGAGGTCGTCAAGTTAAAAGCGGTCTGTATGTGCTGCGGTAAAGATGCACAGTATTCCCAACGGTTGGTCAACGGAACCCCTGCAAAGTACAGTGATCCTTTGATTATGATCGGCGCGCGGGAAAGTTACGAAGCACGTTGTCGCTCCTGCTACCGCACCGCCTGTTAAAACCCAATGGCAAAGTCAGATAAACGCTTTATTTGCAACGCTTGTGACGCACAAACCGTTAAATGGCAGGGCAACTGTCCTCAGTGTCATGAGTGGAACACCATCGAAGAACAGACCACCTCTGCTTCGGTAACCCCCATGGCGCGCCCGGGTTCAACGGTCGCTCTCGCGAATTTAGCGTCGATTGCCACCATGCCCACCAGGCGCATGCTCAGCGGCATTAAAGAATGGGACCGGGTGACGGGTGGCGGGATTATGCCCGCATCGTTTGTTATCTTAACCGGTGACCCTGGCATTGGAAAATCAACGTTATTGCTCCAAGTTGCTCACGCCATTTCGCTTAACCATACGGTCATCTATTTTTCCTCAGAAGAGTCACTTGAGCAAGTAAAATTACGGGCCCAACGGCTGGACTGTGGTAACACAGAGATTCTCTTTTCAGACAATGCCAATCTTGACGATATTATTACGACGGCAGAACAGGCAAAGCCACAACTCGTTATTATCGACTCTATCCAAAACTGTTATACCTCAAGCGCACAGACATTACCCGGTAGCACGGGACAAGTTAAAGAGTCAGCCTTTCGCCTCATGCGCCTTGCCAAAGAGCAGGGCATTGCGGTTATGGTCAGCGGCCATATTACCAAAGATGGTTTAATGGCCGGCCCAAAAACATTAGAACATATGGTCGACGCTGCATTTTATTTACAGGGCGAAGACCGCTGGCAAACCCGCATGTTACGTGCAGTAAAAAACCGCTTTGGTACCGTTAATGAACTTGGCTTTTTTGAGATGCATGAACATGGTTTACAAGAGATGCCCAATATTAACCAGCAACTCTTAGAAGAGATTTCGAATAACCCCGGCTCAACATTGGTCAGTTCAATCGAGGGCACCCGCCCCTTACTCATAGAACTGCAAGCGCTAACCGTGCCCACCAAATTCACGATGCCACAACGTATCGTTTCTGGCATTGAACAGAACCAAGTTTTATTAATTGCTGCGATTATTGAAAAGCATCTGCACATTAAAATGAGCGCACATGATATCTTTTTTAGGGTCAGCGGCGGCTTTAAAATTAAAGGAAGCTCTGCCGACCTTGGCATCGCCCTTGCCTTACTTTCAAGTTATTTCCAACAACCGCTGCCTGAAAAATCGGTCGCATTAGGCGAGATTAGCCTTACGGGACAAATTAAGCCGATTAACCATTTTGGGATCCATTTGGGCGAGGCAGAAAAGTTCGGCATCAACCGCGTTTTTACTGCAAAAAACCAAAAGTTTGACTCTGCTTCATGCGCCGTTAAACGGTTCAGTTCAGTCTATGAATTACTCGCGCTGTTTCCAGCAAACTAGCCCTAAACAAAGCCCTTTCGTTACCCTGGATTATTGTAAAAAAAAGATGATATACTTACATTACTTGAGAATAAAATTCAGAAAGGGTTAGATATGATTTCTCCCAAAACGTGTGAAGACCCCGCACAGCAAGCTGTAGGTGGCCTTCGAGGTCGCGAAAAAGAGTTGCTTACGAGGCAAACCTCAGGATCTGTAACTCGCGCGACGTTTGAAGAAGTTACCAACCGTTTGGTAAAAACCTATAACCCTCTTAAAATTTATCTTTTCGGCTCTTATGCCTGGGGACATCCTGATGAAGATAGCGATGTCGATCTCTTGATTGTTGTCGAAAAATCTGATGAAAAAAGCTATAAACGAGCCATTGCTGGTTTTGATGCTCTTTTCGGTCTTGGCATCTCGAAAGATCTTCTCGTTCTAACCAACGATGAGTTTGAACAGCGTGCTCACCAAAAATCAACGCTCATGTATAAGATTAAAGAAGAGGGCAAACTCCTCTACTCCCTAAAGTAATACCTCCCTACTGCCTTTACAACGTAAACCATTTCTTATCTCCTTGCACCTTTCTAAAACAAAGTCAACGCACCTCAATATTGTTGCAAAATATTTGCAAAATTAAAAACATCGATAACTCAACCTTTTTCCACGTTTTGCCACTGCGTACTTGTTGCAAAAATGTTGCATTTTGCAGGAAAGCGTAAATTTGCAACAATTCTGTTCACCAGCTGTTTTTGCCATTGAGAACCCTTGGTGGCCCCAATTTTAGGAAATGAAAGGCTTACGGTAATTTGGAAGTAGCGTCTCGAATTACAGTAAAATTCATGAGCAAAAGCTCAAAACATCTCTCTATTGTTGCAAAATATTTTGCAACAATTAAAAAAGCCTACCACTCAACCTTTTTCCATGTTTTTACCCTCTGCGCGCACGTGCAATAGTGTTGCATTTTGCAGGGAAGCGTTAAATTGCAACAATTAAAGCGAGCTCTATTTTTGCCACTTTACCCCCGACCTTTATCTTCACTTTTTGCTTACGCAATCCTGATAAATACACGTCAGAATATGCGATATCTTGCAAATTATTTGCAAGATTAAAAACATCGATAAATCAACGCTTTTCCATGTTTTGACCTATCGCGATATCTTGCAAAATCACGTTTTTGGCCAAAAATGAGCAAAAATAGCTCCATAGTTTCGATCATGCGATCTGGACTACTCAAAAAAAATTGCAGCCGAGCCTTTTGGGTATTGTTCAAACGTCACGCGGGTTCTTCACAACCTTTTGACATAAACTTGTACAACTCCTTTCGCGATATTTGCAATCTCTTCAACAGTGCCGCTTCAAAAAAACGATGTAAAATGGACCACTTTTGGCATTGCGTTTGAAGTGTGCGTATTACGCCATTTTTGAATTACACCGCCTACCCAGTACACATCCTGCCATACGTACATCCCAATGGTTCTGGAGAAAGCCATTAATGCAGCCATTTTCTCAAGTAATTGAGCAGATAAGGCAAGCGACTTCGTTGCAAGAGCTGTGGGTATTAACCAAAGAGTATTTTGAGAAAACGTTTGGTTTTCCCAATGGTAGTGTAACCCTCTATATTCGCGCGACCAACCATGAACGTAATCTTGACGCAGCCAAAGCAGTGCGAACCGTAGGGGATGTAGAAGCATTGTATAAAGCAGGCTCTCCGTTTTGTGAAAAAATTAAACAAAAACGTATTCTGCTCTATGCCGAGGCTCAATACTATGACGTCTATAACCTCGACCCTGATGCACAAGAAATTCGTGCGTTTATGGAACGGATAAACGCCGAGGTGTTCTTACCGATTTACGGGGAAAAGAGGTTAGTTGGGTATATTATCGTTGAACGTAATGCCGGCATGAACAAATTGGTTACCGATCCCGAAGTGGAGGGTATGCTTGCCTATGTTGGCCTTATTTCTCACGTTATTGAACATAAGCAACATATGGACCCCGATGTTTTTGAGAAAGAGGTTTTGACCTACAAATATCAAACAATTCAGCTTTTCCAAGAACGACAACATTACCATGAAGGGATGCGGTCCATAGTTGAAACGCAGGCAAGCGAGGCAGTTGGACTGATTTTCATGAAGGAAAAGTGTTTGCAGATTGCAAATGCCGAAGGTGCAAAATTACTTGGATTACCGGAAGGAACACGGCTGATTGAAAATGCTTATGAAAAACCGCTCAAGCACCTGATCGATACTTTTAAAAAATATGAGAAAGAGGAGTCGATCAAACTGAAAGATGCCCAAGGAAATCCTTTGCGCTTTTCTGTGATGCGAGACACAAAGCAAACAAATGCTGTTGTCATCGCTACCCGCCCCACCGTCTCTTCACTTTTCAATTTCCCTTCATTTACTGCCATGCGCAATGGTGCTGACTGGGTATATGCAATATTCCTGCAGACAACCGCTTCGGGCAGGCTCGTTGAACGGTTTATTCCGGCAACACGGGGAATTCTCTTTAATTTTAAAATACGGTTTTTACGAGCTACACTCAGCTGTCGACCCTTATTCTTACAAGGTGCTGATGAAGACATCTATCGCTTAGTGGAAATATACCAATATATTTGTGCGCGGGCCCTCCTACATACAATTACACTTGAAAAACCTGAGCATGATTGCGCTGTTGCTGCAGAAATATTTGGAGACTTTACGTCGCAAAATCAAGAGGATAACCATGGCGCACTTGCAAGGTTAAGTTCTTCGGGAATTCTCTTTATTGAACATGTTGAACAGCTTTCGCTTGAAACGCAGGAGCGACTGGCTCAGTTCTTCACTACAGGATTTTATACCTCTTTTTACAGCAAGCAACTTACCTCAAGCGATGCACGCATTGTCTGCAGTAGCCGCGTAGATCTTAAAGAACTTGTCGAGCAAAAGAAATTGGATCTCTTTCGATACCCCGGGTTTTGTTTCACAACTTAACCTGAGGACAAGTTGGTTACGAAAGAGCTCTATTTTCTGCAGCCCTCTATGAGGAGCTTTCAAAAAATCATTTGGCTCTGCCACTTTTAGCTTTGGTACCCAAAGACCAAGTACAGGATCTTATTGTTGGTATAAGTAAACAGATTGCAGGCGAACCTCTTGCAGCCGATGAACAGTTACTCCCATCAACCTTGATTGAAACGTTAGCCTCTGGGACATTGCCAAGCAGCCTTTGTGAACTGCAACAGGATATTAAAGCTCGCCTCGTACGCAAATGTCATAAACAGGGACTTGAGGGTTCTATGACTTTAGATCTCGGCTTTGATGATCCTAACGCTTTAAAAGCAGAATGTCAGCGACAGGGTAAAGCAGTGCTAAAAAATAAAAAGCTTTTTTGCGCTCTCTATAATCTGCTCAAAAGCTATATCAAGGTCGCCGACTTTTTGGGAGTTGATCGCAGCACCGCCTATCGCGCCTGTAAACGCTTCCGCATCGGCCCGTTTGCTCCTGAAGCGCAGGACACCAGCCATCATCTACCCGCTATGGCCGACAGGGTCGAATAAGCGTCGATGGGTTGCGCAAATCACTCACCGCTGCCTGCATACTCGCCACGGTAATCAATACATCCCGCACGAGCCGCTCATGCGTGGTAAGTTCTGTCTGCATGCTGCTGTCAGTGTACAACAATGCGCTCAGTGTTGCCTTATGGCTATCGAGTGTCTTTTTATGTTTTTGCAGTTCTTTGATCGTCAGCGCATGCAGCGTTGAATGAATATAGTTATTGATCAACCCATGCTCGTCGTAGTTAATAATCGTTGGATACACCTGCGCAAGATCTTCTGCGATAAATCCATACATTCCCTTACCGCCACCATACTCAGGTTTATAATCATATTTGACCGGAGTTAACGAATAGAGCAGATCAGACTCAGTGGTTAACGGCACAATATTTTCTTTAAAGCGCTGACTTGAGGGCAATATCCCAACGTTACCGCTCACATCAAGACCCAACGTCGTACCAAACGTACCAGTTGGAATAGAAACGATGCGCAGCGGAGATGTGGTAGCAGTTCCCGTTCCCGAGCCCGTTGCATTAATCGCCGTAATTTGCCCATTAACATACATACTTCGTCCAGTGCCCATACCACCTTTAACGTCAAGGTCATTACCAATTGCAGTATTACTACGCGTTGCCAGTGTACCCGTTTCAATACCACCTGCTTCCAACTGTTGGATATAGGTTCCACCGAGATCAACAACTTCAATTTTACCGGCAGTAAAATCACATACGTAGGCAAAGCGACCCTGGACCTGCACACCAACCACTCCATTAAATCCACGTAAGGTATTAACGAGCAGCGGACTTGCCGGATTGCTAACATCGACAATTGAGACGGTACTCTGTGCAAAGTTAGTTATATAGGCATACCGCCCTTGGACACTCAGCTGATTGGGCGTATTAACTCCAGACACAAAACTTCCGACTAAGGTAAGTGAAGCTGGGTTTTTTATATCAATAATATCCATTCCATTAAAACCAATTGCATAGGCATAACGACCTTGTACGGTAATAGCGCGATAGCTAGATGTCCCAAAATAATTACTTACAAGCACCGGAGCAGTTGGATTACTCACATCAACGACAGTTATCGTAGGATTTGGGGAAACGGTATTATTAGCAACATAGGCGTATCTACCTTGCACCCACACATTGGCTGGGTTACTGAGAGAGTTCGAGTAAGTCACTAAATACTGGGGAGAGGATGGATTGCTAATGTCGACAATATAAAGAGCGTTCACATTACTGATGATATACGCATAACGTCCTTGCACGTAGATACTATACCCCACATTCGGGATACCCGCTGATCCTGCCAAGAAGGGGCTACTTGGATTACTGATATCAACGACAACAATCGTAGCACTATCAGAAACTACATAGGCATAGCGCCCTTGCACAGCAACAGACCGAGGAGTAGTCCCTACTCCTGTTTGCGTACCAACAAGGACAGGCGTTGTAGAACTCACATCAAAAATCAACATTGAACTCCCGCCCGTCGAGTTAAGAGCATACGCATACCGTCCTTGTACCACTAACCAGCGCGGCGGTTGCGTAGTAGTTGCACTTCCCTCGATGACCATATTGGTGTTGGTAATCACAACGTCACCCAAGATACTACTGCTTCCCGTTGCATGGAAACCACGGGCAAGCGTTGTGCCACCTTTAACATCAAGATCATTACCAACAGCAAGATTTTCCCGTGTTGCAAGCGTACCTGTTTCAATACCGCCAGCTTCAAGCTGCTGGATAGACGCACCGCCAAGGTCAATCACCGCAAGCACATTGTTAGTCCTATTACAGACATACAGATATCTACCCTGCACCGCAAGAAGTCCCAAGCTACCCGTTCCCACGCTTACGTTACGAACGAATACTGGAGCTTGCGGATTACTAATATCAAAGACCTGCACAAGATTATTGCCAGTACTTGCAACATACGCATAACGGCCCTGGACCGAGAGACCCCGAGGATTTGCCACAGTTGCAATCGAGCTCAACGCCGCAGGGATACTTGATGGATTACTCACATCAAAAATCTGCATACTTGACTGGCTATAATTCAAAACGTAAGCATAACGCCCTTGCACGGCTACTGCTATGGGATTGTTTTGTGTAGCGGCTGTTGCTAAACGACGCGGTTGTGCTGGATTCGATATATCGATAGCTTGCAGCGTATTACCTGAAAAATTCCCTACAAACGCATAACGGCCCTGCACCGTAATACCTCGAGGATTATTAAATCCCGTTACTACACCAACAACAACGGGACTCGCAGGGTTACTGACATCAACAACCTGCACAGAGTTTGCACCAATACTGGCAATATACGCATAGCGACCCTGCACATAGACAGAATACGGCAAACTATTCACCGCAACACTACCAACAACAAGCATACCCGCCTGATTACTCATATCGACAACATAGAGTCGAGCATCAGCAGTCACGACGTAGGCATACCGACCTTGGACATACAATGTCTGAGGAGCACCATTGGGCAACGGTAACGCGCCAATGACGGTGGGGCTTGCTGGATTACTAAAGTCTATACTTTGCACCGCGGCAGAGCCTGAATAACTATTGCCGACGTAAGCATACCGCCCCTGCACATACAAATAGTTAGGAGAGGCCGCCGTTCCAACAGAACCTGCAAGAAGTGCATTGCCGCCAACGGTAAGCTGCGCAATCGGAGTTGCCGTTCCAATCCCAACCCCCGTCGCGTTCGCATACAGCACCTGCGCGCTATTTGCCGAAAGAGCAAGTTGGTCAACACCCGGTGAATACAGGCCCGTGCCTGCACTGCCTGCAAAATTGAGCGCTGTTGCCCCGGCTGTACCGGCGTTAAGTGTAAGAGAGCTCATGGCAAAATTGCCGGAATTATCACGCTTAACAAGTGTATTGGCGACGTTTGAACTTGTTCCATTCGTAAGTAAACTCCCGAATGTTGATTGCGTCACATTACCGCTCACATCAACGGCCAAAACATTGTCAGCTGCAGCGCCTGAAGAGAGGTTAACCAAGCGGAGCGGAGAGGTAAGCTCAGTACCAGTGTTACCCGCAGCGTTCATGGCGGTAAGTTGTCCGTTCACATCCAGGTTTCTACCAATAACGGCACCGCCCTTTACATCAAGGTTATTGCCGATGGCAACGTTGCTACGCGTTGCAAGTGTCCCCGTTTCAAGTCCACCCGCTTCAAGTTGTTGCAGATATGCACCACCAAGGTCGATGATTTGGAGGTTGTTGGCACCATTATTCACAACATATGCATACCGTCCTTGTACATACACTGATTGTGGATTCGCGCCCGTTCCCACCGTTCGTACAACCACCGGACTACTTGGAGTACTTATATCAATAATCGACATCGAATTTCCGCTGTAATTCACCACATAGGCATACCGCCCTTGTACGTACACACAATATGGATCAGTCCCCGTTGCCACCGTCCCGACAGAAACAGGACTGCTTGGATTGCTCACGTCAAGAATCGACATCGTATCACTGCCGTAATTGGCTACATATGCATAGCGACCCTGTACATAGACGGAGAAAGGAGACGAGCCACCCGTCAAGGCAGACCCAACAAACTGGGGACTGCTTGGATTACTTACATCAATGACCGACAGCAAACTATCACTGAAATTAGCTATATACGCATACCGTCCCTGTACATAAACGGAAAAAGGAAACGAGCCACCTGTAGGAACAGAGCCAACAACCAGGGGGCTGTTTGGATTGCTCACATCAATAATCGACATCGTATGACTACTACTATTGACTACATATGCATAACGACCCTGTACACAGAAGGAAAGGGGAGACAAGCCCCCAGTAGAAACAGACTGAACAAGCTTGGGACTACTTGGGTTACTTATGTCAATAACCGACAACGAATCTCCATTGTAATTGGCCACATATGCATATCGACCTTGTACATACACTGACTGTGGATGTATACCTGTTAGCACTGATCCTAGGGACACTGGGTTGCTTGGATTGCTTACATCAATAACTGACAACGAATTCCCAAATATATTTGCTACGTAAGCATACCGACCCTGAACATACACAGCTGACGGACCACTTAATCCAGTCACCGTACCCACGCTGGTTAACGATCCACCAACAGTCAACTGAGTAAACGGCGCTGTTGTTCCAACACCAACCTGGTTGGCCACAATAGTCCCTGCAGCAAAACCACCTGCATTGTCACGCAGCGCAAGTGTGTTGGCAACATTACTACTGGTTGCGTTAAGAAGTGTATTTATTGAGAGTGGTGATTGTGTGACATTTCCTGAGCTATTAATCGTCAAGAATTTGTCGGTAGTCGCGGCTGAAGCGTTACGTAATAATTGTAACGTACTCGTTACAGTAACTTTACCATCAAGCGCTACGTCACCCGTGACTTGCAAACCACGACCAATGGCGGCACCACCACGAACATCAAGATCATTGCCTATGGCAACATTTTCCCGCGTTGCAAGTGTACCGGTTTCGATACCACCTGTTTCCAACTGCTGCATATACGCACCGCCAAGATCAACAATTTGCAATGCATTCGTTCCATTATTTGCTACGTAGGCATAGCGCCCTTGGATAAAGCTCACAAATGGAACACTTAAACCAGTAATCGTACGTACCAGCACTGGACTCGTCGGTATACTTACGTCAATCACCAAAATAGAAAATCCTAAAGCATTGGTTACGTATGCATAACGCCCCTGTACATAGACTGCAAAAGGCCCACTACCAACAGCATAATCTGCCATTTTAATTGGATTACTTGGATTACTCACATCAATGATTGAAAGTACTTTAGTACCTCCATTGGTTACGTAGGCATAGCGCCCCTGCACAGCTACAGCATAGGGGTTCGACAACCCCGTTACCGTACCGGCCAATAATGGCACTCGCGGATTACTTACATCAATAATCGACAACGTCTGGGCACTTGCATTCGCGACATAAGCATAGCGACCCTGTACATAGACCGAGTATGTTCCTGCGCCCGTTGCTGGAGCGGCAACAATCGTTGGCCGATCTGGAACCCCCACATCAACAATCGATACTGTTCCATTTCCTGAGTTTGCAATGTACGCATACGTACCCTGCACATAGATTGCTTGTGGACTCGACAAGCCTGAGTTCAGCGTTCCAATAAGTTTAGGGCTGCTTGGATTACTGACGTCAATAATTAAAAGCGAATTGGAAGCATCATTAAGCACATACGCGTACCTACCCTGAACAAAAACTGACTTCGGTTGGTCCCCCACACTCATAACACCAATAACAGCCGGATTATTAACATCACTCACATCAATAACAGAAAACGAGTCACTAAACGTATCTGTGACATACGCATAGCGCCCTTGTACATACACTGCCTGTGGCCCTGACACAACCGTTCCTGTGGTTCCTGCCAACAGGGCGGTTCCACCAACGGTCAGTTGCGTAAACGGTGCAGAAGTCCCGATCCCAACGCCCGTACTATTGGCATATAATGTTTGTGCGTTATTGGCAACAAGCGCGAGTTGGTTGGTGCCCGGTGAGTAGAGCCCCGTACCAGCACTTCCTGCAAAGTTAAGCGCTGCTGCGCCCGTTGTGCCTGCGTTAAGCGTAAGAGCGCTCGTTGCGAAGTTGCCCGAAGCGTCACGCAATACAAGCGTGTTTGCAACGTTGGAACTTGTTGCGTTGGCAAGGGCACCAACTTGCAACGTTGTTTGTGCAACATTACCCGAACCGTCGATCGCCAAGAAATTGTCTGAATTTGTTGCCGTAAGATTACCCGTAAGACGTAACGCTGGCGCGGTTGTCGTACTGTGTCCTGTGAGAATAAGCGATGCGAGCGTTGGGTCGTTAATACGTAGTTGCCCCGTCATTGTGTCGCCAATTTTTAAGACGTTTGCTGACGCAGCGCCACTGACATTACCAACAACGTTACCCGTTACGTTGCCTAAGAGATTGCCGACAACGTTACCCGTTACATTACCAAGCAAGCTTCCCGTTACGTTGCCACTGACATTGCCCGTTACATTGCCAATCAAACCAGCAGTAATAGTACCTGCAGCAAAGTTGCCGTTAGCGTCACGCAGCACGAGTGTGTTTGCAACGTTGGAACTTGTTGCGTTGGCAAGGGCACCAACTTGCAACGTTGTTTGCGAAACGTTACCCGAACTGTCGATTGCCAAGAAATTGTCTGCAGTTGTTGCCGTAAGATTACCCGTAAGGCGTAACGCTGGCGCGGTTGTTGTACTGTGTCCCGTGATAACGAGCGATGCTAAACTTGGGTCATTAATACGCAATTGGCCGGTCATCGTATCACCAATTTTTAAGACGTTGGCTGATGCAGCGCCAGAGACATTACCAACAACGTTACCCGTTACATTACCGAGTACATTGCCAACGACGTTACCTGTTACGTTGCCAATAAGTCCTGCAGTAATAGTGCCTGCTGCAAAATTGTTATTACTGTCACGCAAGACGAGCGTACTTGGGGTATTTGGACTTGTTGCACTCAGCCATGTTAATTGGCCAAGCGTTGCCGACTGCGCCAGAACTTGGTTAGCTGCTGCGCCCTGGTCGGTTGGCAGCGTCAGCGCGTAACTTGTATTAACCGTCGTCGGCGCCTTAAGACCAACATACTGTCCACCCGTCGCGTCATAGAGTAAGAGATCGTCGCCTACCGTTACACGTCCACCAAAAGTTGCATCGCCTGCAGTTTGGAGTGTTGTACCAACAGCTGTACCACCAACCACCGTAAGATTATTCCCTGCGACAAGATTTGACTGTGACGCAAGCGTGCCAGTTTGAATGTCACCCGTTCCCAGCTGTTGAATATGCGCACCACCAAGATCGACAATTTGCAGCATATTGTTTCCTGCATTGCTAACGTATGCATAACGGCCCTGTACAAACAAACCAAATGGCGTAGAAAAACCGCCTAACGTTCTTACGACAACAGGACTCGTCGGATCGCTTACGTCAAAGACTACAAGATTATTCGCCGTTAGATCGATTGCATAGGCATATCGACCTTGGACATATACCGTAGTCAGGGTGCCAAATCCACCAAGAGAACCTGCCAATGCAGGATTGCTTGGGTTGCTTACATCGATGATTGATAATGTACCGCCCTGGTCAACGATATAGGCATAGTTACCTTGTACAAATACTGAGTCTGGCGTAACTAAACCACCTAAGTTTCCCACAAACTGGAGATTATATGCATCACGCGCATCTACTATTTCAATTGTTCCTGAAACGCTTGTAACCCCATAAACATAGTATCCATCAACATAAAGAGAAAGTACGCCAGAAAAACCACCAATACTTCCAGCAAATGCCGGATAAGCAGGGTTACTCACGTCAACTACTTGGAGAGTTCCGGCACCTGCATTACCAACATACGCGTAGCATCCTTGAACATAGATAGATCGTGGACTACTAAAACCTCCAAGAGTACTGCGTAATAGTGGATTACTTGGATTGCTTATATCAAAGATCTGTATGGTGTCGTCACCAGTATTGGTTACATAGACATAATGCCCCTGTACATAAACACCAACCGGCCCATTAAGTCCTGCGACACTTGCTACGATGCGAGGATTGTTAGGATTACTCACATCAATGACATCAAGGGTATTAAACCCACCATCAGCCACATAGGCATAGTTCCCTTGTACAAAAACACCATAGAGTCCAGAGCCTCCTCGACCTGTGCTACCAGCAAATAATGCAGTTCCACCGACGGTCAACTGGGTAAACGGTGCTGTCGTTCCGATACCAATCCCCGTGCTATTGGCATATAATTTTTGTGCATTAGTAACCACAAGCGCAAGTTGATTTGTGCCCGGCGAGTAGAGCCCCGTGCCAGCACTACCTGCAAAGTTAAGTGCTGCTGCACCCGTTGTCCCTGCGTTAAGCGTAATGGCACTTGTTGCAAAATTGCCCGAATTATCACGCAGCACGAGCGTGTTTGCAACGTTGGAACTTGTTGCATTAGCAAGCATGCCTATTTGCAACGTTGTTTGCGAAACGTTGCCCGAACTGTTAATCGCTAAGAAATTATCTAAATTTGTTGCCGCAAGATTACCGGTAAGACGTAACGCCGGCGCCGTGGTTGTGCTGTGACCCGTGAGTACTAACGACGCTAAGCTTGGGTCATTAATGCGCAGTTGGCCGGTCATTGTATCACCAACTTTTAAGACGTTAGCTGATGCTGCACCTGAAACGTTACCGACAACATTACCCGTTACGTTGCCTAAGAGATTACCTACGACGTTGCCTGTTACGTTACCGAGTAAACTTCCCGTGACTTGGCCACTGACGTTGCCCGTTACGTTACCAATCAGTCCAGCAGTAATTGTCCCTGCGGCAAAATTGCCGTTAGCATCACGGAGCACGAGTGTGTTTGCAACGTTTGAACTTGTTGCGTTAGCAAGCGCACCAACTTGGGTTGTGGTTTGCGAGACGTTACCCGAACCATCAATTGCTAAGAAATTGTCTGTTGTCGTTGCCGTAAGATTACCAAACAGGCGTAACGCCGGCGCTGTTGCTGTACTGTGACCCGTTACGACTAACGACGCAAGACTTG
>CAYYBE010000006.1:52446-105240 GCA_964470345.1 uncultured Candidatus Babeliaceae bacterium | reverse complement strand
AAGAGTCAGGAAGAGTTGCAGGTATAAAGCCTGTAAGATCCACCAGAAGATTTTATGCCATCGAGAACATTGCTTATGACCCATATTTCCACCCTTCAAACCCCAAAAAGCCCGCAAACAAAACAAAACTTGCTTTTTTATCAGACCTAAAATACTCTGAAAGAGAGTTAACGCTCTTGGACTGGTTCGCAAGAGCATCTTTTATCACCTCTTAACATTTTAACAGCCGGAGACACATATGAAAAACCAAATCTTTGCAGCTCTTTTAGTTGCAGGTTCAGTTGTTGCTTTGAACGCTGAAGAACCTAAAGCTGTTGTTCCAGCTGCAAAAGCAGTTGAAACAGCTAAAGTTGAAACCAAATCTGTTAAGGCAGAAGAAACTGTCAAAACAGAAGCTGCTAAACCAGCTCCAGTAGAAGCTGCTAAATAAGCGAACGTTACGTTCAAAAAAAGGCGCGAGTTTTCGCGCCTTTTTTTATATCCATTTTTTATACGTTGATCAAGATCTGCGATCTTAATTATCCTTGGATCGCAAACGCCTCAATGCCTTCCTGCTCTTTACCTTCAACAATAATACGGCACTTAAACTGCTTTTCGAGCTGTAAAATAGTATCGTATTCTACGGTTGTGATGTAGGTGAAGACATCAGGATGGACGACTACTGATACTGACTGCATGCCATTGCGAGAAGCCAAAGTCTTTTGGAGCTTGCGCAAAACTCGGTACGCTTCAGTTTTGGCAGAAGCAACCGATCCGCTTCCATGGCAGCAGGAACAGGGTTCAGTCAGTTGATCATGCAGCGTTTTACCCGATCGCTTTCTGGTCATCTGGACTAAGCCAAACTCAGAAACACGTAGAACAACCGACTGCAGCTTATCTGTTTCCCGTAACCGTTTTTCAAAACTTCTGAATAAACGCTGACGGTTTGCGCCCGTCGCCATATCAATAAAGTCGATAACGATCAAGCCACCAATGTTACGCAACTGAAGTTGACGTACAATTTCTTCAGCGGCCTCAAGATTAGTTTTTAAGATCGTTTCTTCAAGATTTGTGTGCCCGATAAAGCGACCCGTGTTTACATCAACAACGGTCATCGCTTCAGTGGATTCTATAACAATTGAACCACCGGACTTCAGACGAACTTTGTGTTCAAGCGCCTCATCAATCTGCTTTTCGATTTCAAATTTATCAAAAAGAGGAAGGGGCTCGGTGTACAAACGAATCTTGTGGATATGTTCAGGGGCAATGTTTTTTACAAACTTATAGACCTGAGCATGAACCTGCTTATCATCACAGACCACAAATTCAATATCTTCGTCCAAACAATCACGAACAATCTGCAGAGAAAGATCAATATCCTCATAGAGCTTTTCTTCAAAGTTAGCCGCATTAAAGGCCTTTTGAATCTCTTCCCAGCTGTTAAGCAGGTAGGTAATATCCTGCAAAATCTCTCGTTCGCTTTTTCCTTCACAGTTCGTACGGATGATACATCCAGCTGTTTCAGGAAGGTTCTTACGAACAATATCCCGTAAACGCTGACGTTCATCGCGGTTTTCAATTTTTTTAGAAATACCAATGCGAGGAATATTCGGCATTAAAACGATAAACCGGCCCGGAAGCGTAAAACAGGTCGTCAATTTGGCACCTTTTTCGCCAATTGGCTCCTTGCTTACCTGTACCAAAATCGGCTCACCTTCTTTCAGAATTTTACTGATATCTGGACGCTCTCGTCGCTCTTCAACACCATGACCATGTTCTTCGAGTTCAAGCTCATCATCCCCACCGCTCATGCGTTGAATGGCAAGTTCACGATCAATTTCTGAAATATGTAAAAAGCCCGATTTCTCCTGGCCAATTCCTACAAATGCCGTTTGAATTCCCGGCAATACCTTAACGACCTTTCCCTTGAAAAACGTTCGTTCAAGTGTCTGCGTGGCATGGGCTGCGAAGTAGATATTTTGTAACTTTTCATTATCAGTTACAGCTATCCTTGTCTGCCAAGGGGCCACATTTATTAAAATTTTCTTCATAGATCCTAAAAAATTATTCTATCATCTGGGTAAACATCATCTTGTGAATGAGCCTCTTTACCATCATACAATATTGGAGCAAAAATAAGTAGAAATGGGGTAAATTTTGTGGTACGCTGCCAGCACAAGGTAGTTTGTCGTCCTATTAACCATCATTTTTTAACAAAAAGGGGTTTTCCGTGAAAAAAGGTTTATTACTGGTTGTTGTAGCTCTTATGTTGGCTCCTGGTTGCGGAAAACGCAAAAAGACCTGTACACAAGATTCCGCTAACCAATCAACAAAATACAAAAAAACAGATGCTAAGTCTGTCTTTGATGAAGATGTAGAGTCATTTGTCCTTGAAGAAGGCCAAAATCCCTTTGCTGCCCCCAAAGACGGTGATTCAGTAAAGCTTGTTGATGAAAAGGATTCCCTCTGGGGCACCGAACGCCGCCAAGGTGAGTTTGAAACGATTTACTTTGATTTTGATAAAGACACTATCCGCCCAGATCAAAAAGCAATCTTAGCCAGAGATGCTGCCAAGATCAAAGCTCACACCGCCAAAGGTGAAGCTGTTATGGTGGAAGGACATGCTTGTAAGGCTGGCGGATCAGTCACCTACAACATGGCTCTTTCTGAGCGCCGCGCACGCAACGTCCGCAGCGAACTGGTCAAACAAGGTGTTTCACGTGACCTTCTCAAGGTCGTCGGCCGTGGCAACCAAATGTGCCTGGTTGAAGGTGGAACCAAAGAACAACAGGCTCCAAACCGCCGCGTTGAATTTTATATGTTAGAAGAGAAAAAGAGCTAAGTTATAAGACTTATCTCTCATACAGACTATGTACAAAGGGCGCTCAAAGGCGCCCTTTGTCATGTCCAATTTACCAAGCTATCGATTTTTTATAAAAAACGCTCATACTAGAAAAATCATACGTTACACCAATCTTTGAGGTTTTTATGCTCCCAGGTCAAACACAGCACAAGTGTACCCTTCTTATCTCAGGCTTACTTCTTCTCACCGCATTCCCAGCCCTTAGCGCAGCCAGTCAGACGCTGGCACAACAAATCAACGCGCCCAAGCCTATCTGTTTTTCTTATGAGTTCCCCCTTGAAACACAGGATCTCGTGCATAAAGAGCGCGATGACGCTTACACGTTCGCTACTGATACCACCGGCCAACTTAAAACATCAATTAAACTCCGCACCATGGGTTTACTCAGGGTCGCAGAACCTGAAAGTGCTCCTGCGTATCTTTCCAGTACGCTGATTGTTTTAAGCTTTGCAATTCAACACTCTCTAGAGACGATCAAGGCGTATGAAATTTTTTCACTCAGCAATCCAGAGAAAGAGCCGCTTTCGTTTATACATAACAATCCAATCATCAGCTTTACCATCAGTGAAGATCAAGCACATCTGGCTGTTAAAAGCGAACAAACTTGGTACATAGCCCCCACCCCTGGGACCAATCAACAAACGCAAGATACGTTTCAACCATTGGAAGTCAGTCCTGTCGAAGGTCAAGACTGTACCATACAGTTCATCCCGTACACCAACTGGATAATACTCTGTTATCGCTCTACCATTGACAAAAACAGCCCCCCTTGCCTCTGCCTGAGGTCACTACAAGCAAAGAGTTTAATAGGGAAAATCGATGGTCATTATATACGCCGCTATTCCTTTATTACTCAAAATTCAGAAACCCCTTTTATAGTACTCGAGCTTGACGACAAATCGACTCAACTCTGCTCCATCGATGGGAATAACCTTAAAACGATCGAAAAAAACGTCACCCAATGCGACTGGAAACATAACCGATCAATGACTGGTTATATTCTCAGCACAACAAAGAAAGACCAGCAAAACACACGTGAATATCTTAAAAAAGAGTTCCGAACTACCGCTCCAAACACTCCTGAAAGCACATTACGCCGTAGCTCTTCGAGCTCATCATGTGAATCCTCAACCTGCTCGTCATTAAACTCTTCGCCGAAAAGCACCGTTATAAGTAAAATCGAAGAAACTCTTCCCCTGGTGCACATTACCAAAACTCCCTCCCCCGAACCTCGGTCCGCGCGAACGTTCATTAAAAAATTGCAGAACGCATGAATTTAGTTCTATTATTGGTACTATGAGTTGTACGCAACAACCAATAAGAAACCTCAAGATACCAAGGATTTTCGATGCGTTCACACATTTTCCTGTCTGCGGTGATACCGCTTGTACACAGCATACTTTTGCTGCACTTTTTCATAGACACCTACTCTCTCAAGAGCTCACAAGCGAAAACACAGCATCCAATAACAAAAAAGCGCCTCGAGCAGATAGCAGAAATGGACAACGCTCTACCTGAAGATGAAGCCGAAAGAAAAGAGGCTTTCGAAGATGCTCGCAGCCCAGGCCGGTCGATATTTACACGAGAGTGCAACAAGCAATCGACCTTGCAACAAAATCCACCAATTACTGCGTTGGACCTTTTAGAAGAAGAACACAAAATAAGCGCCGCCCTACGCAGCCAGACCGTACCAGAAATAAACTGCGATATAAGCATTCCGGATGAAGGAGAACTCCTGCAAACTCCAAAGAGCTTTATACAGCTCGACCAAAAAAACGTAGGCTTGCGTGTCAGCGCCATGGGTCACTATCTTATAGCTTTCCCTACTGATGGAGTAACGGTCTATCTCTATAAATGGCATGCGCTTATCTATAAATCAAACGTCTGCGGCCTCACATTCAAAGTCCCGTCTAAGAGCCCTATTGCAAACTTCGGCTTTTTGCTCAATGACACCTACATACGATTTGACTACTATGATGGCACATCTATGAAATGTTCTATCAAAGATTCCCAGAAAGAAGCTTTGATAGGACAAGAACAAATTGAAAACAGAATATTTACGCAAGAGATAGATAGCTTAAAACAGCTGAGCCCAGAGGAACTCCTTAAGCGTTCACAAAAACTTTTTTGGGAAATCTTACAATGGAACAACTTTGTTCTTGAATCGAAGGATACATATCCCAGCAGTGGCAGAGTCATGACATCCTGCGAGCGATTCACCCCCTTAACAGCCTGGCTGGTTAAAGACGATCCCAATATCCTTCCACCTCAAGGGTACAAACTCAAGGCAGAACCCTGCGGAATTAGATTATTAAGGCACCATTCGTCTAAAGCAATAATACTCCACATCCCTCATGTAGGAATCTTATATAAAATTAATAATCTCGACATTATGAAATGGAAATTATTGATCGGAAATCCGATGGTTATTTGCCTCTATACAGCCGATGGGGCCTGCCACGTCGTTATTGCACAAACAGACACGCTTATTCCTGTCACGAGTAATGTTTCTGCTGTCATTCGAGGACCACGAGATTATCTTATTATTTGCAAAAATGGCACCTGGTTTATCCTTAAATTGAGTGATCCGGATCCCCTGCAGACGCCCTCGCCAACAAGTTCAACATCAACATCAGAACCAAATTCACCATCGGCATCACGAACACCATCGTTTCCTTCGTCGCCAAACAATTCCAACGCACCATCAGCATCAACATCTTCAGCGACTACAAGCTGCGCGCCGTCAACGCAATCTTCTTACCTTAGGGATGCTAAACCTCTGTGCCTTTCAGATGTTTTTCCGGATACTAGAATTTCACAAAATATGGCATGAGTCGACAGTATCGGCTTTTAAGAACTCTTTAAAAGAAAGTAGTTCTGCTTTGGGGACTTCACAATGATATATTCATAGTAACGCCATACACCCTTGTCCCGGGAATCTTCTTCCCTTCTAGTCCCATACAACACACGACGGGAAGAGTCACTAAGAAATTTTTCATAAGCGCTTTTTGCCACACCAAATTGCTTATTAAACTCTTCTTCGCAAACCTGGCCAAAACCCTCTTTTATATATCCCGCCATGAGCTCTTCCACGCTCTTGGAGCGTTCAGAATTCGGCGGTGACTCTTTCAATAGCACTACTTGACTTGCAATAAGCCACCGAGAAGCAATACTGCATACAAAAAGGAGAACACAGGAACTGCGCTTCATACAACCTCCACACCGAAAATATCTAAAATGTTCAGTGATTATTCGTTATTGTTACCGTTAAATTTCTCCAAAGATGTTTTAACAAAGAAGCGATTGGTTCCATCCTGAACCTTCAAGATAATGTATTGGTGTTGACGCCAGGAAATATCACCATTGTTTCTCACTTCTTCTAATTTGCTATCAATAAGCGTTGACATTTTTCCTGCGAGAAATTTATCAATAACGGCCTTTTGCGCTAAATGCTTAGCATCAAATTGCTCACGAGTAACCTCCTCAAACCCTTGTCTCACATAGCTGTCTACAAGTTTTTCGACTTCTTGCAAGACAATCCCTCTTGGGCTGGTCATCGGCGACGCTTGGCTCGCCATCAAAAATCCTGAAGTACCCAACAATACAGCTGATACAATAAGTAAACGTTTCATAGACTCTCCTCATGACAGAATAAAAAGACATACACTCTTCTCATGATCAATATAAAAATAAACAAATGAATAAATAAACAGTTTTAAAACAAATACCCATTCTGATAAAATAAATTCAGTAATCGAAAACCGTCGTTATAGGTCGCCGCATTTTGTGCTTATTTAACATTGAATATTAAATTAGCACAACACACAAACACTCTACTCCTGCCTTATCCGCTAAACCTGATATACTAAAAGACAGGTAGCGATCCCTGGAAAAATGTACTCATGGAAAATTAGATGTTTAACAAAGACAAAGTCACTGCAGTAACCCAAAGACTCCCCTTAGGCACCGTCATCTCAGGCTCATTGGCCGAGGGGTTGATTATGCGCATAAGCCCATCGGTACCATTAGAGTCGATCAAAACGGGTAAGTTTGTTTCAATTGTAACCCAGAATTATAAGTTTTTTTCATTAATCACCGATTTAAAGCTTGAAGTTTCACACCCCGATATTTTACTCTTTCCGCCAACCGAACAAGAACCGTTGCTCAAACGGGCACTGGCGACCAAAGATATTTATGCTACAGCAACGTTACGGCCCATGGTAATGCTTAACGCAAAAAACCAGGCGCTCCCCGTTAAAACGGTCCCCCCACACTTTTCTCCGATCTTTGATGCGCGTGAAGAAGATATCTCCGCCATTTTTGGCAGCGAAAGTGATCCGACCAAGCGCTTTTTTGCCATCGGGTCACCGATCGACATGCAGGCCCCCCTCTGCTTAGATCTTGAACGAGCAACCGAACGCAGTAACGGTATTTTTGGAAAGACCGGCACGGGTAAGACGTTTTTGACACGGTTAGTCTTAGCGGGATTAATTAAGAATAATAAAGCTGCATGCTTAATTTTTGATATGCACAGTGAATACGGGTTACAAGCGCGCAAAGAGGGAAACAACGAAGCATTTGTGAAGGGACTTAAGACACTATTCCCCAATAAAGTTGCCATTTTCTCTCTTGATCCACAGTCGACCCAACGGCGGGGCGGATCAGCCGACATGGCGATTACAATACCGTATCAAGCGGTGAGCGTTGACGACATTATTTCACTCCAAGAGGAGTTGCATTTGCACTCAACGGCATATGAAGCTGCATACTTAATTGCTGCAAAATATAAGCGAGACTGGCTGGGAACATTACTGACCTGCGGTGAACGGTTAAAAGATCTGGCACAAGAAGTAGGGGCACACCCTGAATCAGTTGCAGCGCTTTACCGTAAATTAAAGCAAATCGAACGGTTACCGTTCTTTGTGAAACAGACCGTACAAGAGCGCAAAGATGGCTATGAGCATGATGACGTGCTCGAACGCATGATGGAGTATATCAGCCAAGGCACATCGATTATTGTTGAATTCGGTAATTATACGTCAACGTTCTGTTATTTGTTAATCGCCAATATGCTGACACGCCGTATTCACCAGCTCTATATCCAAAAAACCGAAAAGTTCTTAGGCTCACATCGTAAGCAAGATGAACCACAAAAGCTTATGATTGTTATTGAAGAAGCACATAAATTTTTAAACCCACAAGCAGCACGTCAAACCATTTTTGGCACTATTGCCCGTGAAATGCGTAAATATTACGTTTCGCTCTTAGTCGTTGACCAACGGCCATCGGGGATCGATCCAGAAATTTTGTCACAAATTGGCACAAAAATTATTGCACAACTTAACGACGAGAAAGACATACAGGCTGTGCTTACGGGGGCAAATAATGCCCAGCACCTACGCTCGGTACTGGCTTCACTCGACAGTAAAAAACAGGTACTCTTGCTAGGTCATGCTATCACCATGCCGATTGTTATTGAGACACGAAGTTATGATGAAGCATTTTATGCAGCCATGACAAAAGATAATCAAAATATAGATACGTTAATCAACCAACTTTATTAAACAAAAATAAGGGACATTATGGAAATCAAAAATCAATTAATGACAACGGTTTTACCAACACCTTTTATTTTTTATACAGAAATTCCCAATCTTAATACTTCAGCAAGCGAAGCGCTTAAACAAGCAAATCAAGCGTTTCAACAAGGGCATAATGAAGCTATTGAAGGAGCATATCGCAAAGCAGTTCAAGCTGCGCCTTCTTCGGCTCATTTGTTAAGCAATTTAGGCACACTCTTATGTACCAAAGGCGAATTTGATGAAGGCATCAAGCTGCTCAATAAAGCATTAGAACTTGATAAAGTCTGCACAGGAGCATTTTATAACCTCGGAACATTGTTGCTGAATAGCCGCTTTTTTGACCAAGCTCAAGCACGTTTTGAACAAGTCATTGCAATCGACCCACAACATGAATCCGCTTTCAACAATTTGGGCATTGCTCTTATTAATCAAAACAAATTGGCTGAAGCACAGCAGGCATTTGAAAAGGCAATCGAAATTCGTAAAGATTTTGATTTTGCATTGCATAACTTAGGTGCATTAGCCTACGAGCAAAACAAACTAGCAGAAGCGATTACGTGGTTTGAAAAAACATTAGCAATCAACCCACATAATCACGTTACGTTAAACAGTTTAGGTTGTGCATTATTTATAAATAATGAGATTGAAAAAGCGCTCGCGACATTGGCTCAATCGGTTCAATACAGCCCAAGTTACCGCGCTCCGTATTTTAATATTGGCGCAATTATGATTGCATCAAAACGAATTAGTGCTCCTGCACATGCATGCACTAACTGTTAATAGTGCAAGAGAAAGGATCATATGAAAAAAGCAATTTGGATCGCGCTTGCTGTTGCGCTGGGTGTTCTTGCACTCGTTTGGGTACGTCATAGTCAACAATCAGAGGCTCTTGCTATTCCTGATACGTTAATCATTGGAACAACAGCTGATTATCAACCACTTTCTTTTATTAAAGAAGGTAAGATTGTTGGGTATGACATTGATATCATGCAAGAAATTGCCAATCGCCTCAACAAAGAGATTGAGATTAAAGATTTGCCGTTCGAAACGCTTATTCCCCAGTTACAGGCAGGGGAAATACATATCATCGCCGCTGGCATAACCATCACCGACGAACGGGCAAAGCTTATTAACTTTAGTACTCCCTACCTGACAAGTGATCCATTAGTAGCACTTACCCCCAAAAGCACAACCCCGCTCGTCAGTACTGAAGAGCTTTCAGGGAAACAGGTCATTATTATTCCTGGCTATACGGCAGAACAGTTTCTCGCTAACATCCCCGGCGTTACCCTAAAGCACGCTGGCACGCTCACCGATGCTGTCACTATGCTTGCAGATGGACAAGGGCGAGTTTTAGTAACTGCTGCTGCAACACTCAAACCTATCTTGGAACAGTATGGACCAGATAAGTTCTCAACATTTGTGATCAAAGAAATTAATGAAAACATTGCACTTGGCATAGCGAAAGAACGATCTAATCTTCTTAAAGAAGTGAATGATGCTCTTGTAGCTATGGAAAGAGATGGGACGCTGGACACCATTAAGAAAAAATGGGATATCGCGTAAACAATAAAACTAAGAACTTAAAAAAAGTGAGCACGTATTTTAAAACAATACGTGCTCACTTTTTTAATACTATTCTTTGAGAAATGAAATAGCGTAGAGCGCTGCAAGGCCAATCAGAACATAGATGGCACGAGCAATTAAACTCGCTGGTCCCAGCAACCAGGCAACCAAATCTACGTTAATTAAACCAAAAAGTCCCCAATTAATCCCGCCAATAATGATAAGCACTAAGGCAACTATATCAAGAATTTTTTTCATCTATTCCTCCATAACCAAGAGTAACATCCAAGCCATCCACTCGAATATAGTCAGACGACGATAAAAAAGACAAGTTTTATGTCTTATGAAAGCGCTTGCGTGAGGGCTTTTAATTGAGCATCAAGAGTTGAAAGCGCTTTGGCTATTTTATCAGCTCTTTGCGCTTCTCCTTCTTTCAATGCTTTTTCAAGCTCTTTTTTCTCTTGCTCTCGTTTTTCTATACGTTTTTGCTGACCTTGTTGTGCTGCTTCTTTCAAATAAGGCAATTGAAAATTCATTTTATAATAAAGTCCTTTTTCTTCTTGAGTTGCGTCTCTGAACGTAAACTGCTTTGCACTGCAATCTTGGACCACTTGAAGCTTTCCATTACATGTTAAGAGAATTATACAAGTATTAGCCTGTTTTTCGCCCATTTCAAGAGAAAAGTTAAGAGCTATAATTACATTCGTACAAATCTTCTTTCCCGGCCCTTCTACCTCATCAATCGAAATAACACGAGATGTTTGCTTATCCTCCAGAACGCCTTTTACAAACGATTGCAAAATTCCTGCTATGCCCCAATTTTTTGTCGTTGCAACTTTTTGAAGAAAGACGTAGGTAAAACCTCCTACCGTAAAAATGTCGATTGGATCGGGGGTATTAATCTCAATATCAAAAAAGACATCGGTGTTAAGAGCAAGCGTTGTAAGCGGAACAGCACTTGATGGTTCAGGCAAAATCAATTTGGCGCGTCTGCCCAACGCAAATTCTTCTGAGATATTAAAAGTACCTTTTCGTAAAAGTTTAGGAGCCTCACCCGGTTCAATAATCTGCGCAATATCTGCTATTTTTTTAATACCTGAAGGAGGAAAAAGAAGTTTTTGTAATACCTCAAAATTTAACGGCCCTCTTTTTTGTAGTTCGGCAGCGACCTGGCCAAATTCGCGCCCTTTGAGACGGATCGGTTTAAATGTTTTTGTTGCCCAATCAATATCAGCTGCAGTCACATTGTTAAAATACATTGCGTCAAAAGCAAGATAGGTCTCTGTCTCGTTAATTGATTGAATGATAATAGGAAAAGGATAGGGGTTCCCGCCACGCTCTCCTACTTTATCTTTATAAACATTTGCAGCAAAACTCAAAGCGGTCTGAACACTCCCGCCACCAGCAAAACATGAATTAATAAAAAGAGCTTTCGTATCTGTTGCGGCGAGCGCATCCAGAAAAAGGCCAAATGATGCCTTTCCTAAAGACATAATCTGCTCCCCTTGCGACCCATGACCTGTCGCGTAGATTACCCACCCTGGAAACGTATCTTTGCCGGTATATGCATCTCTTGGAACAAAAACATATGCTAACAAAGCAGACGTTGTCATAATGTTTCTCTGTTCCTGTTCTTTGTCAGTTGCAGGATGTTTTCTTCCCGTAAAAACCTGCATAATATGCTTCCAATCAAACCAATCCATATGATCAATTTTAAGTCCGAGCGCCTTTTCGCATGCTGTTATGGATGGATCTTCAGGAACGAGCCCACGTGATGATCGCGTACTTTGCGTACAGCCAATAGCGTGAAGATAGGTTTTAGGTACAAGCAAATAAAGGATATCTCCCATATCACCGGCTAAACCACGAATCTCCCACTCATCAAAATTAAAAAGAGGTTGTACTCCAAAAGCTTGCCAATTACTATCGTAGAGCGTTCGATAATAAAAAAGATTACGTAAATCTTGGGCTATGCCAAAACGTAGACTTAAAGGAACTTGTAAGCTACTCAGAAAACTATCAACAGATCGTTCTTGCGTTTTGGTTAAATCTTGCCACATCTGGGTAAAATCTTCATTGACAGCTGAGTCAAGAAAAGAGTGAGTCTTGGTCCACCTATTGTCAAACCATTCTCTTTTGGTAACAACCGCGGTAAAGAGTGAAGCTGAAACTAAGATTGGAAAACTTTTTGCCATCAATGCCTTGGATAGTTCTGCACTTACCGTAGCATTTTGTGGAATATCAAGTTCTTGCAGTCCACGAAATTCAGATTCATTAAGAAAGATGGCTAAAAAACGGGCCGGACCTTGTGGAGCACGTGCCATTGTTATCTTTTCTTCTTCCGCAGATACTTTTTGCGTAGCCGATGGGAAAGCTGTCACACAGATGCTCAAGATGTATATGAACATACTGATTTTTTTATACATCATCTTTCTCCTTTTAAAATTTGACACACGTAAACTCTCCTGATAGCATTGGACTTCGAAATGGATTTAGATCTCTTGTCATGCAAGAGTTTCTGTTTTTAATGTCCCTAAGTAACGATACATTTTTTGTATTGTTACCCCCCTAACCCTTCAGCTTTTATAAAGTTGAAGGGGTTTTTTTCCGCCCACAACAGCTGTAATCTTTTTACCCTGTACCATAAAATTCACATTCGTATGAGTCGTGTGAATATAGGCTGTCGCAATTAATTCATTATCGGCAAGGGGAACAGGAGCAAAAGGATTACGGGTAATTTTATGCATCCCACTCAGTGCAACATGAGCAAGCACTACCCCAACAACACAACGCTTCATAGACTCCTTAAGATACCGTACTTACTATGAGCGTACTGATTTGTTCAGGAGAAAAACAAGAATCTAAGATAAGAGATTAGAGAGGACAACAGAGCATAAAACGGCAAGTGCTGCGAATGCGTTGGTCTTGGATTGACTGCATCTCACAGCTCAAACCGACCAGATTGGTCATCGGCTCAAACTGTTCTAACAATGATATGAACGAAAAGAAATCACCAGAAAGTTCACAAGTCAACTCAACGCGCTTACCCCATGCTTCTTTTTGGGGCTCAGAAAGACGGTAGGAGTTTAATTGTAATTTATACTCTTGAGCATACGTAACAAGCGCTTCAACGAATGCTGTCGTCTGTTTACATACAAAAAACGACTCCCATGCATTATGCATTGCTTCTTCGCGCGTTTTGCTCTCAGCATGAGCAATTGTTTGTTTATGTACCACGTTTGCTTGTTGCGCAAGCTGCTGTTGTTCTTCTTGTATGCGTTGTTCTACGCGGGCAACCTGCGCTTGCAACTGGCGGTAGCTCAAAAGATACCACAACAAAACACACATACTAAGAAAAAAGAAAGTGATAAGAAAGCGAAGCCATGACGGACGTGCCGCCATGGCAATAAAGATTCGTTCCTTAAAAGTCATTCTTTGCCCATTGCAACGGATCAACCGGGACATTGTTAATACGCATTTCCCAATGTAAATGATATCCAGTCGCATAGCCTGTTTTTCCAAGCGTTCCTACCGGGCTACCCTTACGAATGAGATCACCAACGGAAATATTTGCATAGGTATCAAGATGGTAAAAAAGTGAGAAAATACCACAACCGTGATCAACAACAATTGTATTACCGCTGTGCACAAAGCGATCCTTTACAATCACAACACCATCTTGCGTTGTCCAGATCACGCTCTTAGGTGCGCCAATAAGATCAACCGCCTTATGTGCATATTTACCTTTGTGTTGCGTCACACGAACGGTACCAAATTCAGTTGAAACTCGTTTTGCATCCATCGGAGTGTAAAATGAACCATGCCATAATTTTTGATGTGGTGATTTTTCAACTAATGCAGCCAAAAGATCTTCTAATTCTTTTTCCGGCTTACCACTTTCTGTTTCTTCTTTAAGCTTCTCGGAGGTGAGTGCAAGATTTTGTTGTTTAAAAGGAAAGAGAACAACTTGAAACTTAGTTTCGAGCGTCATCGAATTACCGACCATATCAATAATTTCTATGGACAGGAGGTACTCGTTGGGCTGTTCTTCACAAGAGATCGGAATATAACATTCGTAAATGAGAGAGTTTTCTGTCTCTGGAACACAGCTAAATGTCTTTGAAAGCGCACTCACCACCGCTTTTTTAAGCGGTTTATTTACCTGAAATTGCACGTGTAATGTTTGCCCTTGAAATACTTTAATGTCAGTATTTGATTTTACAAATGCCGCCTGTAAGGGGCGATTGTCAACGATAAATGGCACTTCTTCTGTTGTCGTATTTTGACGGTATGATGCATCACGCACTTCGATTTTTAAAAGATGCGGACCATTGGCAAGCGTCTTTGAAGGAATGGTGAAGGCATGTTCATCATGGGAACGGCCGATGGCAAAATGGGAAACCAATGACTTAGTATCTAAAAACAATGATACATCTTTTACCTTATACCCATCACTCATTACAACGGTACAAGAGACATCGCCAGCATAATGGCCGCCATGCTCAACGCCGACAACCGAGATCACCGGAGCTGAAGTATCAAAAAAATACCGAAAACTCCGCCAACCAAAATATCCTAGAATAACAAAAAGACCAATTTTTAAAGCACGAGCATTCAACCACATAAAAACCCCCAAAACACGCTGAAAAAGAACTCACATCGAATCAACTATACCTGATTTTACCCTGTGCGTAAATCAACTTCTTTCTGATGTTAATTTACAAATTGAAATAATGGACCTGTTTTTGATTTCTGGTATACTAGAGATAATAAGTAGAGAAAAGTAAATCTGACTAGGTTTAAAAAGTGGAGCTCGCATGAAACAATATACTATACGATGCCACATCCTCGGATTATTGAGTATGGTAGCTCTGTGCTGTTCGCAGCAGGTCTCTGCTCTTTCTGTAGAGCTATTGCCCGCCAAACTCACTATTCGCAATCTTATTTCATTGCTGTACAAAGACCTCGGGCTTATTCGATCGCTACAAGGGGCAGAGCATATTAATTCGAGTAATACACAATTACAAGAATATGGCGCTTCCTGCATTAAAAGTGCTCAAAATGCCTTTGCGCGGTCCCGCTCCTGGGCAAATTATCAACCAATACCCCCATTTAACTGGGTCTTGAGTGCCAATTTTCGTAACCCATGGCATGTTCTTCTCCTGGCAACAGGGACAGGTCTTACCGTCTGGGGAACCTATGTAGCTATTAAAAAGATTCGAGAAAAACTACGCGCTCCCGCACCTGCCCCTGCAGTTTAAGTTCGAGATACAACCCAATACTAGACAAAAACCGCATGGAACGACAAGCACCTGAGCACCTGCCCAATCTCCCGGGCATTTATATCTTTAAAGATGGAAACAATACCGTTATTTATATCGGCAAAGCAAAGTCGCTCAAAAAACGGGTAGCCAGCTATTTTGTCAAACAGCATGATGATTGGAAAGTAAAGTCGCTTATCGCAGAGCATGCAACGGTTGAATATATCGTTACCCACTCAGAAACTGATGCTCTCTTACTTGAAGCACAGCTCATTAAACAACACCAACCAAAATTCAATACACTCTTAAAAAGCGGCGACCCCTTTTTATACCTATTCTTTTCCCAAGAAGCAGTTCCCACGCTTTCAATTGTACGGTTTAAAAAAGCCAAAGGTATCTATTTTGGTCCCTTCATACATCGTCAACAGGCGCGCAAAGCCTACGATTATCTGATGCGTACCTTTAAGCTTTATCGTTGTAATAAGCAGATTGCTAACGGATGCCTTGATTTTCATCTCGGCAAATGCGCAGGAACCTGTACCAAGACATTTGATAGCGCCGGTTACCTTGGCAGAATAGAGCTCGCAAAACAGGCACTAGAAGGTGATGCCAAAGCCTTTTTTACAACAATCGACGAGCAAATTAAACTGTATAATGCGCACTGTGAATTTGAAAAAGCACGCCATATCCACGAATATACACAAAATTTTGAATCAATTTTTGCAACGCTCAAAGCACATTTTACTGAACAAAAATATACAAAAGAAGTTGCTCATCTTTTACTTGATCCCCTCAAAAACGATATTACAAAAATCGACCACGCACAGGCTTTAGCAACACTCCAAGAATTACTGAATCTACCTAATCCCATCCATACGATTGACTGCTTTGACATCTCCCATTTTCAGAGCACCTCTCTTGTTGGTTCATGCGTCCGCTTTACCGATGGGAAACCTGAAAAAAATAAATTTAGGCGCTTTAAGATTAAAACGCTTACCGAACAAAATGATTATGCTGCTCTCCAAGAAATTGTTAAGCGACGCTATAAAAATCCTGCCGACATTCCTGACCTTATTCTTATCGACGGTGGCAAAGGGCAGCTGAGCGCAGCCCAAGCGGCGTTGCCCCAAGCAACCATGGCAAGTCTTGCTAAAAAAGAAGAGATACTTTTTGCATCCCGCCTTCAACATCCGGTACACTTAGATATACAAACCCCGCAGGGCCGACTTTTAATCGCCTTGCGTGACTATGCGCACCATTTTGCCATCAGTTATCACAAACTTTTGAGGGGTAAAGAGTACCATGATGCAAGAACCAAAGACAAAGGCAGTATACGAAACGCTTGAAAAATATTGCAAAAACATTAACAAACTCGCCGAACAAGGAAAACTTGATCCTGTTATCGGACGCCATGAAGAAATCCGGCGCGTGATTCAAATTCTGTCACGTAGAACAAAAAACAATCCGGTGCTTATTGGAGAACCGGGGGTTGGAAAAACAGCAATCGTCGAAGGTATCGCCCAACGAATCGTCAATAATGACATTCCCGAAAGCTTAAAACAGTCTGTTATCTATGCACTTGATATGGGGCTGCTCATCGCTGGTACTAAGTACCAAGGAGAATTTGAAGAGCGTTTAAAGGGAATTTTACAAGAGATACAAGAAAGCGCTGGTAAAATTATTCTCTTTATCGATGAGATGCACATGCTTATTGGCGCGGGCGGAGCTGGCGGCGGCATGGATGCCTCAAACTTGCTTAAGCCTGCACTTGCACGCGGAGAGCTGCACTGTATTGGCGCAACAACGCTGAAAGAGTATAAAAAATATATTGAAAAAGACGCGGCACTCGAACGCCGATTCCAAAAAGTATTTGTACCAGAACCTTCGGTCGAAGATGCGCTTTCAATTTTACGCGGGCTCAAGGACCGCTATGAACTCTTCCACAAAATTCGCATTAAAGATCAGGCATTGGTAAACGCCGTACAACTTTCAAGCAAATATATTCCCGACCGTTTTTTGCCAGATAAGGCTATCGACCTTATTGACGAAGCTGCAGCTACCGTCAAAATGTCAATCGACTCCCAACCAGAAGAAATCGACCGACTTGATCGAGTCATTCGTCAATTAGAAATCGAAAAAGTTGCGCTGACCAAAGAAAAAGATGATCCTGTATCCCAAAAACGGCTCAAAGATCTTGAACAAGAGCTTGCCAACATTAAAGAGCAGCATGGCGCACTGGTACAACAGTGGAAGGCAGAAAAAGCACCTCTTGAACGAATTAATAAACTCAAAGAAGAGATCGAGCGAGCACAAAATAAATTTGCACAAGCAGAGCGGGAAGGGGATTTTGCTCAAGCATCACAAGTAAAATATGGTGTTTTAGCCAAACTCCAAAAATCGCTTGCCGACGAACAAGAGCAGGTCAAAAAGCTCAAACATGGTTTAGTAAAACAAGAAGTTGATGAATCAGATATTGCAACGGTGCTTTCTCGCTGGACCGGCATCCCGGTTGAAAAATTACAAGAAAGCGAAAAGCAAAAATTGCTCTCGATGGCAGAAATCCTCCAACAACGTGTTGTTGGCCAAGATGAAGCGATTACCGCAATCACCAACGCAATTCAAATGCACCGCACCGGCCTTACCGACCCGAATAAGCCCATTGGCTCGTTCTTATTTTTAGGACCAACCGGCGTTGGAAAAACTGAAGTCGCTAAAACATTAGCTGACTTTCTTTTTAACGACGATAAACGGCTCATACGCGTCGATATGTCAGAGTACATGGAGAAACATGCGGTTGCCCGCTTAATTGGCGCTCCGCCCGGCTATGTTGGTTATGAAGAGGGTGGACAACTCACCGAAGCGGTTCGGCGACAACCGTATAGTGTTTTACTGATTGATGAGATAGAAAAAGCGCACCCCGATGTCTTTAACATCTTCTTACAGATCCTTGATGAGGGACATCTTACGGATGGGCAAGGACGCATTGTCTCATTTAAAAACACAATTATTATCATGACCTCAAATCTTGGCTCTGATCTTATTCTTGCTGCAGGCACACTCAATGACAAAGTTAAGCGGGATATTGAGCAACTGTTACAAAAGAGTTTTAGACCAGAATTTTTAAATCGAATTGATGCAATTGTCTTTTTCAAAGCTCTTACCAAGCAAGATGTGGCTCAGATTGCTGGCATTCAGATGCAACTTTTGCAAAAACGGCTTGCCGAACAACAAGTTACACTCACCGTTGCTCCTGATGTTCTTGAGAAATTGGCAGACGAGGGTTATGAACCAGAATTCGGCGCCCGCCCTTTAAAACGCGCACTGCAAAATCTTGTTATTGTTCCATTAGCTCAATTTTTATTACATAAGCCTGAAACTAAAAACGTTTCAGTGCGCTTGCGTAATGGCACAATCGCTTTTGAGTAAGAAGTTCAAGAAAGAATACGGGCAGAAGTATGCTACAAACATCTTCTGCCCGTTCTTTATCTCAATTTCGAGATCAAAATACTCTTTACGTAAGAGCTAAATAAGAAGGAGGTATTACGTCTGCCCCTGCTGGACGAGGACCTGTTCCGGTATAGATCCAATCAGCAGCTTCTGCTTCTAACGCTTTTTCACGCGCTTCTTCCAGCTTTGCCTGTCTCATGCCCCAAATATGAATCATCGTATTGAGAGCCTCATCCGCAGCAGTAATAGTTTGTTTAATCTTTTTCTTTTCTTCAATAGGAGCATTCGATTTTTCCAACTCGATTAAATGTTCATCAAGTTGCGTGCGAACTGAAAGGACAAGATTCTTAAAATCTTTCTCTCTTAAATTAACATCAAAACCTACAATTCTCTGCGATAATTCTGCTAAGCTGCTTTCTATTTTTTTAAGCTTATTAAGCTCTTCTTGTGACACTTTAGTTTTTTTAGCGTACACCTTTTGCTCTTGCTCTGGTTTTTCGCGTTTTTTCTTGTCCGACGACCATACTTGGTTAGCTCCAAGCAGAAGCTGGCAGAGTATAAGGGCAGAACAACAATTTTTGATAGATGCTTTCATAAGAATAACCTCTCAACTTTTATAAAAACCTAGAGACGCCCCAAGCTTAGTTCAGAATTTTGCACTTGTGAAGTCACAAATATTACAAACGTCGATACTGTGCGAGCGTCTTCTGAGTTTCGATTGCGTGGTCAACAAGAGGTGCAGGGTATGAGAGTTGCGCATGGTGTGCTCGGGTCGCTTGCTTAAACCAACTGTGTATCTCCCGCGCGCTCAGATTTGCGAGCTCAGGCACCCATTTTTTGATGTAAACACAGTCACGATCAAACTTTTTTTGCTGAATCCATGGATTAAAAATCCTAAAATAGGGCTGCGAATCGGCCCCTGTTGAAGCAACCCACTGCCAATTGCCATTATTAATAGCAGGATCATAATCAACAAGTTTTTGGGCAAAATAGCGTTCGCCTTGTCGCCAATCGATATGAAGATCTTTGATTAAAAACGAAGCAGTAAGCATGCGAACACGATTATGCATAAAACCTGTTGCGTTTAATTCTCGCATCCCTGCATCGACAAGAGGAACTCCCGTAAGTCCCCGACACCAACGTTCAAAGAGTTTTTTATCAGACGACCATGTAAGTTGTTCAAACTTTTGATGATACGGATGCCCAAAAACGTGAGGGAAATACCAGACCAGGTGTGTATAAAAATCTCGCCAAAAAAGTTGCCGTGTTAATGGGTGCAAGGCGCCCAGATGCGCTACCATTTGAGCATATACGTACCGTACGGAAATGGTTCCAAACTTAAGATGGGCTGAAAGCAATGTCGTTTTAATCGCAGGAATATCGCGCGTTTTTTGATATGAAGTAAAATTTTTGAGGTGACGTACAAGTTTTTGTGCAGCTCGAGAGCCGCCGCGAATAACAGATTTTGGTTGCGGGACGTGCTTAAGGAAGAAGGGCTTGAGAGGAAGCTTGCCCGCGTATAACGCCCCTGTCGCTTTTGTGAAAGATATGTTATGAGGTGACCGAACTGGATATTGTAACGCCGTTTTATAAAATGGCGTAAAGAGTGTGTAGGGCTTGTCATCTTTTTTGAGTACAACACCAGGCTCATGCAATAAGCTATCGTGAAAAGAACAGAACGCGATCTGCTCTTTTTTACAGACACGCTCCAGAGCTGCATCTCGCTTTTTGCTAAAGGGCGTATAATCTTGATTCACAAACACGGCATCAATCGGTAATTTCGCCTTACGGCACTGCGTAATAAGCTTAGCTAAAACTTCTTCTGCGCGCCCACCAAACGTAAAGAGTTTGCCCTTTTTTTTAGTAAGTTGGGTCTCGAGGTCTTTCAGCGATTCAAGCATAAAACGAACAGCCTGATCGCTATAATACGGCTGCTTTGGATCAATCTGGCGTGGATCAAAAACAAAACAGGGTATGACCGTCTCACTCTGCATAAGCGCCGCGGTAAAAGCGGTATTATCAGCAAGGCGCAAATCTCTTCGAAAGATAAAAAGCGCACAAGCGTACTGTTTTGACATCTTTATTCCCCTTTTATTCTCGAGGTATTGCAAGCATGATCATGAACTCGTCATACTAACTATGAGTAGTACAAAGAATAAAGGTCAAGAAAAAGCGTTAAAAAAGGAGAGCGTGTGGACAATTTTAAGCTAAATTATGCAATTATCCCCCTTATAGCAATTATCACATCACTTATAGGGAAATATCTTGTAGGAGTTAACAGTGCATGGTATGCAAAACTTAACCGCCCTTGGTTTACCCCATCTGGTTGGCTCTTTAGTATTGCCTGGCAGATTATTTTTGTAACCAATACAATCGCCGCGCTTGTGATATGGAACCAATTTACCTCTGGATGGGTAATATTTTTGAGCATGATTCTTTTCGCTCTGGCAGCTCTTTTAAATATTGCATGGACCTATGTCTTTTTTCAGCAGCACCAGCTTGCCCGCTCAGTGGTTGTCACATTGATAACTGACTGCGTTGCATGGGGGCTCTTTTTTCTAAGCTGGCATTATTCTTCACTTGTTGCACTTCTTATTTTGCCGTATCCCGCATGGATGCTTCTTGCTACGGCACTTAATATCGCATTTTGGCTGCGCAACCGAACCACAATAAAACCTACGGAGCTCCCATGAAAATAACCCATATTAAAGCGCGAGAAATCTTTGATTCGCGCGGTTGTCCAACCGTTGAATGTGAACTCTATCTTGATAATGGCATGACAACAATAGCATCGGTCCCTACCGGCCTTTCCCGCTCGCATCATGAGGCCTATGAGTTACGCGACGGCGGAAGCAGACTAGGTGGAATGGGGGTAACCAAAGCAGTTGAAAATATTGAAAAAATTATTGCTCCTGCTCTTATCGGCAAAGAACCAAATGGGCCTACGCTCGACATTGCAATTCTTGACCTTGATACGATGCCAGACAAGTCACGCCTTGGCGCTAATGCGATTCTTGCTGTCAGTATGGCGGTCTATAAAGCACAGGCTATCTTTGAACAAATTGAACTCTATGAGCTACTTGCCTATTTATGTGGCGCAGAAACGATCTCCGTACCTCTGCCTCAGTTTAATTTTATTAATGGCGGAGTTCATGCAGACAATGGCCTTCCTATCCAAGAATTTTTGATTTTGCCCGTAGGAGCTTCAAGCTTTCGTTCTGCGATGGAAATTGGCGTCACACTCTTTCAGGAATTAAAAACGATTTTACGTAAAAAAGGTAAATCGACCGCTGTTGGTGACGAAGGTGGCTTTGCTGCACAATTTGCATCTTCAGAAGAAGCAATCGAATTTTTGCTCGAAGCAATGGAACGCGTAGGAAAAAGCGATGATTCTCGCTGTGTAATCGGCCTCGACTTTGCCGCTACGCAATATTACGACCCAACCTCAACCCTGTATTCCTGGAATAACAAAAAACTTTCTTCGCTAGAACTTATTGAAGCATATCAAACGCTGCTGCAAGCATACCCTATTTACTCGATTGAAGATCCACTTGCTGAAGACGATTGGGTAGCCTGGCAAACGCTCATGACCGCCTGTGGCTCAGAAATACAAATCATCGGTGATGATATTTTTGCAACCAATTTTTATCGCATTGAAGAAGGCATTAAACAAGGCCTTGCAAACGCAGTACTCATTAAACCAAACCAAATTGGGACTATCACTGAGACGCTTCAAGCAATCCAACTTTGTAAGCAAAACAACATGAAAACGGTCGTTTCTCATAGGTCAGGTGAAACGAATGACAGCTTTATCGCTGATCTTGCTGTTGGGGCTAGTGCGGGACAAATTAAAGCAGGCGGCTGCTCCCGTGGTGAACGGCTTGCCAAGTATAACCGTTTGCTTGCAATCGAAGATCAGTTATTGCAAACGTTTGGATCTCTAGATTAAAAATAGTTTTTACACAGTGAAAAGTTTTTATTTTATTAATATTGGAAAAAGTCAAATAAAGTTATTGCAACTAACCAAAAGCTTCGAGTAAGATTAATTAAGAGATGAACGAAGAACAAAGCTAACGGTTAGGGGTAATTATGCTTAAGAAATTAACTCTTTTTCTCATATTCACAACCAATACAGCGTACCAATGGGGTATGTTACCTTCATGTAAGATTGTAAAAATCCCTGAGGGAACCGATGTTATTGAGCTCAAAAGTAAGCCCAATGAACTCAGTCTTGTACAAATTTCGTCCATTACATTGCCTGACCGAACACCGTATGACATGATTCGCCTCGTTAATATGAGCAACCCCTCCAAAGAGTTTTTCCTAGGATTTCGATGCGATTGGCTACAATCTCAGCTTTTTAGAAATGCAACAGATAAACCAGCTCGAATCGCCTGTTACCGCTGCGAAGGAAATAGTTCGTCTACCACATGCCCAAATGATCTTTTTCTCCAGGGAGACATTGAAGGAGCAACACCAGCAGCAAGCGCTTCCTCTGCCAACTACGCAACTAAGTGCAAACCTATTGATTGCAGCAAGGTTGTTTCTCTTACAAAATGTGAACGTTCGAGCCGATCACTTTACGAAAAAGACGATCGGGACAGAAAGCTCGGCCTTGTCGAAACTCCGGCCCCCAAAAAATAACAGCTATCGCGTAACACTAGAACGTCGTCTTTCCATTCTTCACTGAAAGCACAGGATTTTGCTCTCCTGCAAGCATAACCTTAAGTTGATGGGCCTCTTGAGGAATAATTTTGTCCTGTTCTTCGGGTCTTTTAGGCCCGCGAGGCCCACGCATTTTGGGTGGGCGCACAAAATTACCCTTACTTTCAGCCAAATATTCATCGAGAGTTTCGGCTGACTCATTTTTCCTATCTTTAAAGAAGAGGTAGTTAATAGGATCCTTAAATTGTTCAAAAAGAGCTCCACTTTCTATATCTCCATAAGACATCGCAATTCTATCTCTTGTATATTTATTGAGCCCTGAACGAATTTTTGGTTCAACAATCGTTGGAATAATAAAAACAGCAAGATTGGTTTTTCGCGAAGCTTTTGACTTGCTTGAGAATAACCAACCAATAATTGGTATTTTTCCCAAAAGCGGTGTTTCATTCTCTTCATCAGTCTGATTGATCGAGGCAAGGCCTCCGAGAACCAACATCTGACCACTATTCAAGTTAGCATTCGTGTGAAGTTCTCGAGTCGCTATATTTCCCTTAGTTCCTTCAAATTGATCAATTTTTATTGAAACTTGAATGTTAAGACGATCAACTGAACTTGCACGCGGTACAATACTTACTTTCAATGATGCAGGAACGTCATCAATTTCGGAAACAACTGCACCACCTTCACCAGTTCTTGATTGTCCTTGCAATCGCTGTGTTTGAGTAAGAGATTCCTCACCCTTTTGATTATTAAGAACCACAAGATAGGGGTGAGAAAGCACTTTTAACTCTCCAAAAGAATTAAGCCATTGCAAAAAGGTCCAAATGCCGGTACCCGCAGGATCAGATAATGAGAGTATCAAGGAGCCGGGATCACCAGTTGAAGATGAGGTCAAAATTTTTGCCTCGCTTTGGGTTGGGGGCGTGGTAGCCGTTCCACCAAGCAACATAAGCAGGTCAGTTGCTAACGTTGTTGGAGTCTCTGTTGCAGTGTTTGAAACAAGAATAGGAGCAGCCAGATTAGCTGCTTGAAAATTTACACCATGAGGAAGTTGCATCGTTGAAGGGTTTCGCGTTTGCATCCCAAAAATCTTGTTTTTGTCTGCAGTAAAATCAACAATCATAACTTGCAAAATTATCTGAAGTTGCGGCTTGTCTATCTCTTTAATAAGCCTTTCAATACGCTCCCAATCGCTATTTTTTGCCGCAACAACAATACGGTTTCCTCCTCGGAATACCGTTCCTTTCAAGATTGATTCACCCTCTTTTGCTAAGGCTATTTCTGCTTTTTTGACTTCCTCTTTCACAATTGACTCAGCGGCAATAATAACACCTTCAAAGGAGCGATTTGGTCCGGATACTTGATCGGTTGTCGCTTGTCCTGAACGCGATTGCGTAGCGACCACTTGTTTCAAAACCGCTGCGAAAGCCTCTGCATCAAGATATTGGCAGTCATAATAGTGCAAAATAGAACGACCTGATTCAAGCGGCACATCGAGATACTCATTAACAAAATCCATAATACGAGCAACAGAAGGCTCTTTTCCCATAAGCACGAGCGAGTTGTCTTGAGGATTAGCAACAATTTTGGTTCCTGGAGCAAAAAACAATCCCGCTTCTGATCTTACATCTGCACGCAAACGACCACGTTGATCACCGGTTACTGCTATGATTTGCTGCTGCAAAAGAGGTGCTAACATGGTTGCTGAAGCATGATAAAGCTGCATTTTACGAACAACATCATGGATTCCCATCGAATCAAGCTCAAGTAACATAGTCATCGCCGCCTTAATATTACTTGCTTTATCAGCGACAATAACTGCGTTTGCCTTAATGTCAAACGTATAGCTGCGATTAACAGAAAGCATGTCATTAAAAATAACATGCAACGGATCGGTTCCTTGGCTGCTTTCTGGTACTTTTAAATTCTGGAGATAGTACACAACTTGAATACGCCCACTCGACGGCAAGTCTTTGGGAGGAACTCCAACATATAACGGTAATGTTTCACGCGTAATATTGGGATCAACTTTTACAACGGTAAAGAAATCACCGTGTGGTACTTTGGTGTATCCAGCAATGTCTAAAAATGTATCTAAATAACGCTCAGCTTCAGCCAGAGATATTTTTTTCCCTAATCTAAAGGTAATTTTTTGGGTAATCGCTTGTGCGCCGTAGGGAAGAATAATATTACTATGCTGGAGTGCGGCAAATTTATTAATAACATTGACCAGATCTTCATTTTCAAAATCAAATTTTACCAGCGTTCGTTTATCTTTCTTTGTAGTAAACGCTTTTTCTTCTTCTTTTTTAACTTCCTCTACTGGTTCTTCAGATGTTACGAGTTCAGGAGTGACCTCTTCTTCGATATCAACCCCTTTAGCCATCTCTTTGGTCACCTGTTTTTCAAGTCGTTCAACATCACTGGCAACGCCAGCTGATTGCTCTTTTTTAAGAGCAGCTTCTTGTTCGTCTGCATCTTGCGCAAACATACTACCGCTCGTATATACCAAGCAAACAAGTAAAATTCCGCATATTTTTTTCATGAGTCAATCCCTCATTGTTTCCTACGGGCCCCTCATTCTTCTACGGTTGTCGTCGCTTCAAACGTTGCGATAACCAAAGACATATCAACAAGTGGTGCCCCTTGCATCTTTGTAAGAGTCAACTCTTTTATATACACCCGTTCATTTTGCTCAAGAGCATAGAGCAAGTCTGCCACTTGTTTCATATTGATGCCACCAAGTGTAACGGTAAGTTTAATTTCCGTATATCCATCAACTTTTTCTTCGGATGCAATTTCAGGCTCTCGTATTCTGAGTTGTGTTAACTGCAATCTCTGTTCAATATTCGTAAAATATTGGATTATTTTAAAATTTTTATCTTTTGCCAAGATTTCATCGACCTTAGCCCGTTGCTGTAAAACTTTTGCATATCGTTCCAAAATGGCACGGGCTTGTTCTCGTTGTTGATTCAGTCTTCTTAATTTACGCTCAAGCTGTTGCGTTTCACTATAGTAGCTATACAACAAAAAGCTCATCATGAGTAACACAACACCAAAGACGATCCCTATCGCTCGATAAAGCTGCTGAGGATCAAGCTTCTTTATATATTCACGGATTCGATCAAAGCCCATCATGCTTCTTCCCTCTGCGATTTATCAAGAACCATTTTAACGATAAATTTAAGATCTTGTGGTTTTTGGATACTCTTAAACATTTTTGATTGATTTAAATCTTCTTCAAACGTTCGCAGTGCTTCAAAGTTTTTTACACGACCTTCAAGCGTTATCGTATCTTCGGTCATAACAAGCTGCCGCAATTCTAAACCGAGATCCTGTCGATTAAGACGAGTGCTTAACTCTTGAAGATAATCCAAAAATAGAAATCTGTTTTGGCTGGAGAGCGTGAACCAAAGCTCTTCTTCTTTTACCACTTTCGCCTGTGCCAAATTATTGACTTGATCAATCGTAAGCGTCGTTTTTTTGCCGGCATGTGCTTTGGGAAGAACAAGATTTAACTGTTGCGTAATATGACTAATTGCCTGTTGTTCACGCGCAGCAAACTCCTCATTCAAATTGCGTTGCGTAATAATTGAGTTGGTCAATACCATAATAAATAGGCTACCAATAAGCACTAGCGTAATAATAAGCTGTTTGGTCAGCAGTGAATTTACCTGTTGATCCGCAGCATGGGTATCAAGATTAAAATCTTCAGTCATTGGATATGAAAGCGCTGCCGTTACCGGTACAATACATCGATTGTTTTCCACAAGCTCTTGTTTCGTTTGGATAATTCCTTCATGCAAAAGCTGCGTCAGTGGAGCTACATGACATGGAGCATGCATGCGATCAGTTACCAACTCCTGCATTCCCGGTGTTTCAACGCCTTTACCGCAAAGAATAATGTTTTCGATATGCTCTTTTTGTACTTTAGCTAAGAAACTCTCTACCGTTACATTAATCGTTGCAAAAAGCGCCTGGTAGCTATCTTGGTCGTTATGGTCCAACCCCTGAGGAATAACGCGAAATGCAGAAAGTTTGCCGTCGACCAACATGAGTAAACGGACATACGAAGGCTCTAGATCAAGCACAAGCGTAGTTTGGGTATCAGAAGTATATTCTGGTAATGCACGATAAAAACTATAAAGCTCTACAAGGTCGGTCGTGACAACATGAGGCTTAATTTGAGCGTCAGCCAGCAATCCCAGCAGTTCTTGCATAATGTCTTGCTTGACTGCCGCTACTAATACTTCTGTTTTTTGTTCTTGCGATCCCTGCCGAATAACAACTCCATCAACCATAGCCTGATCTAAGGAGAAGGGGAGCAGAGGCTCAATCTCAAAAGGCAACAACATCTTTATTTTTTGCCAGCTCATTGCAGGAACAGAAATCTCTTTAAAAATAACCTTTGAGCTTGGCACAACAGCTATAATTTTTGTATACGAACCGATCTGTTCCATTACTCGCTTTAACGCAGCTATCGAACGATCTTTCAGGGCAATTGTAACATCTTGCGAAATAGGCTCTTGTAGTACTTTTTCTATGGTCTTTCTTTTACCATGCCAGACAACAAGAGCGCATAAGACTTCAGTTTCTGTAAACTCAAGAGCAACAATGCGCTGAGTAAACAGAGAAAAATCACCAATAGATTGTGGTATAAAAAGATTTTTCATCATTGTGATTTTCCCTTCTAATCTATCGCTCCAACAACGGTATGATTGGCAAGCGCCTTGTCACGCATGCTTTGCTCGGCTTTTGATAATCGAGGCAGATCAAATTCTGCAACTTTTGCTTTCATACTCTTTTTATGTGCAGCAGAACGCTCTCCGTTATACCTGTCTTGAAAGCTCGTATATTCATCGATTGCCTCATTTTCCGTATCTTTCTGATCACTAAAGAACCAACGATGCACTGGATCTCGTGTAGTACTTGGGGAGATAAATCCACGCGATATGTCTTTTGAATCAAGAATTTTTGAGCGCGTGAAGAGATCGATAGCATCTCTATCTTTTGGCCGAATGATTTCAGGAACAACCAAAATAAGTAAACTTGTTTTTTGTACCGACTTTGATCTGTTCTTAAAAAGCCACCCTATCAAAGGAATATCTTTCAAAATAGGAATACCTGTTGTCGCTGTCACCGTCTGTTCCTTTACCAATCCACCCAAAGCAAGCACTTCATTGTCAGCGATAATGACCGAAGTGCGTATATTTCGCAGAATACGATTTCCATTTGTTGAATCTACATTGGCATCAGTGAACGCATTAATATCAATATTAATGTTAAGGGTTACAAGATCTTCTCTACTTACCTGGGGCACAATTGATATATTTAAATTAGCATCTAAAGGACCAAAGTTTGCTATGGTCTGTGTCCCGCTGGTTGTTGATGTTTGGACACGTCGCCTTTCACCTATAGAAAACTCTGCTTGATATTTATGTGTTGCTGTTAAAAATGGATTTGCTATTAATGTTGTATGGGTATAGGTCTGCAACATATTTAAAATTCCCCACACCCCAAAGACATCACTGCCCAATGTCACTAACGTTGATCCCGCAGGCACTCCTTGAGAAGCAAGATTAATTAAATCACCTAACAACCGCTGCGAGCCGCTTCCACTCGTATTCTCAACTACCGATGCACTCGGATTCGTTCCAACAAGACCTGACGTCTGAAAATTCACCTTATCGCTAATAAGCCCTTTAACTCCAGGTTTTTTATTACGCAGTTGCATACCCATTTGCCGCTGATCGGTCAAATCAACGCCAAGAATAAAGACTTTTAAAATCACCTGCGGCTGCTCAACATCAAGCTCTTCAATCAGCTGTTTTATTTTTGAATAATCATCATAATCAGCATTAATAATAAGACTATTGGTTGCCTTTTCTGGGACAACTATCATCTGCTTCAAATATTTATCACCATCACGAACGCCACCAGCTTTTGCCGCTTCTGTACCCGGTTGAAATTGTGTCGTTTCATTCAGAATTTTTGCCATAACTTCTGCATCTAAAAACTTTAGATGGTACGTATAGACCGGCGTAAGTGGCAACGTGCTCTGCTTATCAACCATCTCAACAATAAAATTGGTTACTTTTTTTACTGATTCTTGTGATCCCAATAAAATCAATGAGTTCGAGCGCGGTTCAGGAATAACTCGTAATCCTTCAGAGAAATAATCAACCGTCTGTTGTCGACGAGGTCCCCAAAAGCGCATAGCTCCTTGCTGTCCATCTTTTTGCACTAATGAATTATACAGTTGCGCAGCTTTGCTTGCGTCAGTATGTTTTAATTTTACAACCGCTAATGTCTCAGGCATATTCGCTTGATCTAACTCTTTTACAATTGCTAATATCGCACGGACGTTAGCACCTTTGTCAGTAATAATAACCGCATTCAATTCTGGAAGAGGAATCAAGCTGGGCGCGGAAACGCTTTGCATAGAAGCAACAACATTTTTGATTACCTCAAGGCTTGTATTCACAACAAAGTAGACATAACGAACACGTGTATCATTATTGGGAACAAGTTCAGGATCAACACCAATAAACAGAGGTAATGGTGATCGCGAAGCCCCTTGGGGTGCTCGTGGGTCTTGAGAGGCCATTAACTTATAGATTCGTGGCCCTGGACCAGGAACTGGCGTGAAGCCGGCCATATCAAGAAAAGCAACAAAGAGATTCCATGCATCTTTTCGGCTCAGCGGCTTATGCGTCCGGAATGAGATTTTTGTTCCCATAATACTTTTTGCGCCTTGAGGCAAAGGCTGAATATCATCATCCATAATAAATTTAATGCGAAATCTTTGTTCAACATATTCAATAAGAGCAGACAGTTCAGCGTTATCAAAAAGAAACTCGATTGGCTCATCGCTATCACCATGCTTCCATGGCTCTAAATATTCTTTAAGGTAGATTTGCGATTTGCTTTTGGCAAGAATATCGTCATTGCCCTTCACCGCAGTCTTTTCTTCCCAGTCTTCTTCAACACCTTTTTTACTTTTTTTCTTCGCTTTGTCTTCTGTTATGGTTGACACAATTTGTTCTTGGAAAAATCTCTCTTTTGTTTCCCCTTGCTCTTCTGGTTTTTTACGTTCAAGCAAAGCTATTGCATCTTCATCTTGGCGCTCTTTGGCCGTTATATCTTCTGCTTGTAGTTCTTGCTCAGAAATTTTTTCTTCTGGTTCTACTCCCACTTCTTGGGGCTTGAGAGGAGCAGTAGGCATTGGCGCAGCTGGCACAGGGGGCACTACAAGAGGAGCTTGAGGAGCCACGTTCGGTACTCCAGGCTTTGGAATGTCAGAATTTTCTGCAAGCAAATCACCTAAAGGCGCTCGTTGAGCAACACACAGATAACCGCTCATGCTTATCATGAGCAAAAGTACTTGTCTCAACTTTGTATGATTATGCTTACTAAACATCTTTTTCACCTCAAGACTGTGCTGGTTCTAGCATGGCATTTCGCCCTCCAAATGCCATCATAGATTCTCTGTCTCTTTTTTGAATCTGTTCAAGGGGATTTCCAATCGATCCAAGCTTTTGCTGTTCTTGGGGCACCGCCGAAGACAAATCTACTGGCGACTGCTCAGTTAATGACTGTTCAGTCGTTGACTGGGCCACTTGCGGCTCCGCCTGAGATGGCTCAGTCGGCGGCTGCTCTGTTGCAAAGTATGGTGCTCCAACAGCAGCAGTCTGCTCGGGCAAAGCTTGTGGCGCTTGAGCCTGCATTTGAGGAGCTGGAACCGCTTGCGCTATCTCACGCGGGATAAATGTTCTCGCCAAAGAAACTTGTTCGACATCTTGTGTAAAATCTTCATCTTTTTCTTGTAATGTATATCGATAGGAAATTGGCTGCCCTGAGCGTAGAAGTTTTACTTCAATTACTTTCCCCAGCTCTGCTGTAGTAAGTGCACGAAATACTTTGGTACGATTTTCAGTATTGAGCAATGGAATTCCATCGATTGTAGTAACAATGTCTGCTGGCTGCAAACCAAGCGATGGAGCTATTGAATCAAAGCCGAGTTTACCAATGCGAAGTCCTAAAATCTTCCCCTGTTCCCATGCAGTCGTTATATCAAGCGAATCTAAAAATTGGGCCATTGTCGTAATACGTTCTTTAAAAATATCAGGGTATAAGATATAGTCGGTTTCTGACATTTTTCGTGCAACTTGTTCTCCCAGCTTACGTTGACGATAGATCGGATCATGTTGCGCATCTTCTGCCGTTACAAATAACGTTTCTTGTTGCCCATTGGAACGAATAAACATAACTTTATTGTTCCCGATATAGATAATTTCTGCATCAAGAAGCTTATCTCCCAGCCGATACAATGCTTCACGACGTGATTTAGTGTCGGCAATAATTGCTCGATTATCAAGCTCATTATTTGAATACATAATCCCTTTTATTGACAGCGCAAGGGGAGGCAAAAATTGCGGAATTTGTTGCTGAACAATGGCAGCTGGTTGCGGTGGTGGCGGCAGTGGAACAACCACTTCAGGCTTTTGCTCTTTTGTTTCGGCAAGCGCCTGTTGTTCAATGTGTGTACCAAAGAGATCATTGCGATAGATTTGTGAAAGATCAATACGGCGCGCAGTAGCAGCTGTCGAAGCTTCTCCGAGAACAGCATTAAGAGACGCGCTTGCAGGAGCTGAAGGCCGAATAAGCAGAATAATGGCCAACAACACCAAAAGCAACGCAACGAATGCGCTATTTAATATCCACCAGGGATTTTTGATCGTAATATTCATAGGACCTTTTTCACCTGTCTATGTATACGCTTGTATCTACTAGCAGTACCAGCATAATCAATGAGCATATAAAATAGAACTCTTTGTGCAAAATACACGTCATGGTAACCATCTTGGTTTCAAGAGTTCCAAAGCATCTTTCTTCTTCTTGGGGATACTTTACTATAGGATTGACCGCAAGAGCAACGATTATGTAAAAAAACGTATTTTTTCTTTACGGTGCTTGTACGGTCGCCAAAATTTTTGCAATAACTTGTTCAGTCGTCATATTTTCTGCATCGGCTTGATAGGTCAATGCAATGCGATGGCGCAAAACGGGATATACTACCGCCTTAACATCATCAGGCGTAACAAATTGGCGCTTCTTTAAAAATGCTTGTGCACGTGCAGCATGATGTAATGCGAGACTCGCACGCGGTGAAGCTCCACATGCAATATAATTTTTGAGATCAGACAAACCGTACGCTTGCGGATCACGTGTTGCAAAAACGATCTGCAAAATATAATCGATAATCTTTTCGTCGATAAAAATCTTTTGTACACACGCCTGCGCTGCAAGAATATCAGATGTTTGTAGTATACAAGAAACATCGGCAGATCGCTGTTGCGAGCGCACCACTTCTTTTTCTTCGCTGAGTGATGGATAGCCAATAATCACTTTAAACAAAAATCGATCAACCTGTGCTTCGGGAAGTCGATACGTTCCTTCTTGCTCAATCGGATTTTGCGTAGCAAAAACAAAAAATGGTTCTTCCAGTTTAAAGGTCGTGTTGCCGATTGTTACTTGATGCTCTTGCATGGCCTCTAAGAGCGCTGCTTGCACTTTTGCTGGCGCGCGGTTAATTTCATCAGCAAGAATCAAGTTCGCAAAAATAGGACCTTTTTTTGTTTCAAAGTCCATCGTCTTTTGATTGTAAATTAATGTCCCGATAAGATCTGAAGGCAAAAGATCGGGCGTAAACTGAATGCGCTTAAAGCTTAATCCTAATGCTTGCGCAATCGTTTTGATCATCGTTGTCTTTGCAACACCCGGCACTCCTTCGAGCAATACGTGACCATTACACAGCAATGCTGTGAGAATAAAGTCTATCGACTCTTTATTCCCAATTACTACTTTGTTAATCTCGACTGTCAGTTGTTGAAATCGAGCGCTTTCCACTTCGATTGTTTTGAGTAAAGCTTCATCATAGGTTCCCGACATAGAGTCCCCCCAAGTATTAATATCGAAATCTTGTGTATGTATAGATTACCAGACTTCTACTGAAAGTGGAGATCTCGCACTTGCCATTATGTTACATAATCAAGATAGTTGTCTGGGGTAATAACCGTAAATGAAGAATTCGCATATTTTTCTTTCCATTCAGATGGCACGCTCACCCGTTTTACTGTCGACCACTTTGCTTCAAAGCCATGCAGCTGATTTTCTATATCTTCGACAATATCAACTTCCTGCCCTTGGTACGTTCTCCAGAAATAGCGCCAACCGTAAAAGCCTTTATAAGCACCGCTCTTAAGTCGTTCAATAAACACAAAATTTTCCCACAAAGCCCCTTGGTCTTGACGCATAGGCAAATCATTAAATTGAGCAATAACGGCATTGCGTACACCTAAATCAAGAAAATAATACTTATGCTTGCTCGTAATTTCATTGCGAAGATTCCTGCTAAAACCGCCAAGCTTAACTATGATAAATGACTTCTCAAGCAAATCCAAATAACGAGCTACTGTCTTTGGGTCGATTTGTAACTGTATCGCCAATTCAAAATGAGAAACGAGTTGACCTACCTGAAATGCCAAGAGCTTAACTAAATTTAAAAGTGTTTCTGATTTTTTAACTTTATCGAGAACGAAAATATCTTTTAACAAATAGGAGTCTACGATTTCATTGAGCAACTTAATCTTTTCCTCTCTTGTTTCTGCGGAAACAACAGCTGGATACCCACCAAAAATCAAAGAGTTTTCTAGCTGTTCCCGTAGTTCATATTTGTTATATCGTTTTAACAATTCCATCTGAGACAGCGGATAAAGCGTCAGCGTCGTTTTTCTTCCCGTAAGCGGTTCACCAATTTGTTGCAATAGACCAAAAGATGACGATCCGGTTGCGATAACTGACAAGCCAGGGACATGGTCAACTAAAATCTTCAACCCCATACCAATATTGGGAATTTGCTGAGCTTCATCGATGGCAATGACATCATATCCGCGGGCATACTCAACAATTTGATCTAAATCCTGTGAACCGAGAAGATTTTGAATTTTAAGATTATCACCCGTATCAAGTTTATATTTGAGCTTCGTTGTTTTCAAAAACTCTTCTAAGAGTGTTGTTTTACCAACCCGGCGAGGGCCAAATATGACCAGCGCCCGGTTCGGCTTCAGATACGAGCCAAGATCTTGGTAATATCGCTTAAACATAAAAACTCCTTTTTGTGACCCAGAAACGGTGACCTCGCACCACCACACCTGTAAGTATATAAAATTGGGAATCGAATTCCTAGTTTTTGCGCAAATTCGAGGAGTGTCGATCCTCAAATTTGTATTAAAAACAGGAGCGACACTCCTAATTTTTCTAAGAAATTTGGGAGTTGCACCCAACTCCCCCGCCTACCTCCCCAAAAAGGCTCCCCTTATCCCTTCTTCCCAAAGCTCCCTGGAAACGATATATTCTAGCTTGGACTAACCGTAACTAAAAAACGTCGAAAGGACGTATTATGGCCGAACAAGGCAAGATTTCATTTTTTTCCGCTGTACTTATGAGTATTAACATCATCGTTGGATCGTTTATCTTTGTTGCCCCACAGCGTATGGCTGTGATGGCGGGCAGTATGAGTTTCTTGAGCTGGGTGCTCGCTGGAATTCTATTGCTGCCGATTGTTTTAATCGTCGCACAAGCTGCACGGGTCTTCCCTGGTGAAGGTGGTTTCTACCTGTACTGTAAAACAGGCCTGAATGAAACCGCAGGGTTTTTATCAATCTGGGCATACCTACTTGGATATCTTGGTACTGCAGGTACTATTACCGTGATTATTCGAGAAAGATTGGTAAGCCAAGCGGGGATCAGCGCCTTTGATCAGCATCCCTACTTATTTTACGCTGGATTTATTGTTCTTCTTTCTCTGCTTAACTTGCTGAGCATCGAACTGATCAGTAAAATTCAAAGCTTTGTAACGCTCTTAAAACTTACACCGCTGTTTATTGTTGCAGGGCTTATCATTTTTTATTGGAACCCAAGCATCACCTATTCGGCAAGCAACCTGGCTGGCTTAGGAGCAACGCTTCCTCTTGCATTCTTTGGTTTTTATGGATTTGAAAGCTGTTGCAGTATTAGCCACATGATTAAAGGTGGCTCAACACAAGCATCACGTGTTATGTTGCTCGCCTTTGGTGTTACCGTTGTACTCTATACGATCTATCACCTTGGTGTTCTGAACATCATGGGAACTGATAATCTTATAGCATTTGGTTCGGGAGAATTTCCAAATTTCCTTGGCTTATCACCCTATGCAGCACAATCGCTTATGCTCTTTATCACCTGCGCTATTATGCTCAGCCTTTTGAATACCACCTACGGAGCAGCACTCACCAACATTACCAATCTTGCAACACTTTCCTCTCAAAGGTCGATCTTGGGAGCTCGTTTACTGGCAAAGAGAACAAGTAATGGCACACCTATCAATGCAGTAATTCTGCATGGCATCGTACTCTTTGCATTAGTTGCACTCATTGGTCATGTTACTATTCTGAACTCAATCACAAACTTTGGCGTAGGAACTGCAATCTTACTCGTCTTGGTTACAATGATTGCCTATAACGCACAACGCAAAAACATACTGATGCTTCTTATTACTTGTGCAGGCATGTGCTCACTTGCAGCTCTGTTTTATTACTCATGGCTCCAAGCAGGAGACGACACTGCAATGCGATTCTTGTACCTTACCCCATTTTTAGTAGGCTTCCCTGCTGGATGGATTATGTACAAAATGCTCAAGAAATAATACGTCTAAGAAAGAATCGGTTATGCAAGAACTCTATTTTATGCAACAAGCTATCAACAAAGCCCTTGAGGGAATACAAAACGGGCAAACACCATTTGGTGCCTGCATCGTAAAAGATAGCCAAATTATTAGCTGTGAGCATAACCGCGTGTGGGAAACATGTGATATTACTGCCCACGCAGAAGTAACAGCGATTCGGGCCGCCTGCAAAAAATTGCAGGCGGTTGATCTGTCTGGCTGTACAATTTATTCAACATGCGAACCATGCCCAATGTGCTTTAGCGCATGTCATTGGGCAAAGATTTCCAAGATTGTATACGGGACAACAATTGAAGATGCCGCTCACGTTGGTTTTGATGAGCTGAGAATTTCTAACGACCAGCTTAAACAACTATCCAAAAGCCCGGTAGAAATCGTTCACGGTTTTATGTACGAAGAAAACTTAGCACTTTTTAAGAAATTCCAAGCAGTTGATGTGCAGAAAAAGAAGCTTTATTAAAAAGAGCTTTCTGCAACATTTAGGCTATTTCTCTTGCCCCAATGCACTCCATACATCATCAAGACTATTAAGCACTTTGTCTGCACCTACAAAGTTTCGACCCTTTGTTTCCCTGCTGGGTATAGCGTAACATTTCATGCCAGCAGCATGCGCCGCTTGCGCTCCTACCGGTGCATCTTCAAGCACCAAACACTCAGCTGGCTGTGCTCCCAGTTTTTGCGCTGCCAAAAGAAATAAATCGGGAGCTGGTTTGCCATGAGCCACTTGCTCTGCCGAACAAAGCGTATCAAAAGAATCTTGCAATCCAAGTGCTGTAACAATTTTTTCGATATCAGGCAACATCGCTCCTGAAGCAACTGCAGTTTTATATTCATGCAGCCGCAAATTTTTAAGAAGATCAAAAAGCCCTTTTTTCGGCACAACGTGACCTGGAAGCAACTGTGCAAATGCCGCTGATTTACGCACGAGTAATTCTTCGGCGCTTATCGGCAAATGATAGCGTTTCACAATATCTCGTGCAGCATCACCGTCAGAAATACCAACGTAATGCTCTGCGTAATCGCTTTCAGGAACTGCTATACCAAGTTCACTTAAAACCTGTTCATATGCTTTAAAGTGTACCGGCTCACTGTCGACCATAAGCCCGTCCATATCAAAAATAACTGCTTTGATCACAAATTACCTCTATTCAATAATTTTATTATCACGTTGCAGTTCATTAAATTTGTTACCAACATAAGCAGCAACAAAGACCCAGAACGCTATAATGCCAAGCGAGATAACTGTTCCAAATATCACTAAGAGAGAAAAGTTGCCTCCAAGCGATCCGGTCGTCACCGCACCTAATCCCTTTGCAGATCTTCCGCCAAAGCCGTCAATCCAGCTTTTTGATTTGAACTTTACATCTTTGCTCGTTGGAATATACATGACTTCTTTTGCAGGATTATTCAGGGTATAGCTCAGACCCTTGAATATGACAACGGCACCAAAAAACGCCCACATCAGCAAATAGGTACTTGCACCGCCGATATATAAGCCAAACAAAAGAGCAATCACAATACCCATCAATGAAGGAAACGATACCAGACAAAATTTAAGACCAAATTTACGCATAAGAAAACTTGTACCGACGAGCGCAAAAGAAAGTGATAAAAACCCAATAGCAACACCATTCCATGCTTTGAACCAAGCAAATCCTGCACCACCATCTGCCGCCACAGGGTATACTTCGTTTGCACACATTCCCATTTGAAACTCAACAATGGTATTAACAACCTCATACATCGTAGTAACCACTAACAAACCGGCGATATATGGATTCTTAACTAATAAACGCAAACCTTCAAATATTCCTGTTTTAGGCTTTTCTTGAACGAGAGCCGCTTGCTGCGCCACCGGTTTTTGCGCATCGATTTCTGCACAAATAACGGTATACCGTTTCATAAGCAATGGGAGAAAACAAAGTAAAGCTCCACCGAGAGCAAACATACTGCCGAAACCCACCGATCCAACAAACTGAACCACTGCCCATGCTCCCAAAATAAGTCCAAGCTGCGCAAAGCAGTAGACCATTCCATACCCTTTTTTAGCAGATTCGGTAGTCATGGTACTTGCCATAATTGCAAGAAAGAGCGCTGGCATAATTGATCCGAAACTCTCGATAAAGCAGTAGACAACCCAGCCCAATGCTTTACCTGGAAGACACGTAAGCATGCCCCCTAACGTTGAATCTGCGCCAACTTCACATATCGTTGGATGTGCTATCGCATAGCCAAGAAGCAAAAAACCAACGCCAAAAAAAATGCTCAGCAGATAGAAGAGAACATTTCGCTTAAAAACATCAACTAATTTGTTATAGAAAAGAACGGCACTCACCGTCACAAAAAGAGATAACATCTTTGCAAAAGGCTGATACTTATATCCAACAAAAATAGAAAATACAGGATCTTTCATAGAACGGATAAAATAGTACACGCCGATCAATAGAAAAAATGTAAACGATAAAATCCAAAACTTTCTGAGCTCTTCAGGGCTCATTTCTCCCCATAAAATTCGAATAACTCGATTCGTATATTCTCCAAATGAAGTTCGTAAACTTGTCATATGACGTTCCTTCCAACAATGAAAAATGAGAAGTTGGAACGCACTACGCGAACCAAAAGCTTGTTAACTTTCGCATCATTGCTGTGAGATTAGCACACTGGTGGAGGCGAAGTGAAGAACCCACGCAGCAAGCTGCGGGATATCTTCGAGGTCGCGAGAGAAAGTTCTTTGCGAGGCAACCCTCGGAAAACAGTGCGCCACGCACCAAATAGCGCTTTCAGAAGCGCCATGTAACCCGCGCGACGTTTCAATCAAAACCATGACGCTCCAGCAAATAGTCGCAGCAGCAATCCTGGCGTCAAAGGCAGAGTCGAAACAGGAAAAGTCCTAAGCTTCCTCAACCCTGCCGCCAAGATGCTGAGCCAAGAACTTCTCGGCTGCTGCGAAAAATTTCAGGCGATTTTCTTTCCGCACCAGCCCATGTCCTTCATCGGGAAACAACATATATTCATAGGTCAACCCACGACCCTTTAATGCTGCAACAATCTGTTCAGCTTCTGCCTGTTTCACGCGAGGGTCATGTGCTCCTTGAGCAACAAAAATAGGAATTTTGATTTTATCGACATTAAATAATGGCGAGCACGCTTTCAAAAATTTAGCTTCCGTTACAGGATCACCAACCACCTTGAAAATCCCCGCTCGTTCTAATTCCCATGTCTCAGGCAGCGAATTAAGAAGCGTAATCAAGTTGGCCGGGCCACACAGATCAATCGCACAACAATACAGATCTGGCGTTACCGTTGCACCACAGAGTGCTGCGTAACCGCCATAAGATCCTCCAAAAATTGCCACTTTCTTAGGATCAGCAATTCCCGCATTAACCGCCCAGCTTACTGCATCAGTGAGGTCGTCCTGCATCTTTCTGCTCCACTGCTTGTTGGCGGCATTAATAAACTGTTTTCCATATCCGGTTGATCCTCGAAAATTAATCTGCAAACAGGCATACCCACGATTAGCAAACCATTGAACAATCAAGTTAAATCCCCATGTATCACGCGCCCATGGACCACCGTGTACATAAAGAACGAGCGGCAAATTCTTTGCAGGAGTTTCTGGAGGACAGGTCAGATAGCCATGAAGTAGCAATCCATCACGCGCAGTAATTGCTACCGGGGCCATAGAGGCTAATTGATAATTACGAAAGGCAGAACTGATATAACAAATAAACTCTATTTTTTTCGTATTTCTGTCATACAAATAATACACTCCCGGGCTCATATCATTATCAAAGCCTAAGATCCATTTCATATCATCTGCGCTTCGATCAATAAAAACCAAATCACCTTTATTTGCCGACAGAATTTGTGCAAGGTCTTGATCAAACTCTGGACATAAACTCTTCCATTGAACACGCTCTTCATTACAGGCAACGACAAGAGGCTTGTCGGCATTATAATCCATGTGTACATGCCCTATATCACAACGGTCATTGGCGATGACAACTTCCTGAACTCCTGTTTTATAGTTCATTTTGATGAGTCGCTTTGTATTTGCACCGACAGCATCCATAAAATAAAAAGTTAATCCGTCTTGTGAAAAACCAACTACTTCAAAATTCCTCGCCTCTGCAGAATTCCATCTTCCTCGTTGTACCCATTCACTTTTCTCATCATCGCGCATCAACAACGCTACACTTCCATCTTGTTCAGCAACCGTTGCTGCACGAAGACAAAATTGGGAATCGGGAAACCATCCAATAATATTCCCCGGGTTTTTGGCGACACATGTCAAGTTCCCCGTCAGAAGATTCAGGCGATAGGTATCAAATAACTTTGCATTATCTTTGTTCATGCTTATCAAAGCTTCATCAGGAAAATGTTTATCAAGCGCACAAATCCTTGCCTGAACGTGAACAAACGGCGTCAAATCTTCTTCTATACCGCCCTCTAAACACACTTTCCAGATATGCCAGTCCTCATCTCCGTCATTATCTTTTCCGTATAAAATTGTGCCATTGTTATAGGACCAACTAAAGTCAGCAAGACTCCTTTTGGTTTCATGAGTAATTGGACGATCATCTTCTTTGCCAAGCGTTTTCACCCAAATATTAAGTACACCATCGGCCAGCGCGAGATAGGCTACTTTTGTTCCATCGGGTGAAATACGAAAGTGAGCTTTTTCCGGATCACCGAACAACACGGCTCGAGGAATCAACGGTACTTGTGTAGCCTGACCACCAACAAAAGCCATACTACCCACAAGTAACAAATATATTCCGTGAAATAACTTTGACATACAACTCCTCTACAACGCCCAGGTTTCGGCCTGGATTTTACTTGATCTACAATATAAGAACGCAACGCAATTTCTAATCGTTACCCGTGCTGCGCGTTAAAGACCAACACAAAGTCCCGATATTCGTTACGCAAAATAATGCGTCTTACGCAAATAACTTTGCTTCGCGGGCAAGGTCAAGCGCGACGTTCGACTGATTTGCCCCTTGGCTCAATGTGTAAGGGTAGACCAATTTGCCTGCTGCGTTTTTCGTAGGCGCATCAACTTTGTAGTTAGCACAAACAGGGTTCTTATCACCCAACTCTTTGAGTTTATTAAAATGCGTCGCGTACACAAACTGCACACCTGGAAAATCTGAGATGCGTTTTACAAATTCATAAGCGCACTTTTCGCCATCTTCAGCAACCGTTCCCGTAAAGAGCTCGTCAAGCGCGAAGAAGTACTTAGTGCCCGGCGCCAATGTTTTCATTCGTTGTAGAACATCCTGCGCCCGTTTAACTTCTGAAGCAAAAAGTGACAACTTCTTGGAAATGTCATCGGAGATATTGAGATACGAGTGAACAATATCAAACATCGTAAACTCAAAGGTCGTTGCTGCGGCAACACCATAGCTTTGCCCTAAGACAATGTTTTGCAAGAGCGCTCTGATTGCAGTCGTTTTTCCGCCAGCGTTTGGCCCAGTCAAGATGATGTGCTTCGATTCGCAAAGATCACTTGGCACTGCGTCTTTGACAAGCACATTCCAGAAGCCCTGTGTCTTAACGACGGGCTTTACTTGGTCGACAAACGTCACAAAGCAGAATTTATCTTTGCTGTTTTTTGATTCAAGTATTTTGGTTGCAATCGCATGGTAGGTATCTATTTCTGCGATACAGGCAAACACCTCTGCAAGACGTGCTTGTCCTTGATACACTTGATACAAAAACGTATGAACAGATGGCGTCGAAAAGAACCATGTATTTTTACCTTGATAACGTGCGTGTTTCAAGCCTTTGACCAAAGCAATGCCTTGTGGATCTTTAATATCACTCAGATTGAACTGATTCTTGACGTCGTACTTTGCGCATAGTCGCTCAAAGTCTTCGGCAATCGTAATAAACTGATTCAAAGCATGCATTTTTGAGCGTTTTTCTGCTGCTTTCGTATACGTATCATAGAGGTCATGGCCCTGCACCCCAGCAATAAGCCCCATATAAGCTGTCCAGAATGCCAACTTTCCATAAGGGAACCCATATTTTGCCGAGATATATGCAGCTTTGCCAAGAACTTTGGCGCTATACGTTAAACCAACAAACCCCGCAACACTCAGGGAGGTCGACACTATTTTGCCTGTTGGGTTAACATGAAAAAAATTAAAAATCGGATACAATCCTGGATTCTGTTTTTTGATAAGCTCAAGTTGTTGTAATTCAGGACATGTTTTTCCGACAAATTGCTCCGAAAACAAAGCAATCACATCTTGCTCATAGCGGTGCGCTTCGTTGAGCAACGCTTCTACGTTCTTCTTAAATTCAGGGTTTTCTACCAAAGCCCGCACCGCGTTTTGCCGGTCGCGAAGTACCGTGTCACGATCTTGGGGAGCAACAGGGCAAGAGAGTGTTTCAGTTAAAAAAGCTTCCCCTACCAGCGTTTTGCAGCCAAAGAATTTGGCAATTTCAGGAACATTCAAGTCTTGAGCAAGATTTTGCGTCTCAGCATAGTGGATATGCTTTTTATTGTACGCTGCGATCCCTGTCTCCAGATTCGACATAATTGCCATAATCCGCTGCTTGCCCGAATCTGGGTTTGGAGCAACATCAGCAAAAAGAGGTGCTGTAACCCCAGCCACACAAAACATTGCTGCTAGTATTTTTTTGTACATTGTGTCCTTCATATTGGTTAATTAAAGTTCGTTATCTTTGTTCAGTATCACATGCGTCATAGTGGAGGTCAAATAAACTCGCGTTAGCCCGCTCTTTATAACTTCAGCGAAGCAGGGGCCTCGCGCGCAAGACCCCGCAATTACAATCCCAATACATCTAGTCCCAATCTTCCCAATCAGGACCGGTCATTAGTTCAGCTGGATACCCAATCTTCTTGTATACCTCACGCATTTCCTTCTGCATATCTCGATATGTTGGCATATATTTCTTCCACAAAGCCTTATACCCTTTCATAAATCCTTCAGAAGACTTGTCGCCATGGTGCTTGATTGCCAAAGCATCAACTTCCGCCAAGTATGGTTCCGACTGGAGAAAATGCCAATCCTTCATGTATTTACTTGTCACTGGAGCCATTACCTCCATCATCTTGGCGTGATTTGCTGTGCCCGGCGCCCATTCGGCAGCAAGACGTTTTTTCTCTGGATCTGCTTCCATCGCTGCTTTCTTTTCCTGCCCAATATTAACAAGCGTTTCAAAGCCGCCCAGCGTAACAGCTGCTGGCTTTTCTGTTTCAGGAGCCGGGGTAATGATCAACGACTTGCCGTCGGTCGTCAATTTTACCGTCGACCCTTCTCCCATATTTAAAAGCTCCAGAATCGCCCGGTCGAGAATAAGTGCCGTGCTGTTTCCGTATTTGACCAGTTTTTTGAGCATCGCGCCCCCTTTCGTTAGGTTAAAATAAGTTAAAAATGATTAATATCGAACAATGTCATAACAAAATATAATACAACGTAATAACGCCGTCAAGTCTTTCGTATCTACGTCGTGGTATTAGAGAATAAAAACAAAAAAGCCTGGTGCTCGAGCAACGCTTAATAATCTTGCTTCGCCCAAGCAAAATAGACCTCTTTCGTAAACCCCTTTTGTCCAGGTTAAGCGAGGGGCCCAGAACAGATAGTTGGTGTTCAAAAGAACACTGTTTTGAAAGAGGTCCAATGTTGTGATATGAGCTGAAGGTAACACTGGATGTAACCTTTAGCTCATACTTGAGGGTTATTATGAAAAAACTCCCCCACTCGATCTTAAAGATATGGAATCGCGGTAACCGATCTTTTTAGGCCTACGTGGTAAGAGAAGAGTTTCTGATACGCATCAAGAATGCTCAGCAACACCCTTTGGGCGCTCCAAAGAAGTTAATCCTAGCAGTTCTGTTCGTTGTTGGATTTTTTGCTTTCGTTTTTGCAAGGTACGTGCGAGAAGTATGTGTTTTTGTATTGATGCCGTTGGTCTTTTTGCTTGCCGTACTTCTTTCTTGCGAATCTCATCAAGTGTTTTTTGAAGTTCTTGCTTGTAGTGCGGATTAGCTAAATTTATCTCTACTTCTTTGTCACAAGGCTTACATTGCTGCTTTTTTAACTCTTTATAGTTCGCTTTTGTTTTACATTCTTTTGGTATCTCAGCCCAGAGATAAAGACCATGCTGATAAAATACAAACGCTTTTTCACACGTACAAAGTGGCAGATTGAGATCGAAAAGTTGCACTGCCAATGAGCGAGGCGGCTGCCCGGGTAACGCACGACTCATCCCGCCGCCTACTAAACTAAAACATGACAACCAGCATAACCATGGATGTTTCCAAGCAAACGACGCTCCACTCTTAAGTGTTGTAAGAAACGTACTTTCTTTATACACACTCACTCTACGCACTTGGCTCGAATGCAAACTTTGTGCCACTAAAAAGAGAATACTCACGAAAAAATATCTTTTAAGCACTTTGCCCCCCTCTAAAACATTACTGTAAATGTAGCATTAGCAAGAACTGAAGAGCAAGGCACGCTACAACCAAATTATTGCTTCTCTCCAACTGCTTTTTCTATTCTATGCACAGAAGCGTTATATCAGACAATAAAACTTGGGGGATTTGTGTATGAACTTTGCTGAACTGAAAATCTTATTGCACGTCATCACTTTTGGGTTCATAACATCTCTCAATGCTTTTACGTCAGACCAACATGCACCAAGCAATACTTCGTTTGCAAAGAAACGCTGTACTGTTCTTGTTTATGTTACCTCGCGAAACAGCCTTTCATCCTTTCTCGAACGGAATTTGCAGCAATTAATGCAAGTCGGCACCAATGAAGATGTTACTTTTTTGGTACATCTTGATTTGTACGGTTCTTGGACCTGCAAACTTACCCAACGCTTTATTATCTACAACAACCATATGGTCCAAGTCGGTGAAGATTCCCAAATGGATGGTGGCGATCCGGAAACACTACGCGATGCCTGTAAATGGGCGTTCGGAAACTTCCCTTCTGAAATGACCGTTCTTGTTTTATGGAATCACGGATCAGGCGATATTGAGCCAAGCTTTTCACGTACTATTGACCCTTCGGTTTTTTATATCTGCAATCCTACTACCAATCTTCTAGAGCTAAACCGCTCAATGAGTTTTTTAGAATATCTTGAGCAAGCAGCACAACAACAACGCAAGCAAGCACATGAGCGTGGAATCTGTTTTGATGATTGCACCAACAACTTCTTAACCAATCACCAAGTCGGCGAAGTTCTGCGCGACATACAACATACCTGCCTCGGTGGACGACCACTTGATATACTTTACTGCGATGCTTGTCTGATGATGGGCATCGGTTTTGCGTATAGTCTTAAACCTTATCGAACAAAACCATGTGTGCGCTATCTTATTGCATCACAAGAAGTTACTCTTGCTTATGGCTTTGACTATGCCAAGCTCTTTAGCAAGCTTGCCCTATTCCCGGTGACAGCAGACGAATTTGCCCAAGATGCTGTTCAAGTTTTTGCAGACTACTACAAAAGCATAGCTTATGATTATACCCAATCAGCTCTGTGCATGGAAAAGCTTGATTACTTATACAGGAGCGTTGATGACCTTGGCAATCTCTTAATTGAGGGACTGCAAAAACAAAAATCCAGATCTGTAAAGAATTTCATACGACAATCCAGTTCTCGCAATAACTGTATTTCGTTTGAAGAGCCATCGTACAAAGATCTACACCATTTGCTAACAAATATGCTTAACAATCTTGATGCTATAACGCTCAACAACCAAGCTGAAACAGCTGGCTATAAGCAACGGCTCAGCAAAGCGTTACAAGGTTGTTGTGCAATGGTCGACTATGTTGTACTCGCAAATTCTACAAGCGATAGCCTTAAAAACGCACATGGCATTTCGATCTATGTCCCTTATGACAAGATCTATCCAACGTTCCCCTTAGTTGACTTTGCACAGCATACAAGCTGGCTTAATATGCTTTCACTGTATGTGAATTCGTAAACAGAAAGAACTAATGTTATGAAAAAACAAATAGGCATAATCAGCATGTTAACGTCGGTTATCTTCGCATCAACCATAAGTAAAACCTACCCTCAGACGCTCAAAAAGCTTATGTTCCCAACAACGTCCATCAAAGCAATGTCTGAAAAAGAAAAGTGCAATTGCGTGATTCAACCTGCAACTGCAGAAGATCTACAAGAAATTGTAGCACTTGACTATAACGTAACGTTTGAATTTTTCAAACCGTTATATCTACGCTCTTATTCGCATCTGATCGATCCAAACAAAGTTGATTATCTTTTAAATATAGAACTCGTTCGCGATGAGCAACTATTCAGAAAGATCGTTGGACACGAAGTAAACGATCGACTGCATATTGCATATGACAATAATAAAAAAAAGATTGCAGGCATTCTCTCATTTCACCAAGAAGAGCACAACCTAGAACTAGACCTCTTATTGGTAGATAAAGAGTATCGCAAGATGGGCATCGGTAGAAAATTGGTGTTAAGCGTAAAAGACGTTTGTGATGGTATAAAGTCGATTATTGTGACTCCTCTCAAAATCGACAATGCTCCTACGCTAAAATTTTATGAATCACTCGGCTTTAAAAATTTGGGCACGATACAATCTGATCAAAAAAATATCTACGGCGTCGCATATTCCGACATGTACTTTTATTACGTATGGACTCTGTCACGTTATATGAACATTGCTTCAGATGATTCAGAAGTACTACAACAAAGTATTATTCGATCTAACCGAGGAAGATAATATAACAAGACAATCTATTTATTTGTCCTATTCGATTATGTGAAGCTTTTCAACACAAAAGTGCCACAAGCTGTGGCACTTTTAAAAACACCGTTAATATAGCGAACCAATCAGTGTTTTAATTGGTTTTTGCTCAAAAAAACACTCGTTTTTTTCACGAAAACCAATGTTGTATATCACGTCCAGAAAGGCAATAGCAACATTCTTAGACACAAAAGTGCCACAAGCTGTGGCACTTTTGCAAAACATTCAAAACAACGACTCAATCAACGATCCATCGATTTTCAATAATTCCAACAAACAGTACTGCCGTCAAATATCGCTTTTGTTGCTTCTATAACCTCCAATAGGTAGTATTAAATAAAGGTTTACGAAAGCGCTTAACGCGAAAAAACGGGAGCGACCATGTCTAAAGCTAAAAAAAAATCAGTTGCAGTCGTAACGAGAGAATACACAGAAACGCTTGCAACGCTTAAACAACAAATTCAAGAAGCCCAAATTAAAGCAGCCCTTTCTGTCAACAAAGAGCTCATTAAGCTCTATTGGTCAATTGGAAAAACAATTCTTGAAAAACAGAAAACTGATGGGTGGGGTGCAACCACAATTGAACAACTTGCTCAAGATCTTCAAAATGCCTTTCCCGGAATTGAAGGGTTTTCTCCAAGAAACATATTTAGAATGAGGGCATTTTATCTCGCTTATCAAGAAATGCCACAAGCCGTTGCGCAACTGGCAGAACTTCCCATCTTCAATATTCCATGGGGTCATAATGCCGTTCTCATCGAGAAAATCAAAGATACAGAATTGAAACTTTGGTATGCTCAAAAGGCCGTAGAAAACGGCTGGAGCCGAAGCATGCTTGAAACATGGATCAAATCAAAATTGCACAAGAGGCAAGGGAAGGCGATCACAAATTTTAAGAGAACACTTCCGGCACCAAATTCGGACATGGCACAACAATCGCTCAAAGATCCATATCTTTTTGATTTCTTAACTCTACGAGAAGAACACTTTGAACGAGACGTTGAACAGGGGCTCATCGACCACATACAAAAATTTTTGCTTGAGCTTGGGAAAGACTTTGCCTTTGTTGGACGGCAATATCACCTTGAGGTGGACGGAGATGACTACTATCTTGACCTACTGCTCTACCACTTAAAACTGCGCTGTTACATGGTTGTTGAATTAAAAACCTCATCCTTCAAACCAGAATACGCCGGAAAACTAAATTTTTATCTCTCTGCTGTTGATGATTTACTGCGCCATAAAGATGACAATCAAACCATTGGTCTTCTGTTATGTAGAACCAAAAAGAACTTTACTGTTGAGTACGCCTTGCGGGATATTCGTAAACCAATTGGTGTTGCTGAATATGAAATAAAGCTGGTAGAATCACTACCCAAAAATCTTAAAAGTAGTTTACCTACTATTAGTGAAATTGAAGCAGAGCTTACGAAAAAAGAATTCCCAGCCACAAGCACAGGAAGAGCTGTTACCAAACGCAAACAAAAAAAATAAAAGCTGCTTATTCTGCCACAAAATTAATGGGGAAGTTCCATCTGCATTGGCCCTTCAGTAAGGCCACGGATAAATTGATAAATATAGGGGTTATCTGATTCCCAAATATCTTTGGCGCTGCCAAAATAACGAATCTTGCCCTCATGCAAAAGAGCAACATTATCGACAAACTTAAAGATTTCTACGTCGTGGGAGATAACAACGGACGTAATATTAAGATTTTTTTGCGTACTAAACATCAACTCGTGAACAACGCGAGCGGTAATCGGATCAAGACCCGTTGTGGGCTCATCGTAAAGGATAACCGAGGGGCTGGACATCAACGTTCGCGCAAGACCGACCCGTTTTCTCATACCACCAGAAAGTTCTGACGGATACTTATGCAAAACATCATCTGCACGTAAATTAACCTGCTGGAGCTTTTCTCGAACCAAAGGTAATACCTCTTTGATAGGCATCCCCTTTTCCAAAAAAGCTAATCCAACATTTTCAAAAATATTAAGGGAGTCCAAAAGAGCTGCGAACTGAAAAACATAGCCGCATTTTTTAAAAATTTGTTCTAAACCATCTTCATCAAGCGTTGTAATATTAACACCGTCAATAAACACTTCTCCTGAAGTCGGCTTAATAAGCCCGATCATTTGCTTTAAAAGAACCGATTTCCCTTCACCCGAACGTCCAATAATACAGGTCATCTGCCCCGTAGGAATCTCGAGATTCAGATCATCGGTAACCCAACGGTCTCCAAAGCTTTTCCGCAAATGACGCACACTGATCATGAGATACCTATATTGTGCAAGAACGAAGACAAGAAATAGTTAGAGATCAAAATTAAAATAGAACCATAGACTACCCCTCGCGTCGTTGCAATACCAACACCACGAGCACCACCACGAGTCTGGAAACCATTATAGGTTCCTACCCATGCCAAAATCAATCCAAAGAAGCTCGACTTGATAAGTCCACCGGTAACATCCGAAAGTTCTACAAATTGCTGAATTCCCGAGATATACGATTCCGGATTAAGCCCCTGAATACTCACACAGTAAATATAACCACCAACAACACCTAAAATAACGGAGAATGTCGTTAAGAACGGCAAAATAATAATACCCGCAAGTAAGCGGGGTACAATTAAATATTGAAACGGATTAATCCCGAGCGTTTTAAGAGCATCTACTTGCTCAGTAATCTGCATTGTTCCAATTTCTGCAGCCATAGCTGAACCAGCTCGTCCGGTCACCATAAGTCCTGTAAGAACAGGCCCTAATTCACGAGCCATACCCAAGGTTACAATGACACCAATAAACTCTTGAATCCCAAATCGACTAAACCCAATAAATGTTTGCAAGGCTAAGGCTAAACCAACAGACAAACCGGTTAATACAATAATAATGATTGAATCAACCCCTATCTGCTTCATATGAATAAATACCTGACGGATATTTAATCGGGTTGTAAACAGGACTTTGATGGCAACAAGAAAAAAGAGTAGAAAACGGCCCACTAGGCTAGCCAGGTTAACAACGACCGCTCCAACTAAATTAATCCCCTTTACTACCATCTACCACCGCCTGCGTAGGTTTATAACTTTGTTTCCGGTACTGGCTGTGCTTGAGTTGTTTGTGCTACCTGTTCTGCCACTGGCGCAGCTGGTTGTGTTTGAGCAGCTGCTGCTTCTGCTGGCTGAGCGTCCATAGGAAGTTGAACCGGTAATTGAGCGGCCTGTTGCTGTTGTACAACGTCACTATATTTTGATGTTGAAGCTTCGCGCGTCTTTAAAAGAGCTAAAGCCAACGATCCACCCATAAAAAATGCGATAAAGATCCATGTAAGCTTTTGGAAAAAATCTTGTCCGCCTGAACCACCAAATAAAAGTTGGGCGCCACTGCCTGCACTACCCAAAATGCCAAGGCTTCCCTTGCTCTTTTGCAAAAGAATAATAAGAACCATTAAAAAACAGAGTAAAACAAATAAAACAGTCAGAAATCCTTGTAACATACTTTTCCTCACAATAATAAAAAGAGAGCTATCTGTGTGATTGTACTATTTTTTGAAAGCTTTGAAAATCCACACTTGCACCTCCGACCAAAAAACCTTCAAGTCCTTGTACTTGCCATAAAGACGGAGCGTTTACTGAATCAACGCTGCCACCATACAGCATATGAATGGTATAATCAGTAAGATACACCTCACAAAAATGGCGTATGCAGGAAAAAGCGCCCTGAATGTGTTCAACTGTTGGCACTTGCTTGGTGCCAATTGCCCAAACCGGTTCATATGCTATACATATCGTTCGATAATTCGACTGTTTCAACTCTGTCAAAACAGAAAGTTGATCGGTTAAAACTTGCTCAAGAACGGGTCTTTGCTCGGTCCAAGAGATCCCTTGCGAAGTTTCTCCAACACAGAGGATAGGAGTAATCTCCGCACCCGACAGTAATGGCAATATCTGAGCTATTTGTTCATTGGTCTCACCACAAAAGCGACGACGCTCGCTATGACCAACAATACAATACGAGCAGCCCAGTTCCTTAAGAGACGCTACCGAAACTTCCCCCGTCAAACTCCCCCGCTCCTTCCAAGCACAAGTTTGTGCGCCAAGCTTAACTTCGCTCGACTTAAAATAAGATTCCGCAAAACCAAGAGCTGGAAACGTGGGGCACAGAACAATTTCTGCTTTTTGAGCAAGTTCAGTCAACGACAAAGAATATTCTTCCCACCAGGCAACCGTTTCTTTAAAGGTTTTATACATTTTGAAGTTAGCAACAAAAAAAGCCTTATTTTTCAACACTTTTCCTCCATTAGACTAATACCTTCTCAAAAAAGTATTCTATCGAAATATGCACTGAAAGTTGTCATCTTTTCAAGAACTGAAGCTAAATTAGAACAAAACACTAAGTTCTTAAGCTTTTTAAATCATCACTCAATATCAAATACTTCACCACAAGCATTATATGTCTAACATGATTTTTTTTAATTTTATAGGATTTTTTTATAAAGTATTGTCTTTCTTATATGAGCTGTTATATTCTAAAAAATAGAAGAGGAGGATTGAGTATGAAGAAAATGCTTTTTGATAAATGTGGCGGTTGCTGCAAGGGTGATTATAACAAAAAAGAGGGCGAAAAATCGGGCTCTTTTGACAATAATCAGGGCAAATGGCAAGAAAAATCTGATAAAAAAGATGCTGCCAAATGCAACCATGGTCCTAACTGCCATTGTGGCCATAATGGCTGCAAAGAATGCAGTAAGTAACAACCGCAAGAAATCACCCTGGTATGCCTATTAGACGGGGTAACAGGGTTTCCTTTGGGTGGTCCTTGGGAGTTTTTAAGCCTCGAGTTTGAAAACTCCCAGGGATTTTTTGCTTATTTCATAGCCAATACTTTTCATCGCGACAGTGCACCATGTTTTCTTTACAAAGCTTGTGTAAATTTCGCTCAACGCGAATCGGATCACGCCCCAGAATTTCAACAAGTTCCGGATACGTTAACACCGGATATTCAGTTAATGCCCTGATAATTCCACCCCGAATTTGTCGCTCAGACCCTTCAAATTTGCTTTGTACACTATGAGCCTTACTCTTGCGACTTGGATTAGCGCATTCACGCTTCACCACAACTCCATAGTCCATAAGTGCGTAATACCATAAACGTGGTTGAGCTTGGTCAAGTGTCTGCTGAATAAGAGGCAGAAGTTCTTTATCGCTTACTTTTTCTTGGACATCTGCAAAAAAGGTTTGTATGTACGCCGCTCGAATATTAGTCTCAATAAAAACCGTAGGCTTATTAAACGCAAAAGCGCAAATTGCCCCTGCCGTATACGGGCCAATCCCCGGAAAAGTTTCCAAAACTTGGGGATCTTGAGGCAAAACGCCCCCAAATTCTGCAACAACTTTTTGTGCGATTTTCTGTAAAGCAATCCCGCGACGGTTATACCCGAGGCCCGACCAAAGAAAAAGAACTTCCCGCTGCGATGCGCAGGCAAGTGCTTCAAACGCAGGAAAAACATTAATCCATTGGGCAAATTTATCAACTACCCGTGACGTCTGGGTCTGTTGTAACATGATCTCAGAAACAACAACATGATAGGGATCAGCTGTCTGCCGCCAAGCAAAATCCCGCCAACGAGTTTCACGGTTGGCGGTAATAAATTCCTGAAATTCACGGATTTGTGATGCGCTCAGCTTTTTTTTCCAAGCAATACGAAGTATCTGACTGTTCATAAAACGCAGAAGTTTTAGCCCTTAATACGCCCAACGCGAACCGTCGTAAACGTATCAGCGTGGAGATACTTCTCGGCAGATTCTTGCACCTCTTGCGGCGTAATCGCCAAAAGAGCTTCAGCGCGGTGGTCAAAATAATTTGCCGGCAAAC
>CAYYBE010000006.1:28146-52346 GCA_964470345.1 uncultured Candidatus Babeliaceae bacterium | reverse complement strand
GGCGTAATCGCCAAAAGAGCTTCAGCGCGGTGGTCAAAATAATTTGCCGGCAAACCAAAATAGTCGAGATATAAGAAGGTCGACGCCATTTGTCCTGTCGTTGCAAAATTATCAACCAACGCATTCAAAACTGCCCGCTGCGCTTCCTCATGTTCAATTTGAGTCAATGTCTTAGCGCCTTCGTCAATGACCTGCTTAATCTGTTTTTCGGCCTGTGCAAGGCGATCGTTAGACACGATAGTCTTAATAAACGCCATTCCAGGTTGTCTACCCGATCCTGCCAACAACGAGCCATTAATTGCATAAAACAGACCTGAGCGTTCACGCAAGAGGAAAAGCTTTGAGTTCATTCCACCCAAAACACCACCCGTAAAGATTTGGTCAAACAGTAAAAGTTTATCAAAGTCAGGATTAAGTCTATCAACTGAAAGACGACCAAAACAGAGAACCGTTTGATCTCGGTTAATTGGGTAATTCACTTCACCTGGCGTTGCCGAAACAACCAATTTTGGCCATACAATATCTTCAACTTGTGGTCCCGACCATGTTCCCAACGTCTGCTCAAGCAATGCTTGGACATCGATATTGCTCAGATCACCTACCAGAGCAAGACGAGTTCCTTGGGGCGTTACCCATTTTTTATAGGCATCATACACTTCTTGTCGTGTTATCGCCCGCACGCTATCAACCGTACCTAAAATGCGTTTGCTATAGGGGTGATTTTTGTAAATACACTCCCGCGTAATCTGGGTTGAAAACTGAACAGGATCATCCCAGAAATCAACCACATCACCCATCAAACGATCCCGTACTTTTTCAATCGATTTTTCCCCGAGTGATGCATGCTTTACTATGTCAGTGAGCAGATTGAGCCCATGCTCAAGATCGACACTCAACATTGTCATACTCATATGACCGGCAAATGCATCAAAGGCCATCCCGTATCGTTCAAATTCTTGGGCAAGTTGCTGAGCCGTGTAATGCTCTGTTCCTTCATCAAGCGAATCATACAAGAAGGTCATCAGCCCCTGGCGATTGTCTGGGTCCATATAATGTTTTGCTTTAAAATCGAGAATCAGGTCAATTTTTGGTAGCAGCGTTGTATGATGCACCAATACTTTAATCCCGTTGGAAAGCTGAATAATTTCTGGTTTAGGGAAGGTAAAATCTTTTGGCTTTTCTACCACGATATTGGTAACATGGCTCCCATCTTCAACATCAGCATCGCGAGTAATCTGTGAAAGAATCGCCTCATCATCTCTGTCAGACTGCTCTTGCTGAGCAACCCAATAGAGCTTTTCTTCTGCGGGAAGTGGCAAAACGCTACCGGAGTGCATCACCGTAGGGCGAAGATAGGTTCGCATCAACTCTAACATTTTCTGGGGAAGTTCTTCATAGTTAACCGCATTATAACAAGACAGATAACTCTCATCACCAAGCGCTATAAAATATTTACCGATGATATATGCCCGTTTTTGGTTATTTTCCCGCAATGCAAGCATATCCATTTCAGTTTTTTTAACCGCACGGACTAACTCATAATCGGCAAAACCTTCAGTCACCAAACGGCTGATTTCTTCTCGCAAGACTTGTGTCACCTGTTCAACAGAAACGCCCTCTTTTGGGGTAAATTGTACAAATAAGATGCTGTAATCAAACAGATCATAGATAAAACTATCTACTGACGTTGCAATCGCCATCTCATCAACAAGCTTTGTATAGAGGCGCGAGCCTTTACCCTGACCAATAATCCAACTCATTAAATCAAGCATATAATCTTGCTTAGAGCGCATGCCAGGAATAAGCCATGCAACCACACCGGTTGATTGCTGAATGTCGCGATATAAGTCAACGTGGGTTGCCCCGATATCAACAGCATGATAAAACTGCTCTTTAATAAGTGATGGGTCTGGTTCAATGTGACCAAATGCCCGTTCAGCACGAATAAAGACATCTTCAGGATCAACATCCCCGACTACGATAAGCGATGCGTTATTTGGCACATAATAATGCTTATAGAACTCAACGAGTGTTTCTCGATCAAGATTCCATAAATCACGTTTGTACCCAATAATCGGATAATGGTACGGATGATCTTGGAAAATGGTCCCCATCATAACTTCAATGAGCGATGCCGCATGGTCATCATTGTACATCTTGAGCTCTTGGATAATCGCCTTAAGCTCAGAGTTCAAAAGTTCTTGTTTAAAGACGCTGTTTTCCATACAGTCGGCCATAATTGGCAACGCCTCATGCCAGTGTTGTGAGGGGAAATCAAAAAGATACCCCGTATAGTCATGGGAAGTAAAAGCGTTAGAATACCCTGAAAGCTTTTGGGTAATACGATTAATATCAGTCTCAGAAAGCGTTTTCGTTCCCTTAAAAATCATATGCTCAATAAAGTGAGCTATCCCTTTCTGGCTCGTTGTTTCATCTTTTGAACCAACGTTATACCAGAGCTGGACAGAGACTTTGGGGATTTGATTACTGGGGACAACAAGAATGGCAAGGCCATTGGGAAGTAGTTTTTTATAAATTTTTTCAACGATCATGAAATATACCTATTCGAATAGTTTATGTCATCGCGTAAGCGATCACTCTACTCAAGATAGTTGGTTTCTCTTCGTTTTACCAGAGATACAGTTAGTTGTTGCCAAAAATTTCGGCAAATCAATCCCTAGATTTTGGAGAAGAATATGAGTAATCAACCTTTACAAGAAAGGGATGTACAAACCGGGGGGTAATAGTTTCAAGATCATGTTTCTCCCGATACCGCGATATTCGCTCTTTATACGTATGTGCTTTGGTGCCTTGAATACGTGCAAACATTCCGGATGGTTCCTGCATCACAATGGAATCATCCCCTCTGAGTATAATTCCAGAAACGGGATCCTTCATAGCATTCACCTCTTCCCATGCGAATAAACATTTTTCTCTCACAAGATCCCACAGAGTTATGTAGCTGCGATATGTAGAACAGTTTTTCTCTTGCATTTCATTTTTATTATCGCTTACAATAGCGAGTCGAGTTGCCGCATGGTTTAAAACGACCGACCGAACCTCACCTGGTTCTACCATAAGAAACTCTTTTGTTATACAAGACCTTTGTATGTCCTGATTCAACCTCCACCAGGAAACCTTTACTGCACCTTTTCCCTTTTTATCCGAGTAATCCCTCACAACCACCAAGTTGTAAAACCTATCAAATGCGATCGAAGCTCCAGGGAAAATTCTACATAGAAGATCTACGGTCAGGTCGGGCTTCTTTGAACAGCGATTAAATTCAGAAAATTCTTTTAGTAAAAACCAATAAACCCTATTATTCGCACCAACAACTAACAAATAGTTGTTGTCATAACTTACCGCAATACTCGTGATTTTCTTGTCTGAAACTTTCCAATTTACAAGCGGACCACGCCTTGGATTATACGAAGCTATCTCCCCAAATACATCACCTGTAATAAAAACATCCCCGCTTTTATCAAGAGCAGCTGCTGAAATTAAAGTTCCTTGCGACATCTTGTCATGTGATTCGTTAGAAGGAAAACCATCATACGTGATAAATCCACTCCAAGCATGCGGGTCAATGGGAGGCATTATTGTAAAAAGCTTATCCTTCTGCCATGTTGCAAGAGATACAAGCCGCTCGCTCATTGCCCAGCGGGGCCCAAAAAACTCTTCTTTACTCGCTAAGATACCCGAATAATCTTTCCAATGTTCAACCGCATATTTTTCAATAATCACCTTCACGCTATCTGGTAAATCTCGTAAACCCTGCAGCTCTTGGTCAGTAAGCATGTCTTCGCAAGCTACTTTATTTCGTTGCTCCTGCCGTATCGGGCCAGTTTTGCAAAGAGCCTCAGAATGGGAACAGGAATAAAGACGTCCACAAAGAACAGCCATCATGATTAATATTTTTAAGCATTTCATTGGATTTCCTTTCTCAAGAGCAATCTAAAGATCATATGAGGTTTCTATCAATGATCTTGAAACAGACTACTCTCTTTTGCCCGGGTATGTAAAGAACCAAAAAAAGACCTAGTTCTCGGGGAAAACCGGAGTTTCTCTTGTAATTCCAAAAGCCTCTCTAATCACCGGCAGAAATAAACAAAACCCCTATTTATTGTGTTTCAGTCTGAAATATTCTATTATAAAAAGTGTATAGAGTAAGAAGATTTACCATGGAAAGGGGATAAACAATGAGAAAACTTGCCTGTAAGCTACAAAAGCTGCTCATGTTTGGTGCATTTTCATCATTATGCGCTAACCAAACTGAAGAAATTAACAACCTTCAGCAAGATCTTTTAGCCTGCAAACTCCAAAGGTCACATTTTTTAAAAGGAGTTGACCGTACGCAATGTTTGCCTAAACTTTGCGCTCTCTATCAAAAATTCCATCAAATTGAACAAAAAGAGCACGTTGCTCCTCTCAAAAATGCTGAAGAACTCGCCATTTGTGAGCTTACTTCAGCGCAAACCGAGATTGAGCAAAACAAGCTTTGTTCAGACCTGGCTACGCTGGACCATTCACTCTCACAATTTAGAAAAACGCACCATGCGGAACTTTCTGCCCTTGAACGACGCATGTTAGAATTAACAAAGGCATTTTTACAACAACTTTCTCCTGAAGAAAAGAATAAGCTCAAAGAACTTTCAAGCCAATATGCCTTTTTGCGACAACGTTTAACGGCCCTTGGAGAAAATACCCAACAAAAAACTCATGAAACCTCCCAAAGACAAGATGCCGTTCTTGATGTACTCTTTCTCTAAGAAGGGGATACAAAAAACGATAGACTTGTTACGGGGATATGCATCGATTTTTATTGGGACGATTTCCACCACTTTTTCTCTTAACATGTTCATTTATCAGCGGCATTGCATGGCACATTGCCTGCTACCCGCTTTTATTGCCCGTCTCAGTGCTGGCAACGCTCGCACTCGCCTGTTTGCCACGCGACACAACTTTTTCTGAACGCTTTATAAAAAGTGGCCTATGGGCACTCATCTTTTTTCTTATCGGCGCACTACGCTCAACAAGCCAAGAGGCCTATTTTCTCTCCCAAGCGCAACTGTTGTGCAATAAAAAAATCACGCTTACGGGAACGGTTGTCGACAAAGAAGAACAGCCGGGGAAAAAATTTCCACTCGTGCTTACCATTGCAGTCACTAACATCACCTACAGAAACCGAACGTTTTCTCCCGAGCAGCCGCTTGTAAAACTTTACTGCCATGAATCACATGCATTTGAGTATAATGACATAATAACTATCCCTGATATGTATCTGTCTTACCCGGGCAATTCATCATTTGGCTATTTTCTCAAAAAACAGAATATCTGCGCTAACGGATTTTTAAAGCGAGAACAACCTATTACATTTGTTGAACACATACAAACAGAAGGACTAGCGGAAAACTGTGCTTGTTGGGTGCAAAAACAAAAAGATGCACTTATCGTGCACTTTCAACAAAATCTTTCTCCCGAAGCATTTATTCTTTTTTCATCAATCTTTTTAGGCTACAAAATGCCGAAGACTGAATTTACCAGCCACCTACGTGATGAGTTTCAGTGGTGGGGAATCAGTCACCATCTTGCACGTTCGGGGCTGCATCTCGTCATGTTTATTCTGATGCTCCAATTTTTATTACTCTTACTTCCCATCCCGCTCGTTATCAAAAAAACAGTAAGCATGCTCTTAATTTTTCTCTACACGCTTTTTTCATGGTCGAGTATTTCATTTATCCGCTCACTGCTTATGGTCTTTTGTTATTTTATCTGCACGCTTACTTCTTTTGCTTCCCACGCCCTGCATACAATCTCGCTCGCCTGTTGCATCATTCTTTTATACAACCCCTTTTATCTGCTCAGCCTCGACTTTCAATTGAGCTTTTCTTTCACCCTCGCCCTTGCCCTCTTTCATGATGCCTATCTGTATCGTAGAGCCCAAAGCTCAAACGTCGCGAATAATGCTTCAAATTCTTGATCCTGCACACGCGGATTTTATACACTATAAAAAGAAATAATGCTCACACAAAGGAGGTTTTGAGCTATGTGATCGCGCGCAAGCATGACCAGACCACGAAACCAAAAATTTTCAAACTGAGGGGGAATTGTATTTATGAAGCTGTATATGAAGCTTTTTTCAGCACATTTTTTATCAAAATTATTCTGCAGTATCGCTCTGTCTGTAGCACTGCCACTCCATCCAAATCGCCTTGGCCCACTTCGCCAACAATACCAACATGTCCCAGTTAACACCACGTTTGCAAAAAAACGCTGCACAGTACTCCTGTATGGCGCAGCGCGTAACGATCTTCTTCCATTTATCGACCGCAACTTAATGCAGCTCATGCAGGTCGGCACCAATGATGAAGTTACCTTCTTGGTACATCTTGATATCTTTGGTTCTGGACGTCGCAAATTGACACAGCGTTTTATTATCTACAAAAACCAAATGATTCAAGTAGGTGACGACATGCAAATGGATAGCGGCGATCCTGAAACACTCCGGGATGCTTGCACATGGGGCTTTAAAAATTTCCCTGCTGATATGACCGTTCTGATTCTTTGGAACCACGGCACTGGCGACCTTGAACCAATGCGTAGCAAAGCAATCAACCCATCAGAGCTCTATGTCTTTAATCCTAAAACAAATCTTGTTGAACTGAACCGTTCAATACAATTTCTTGAATATATCGAAAACAAAGAAGAAACCCCTGACGTTCGCGGAATCTGTTTTGATGAATATACCGGACACTTTTTAACAAATCATCAAGTAGGGGAAGTATTACGCGACATTAACCATACATGCTTAGGTGGTCGTCCACTCGACATTCTCTGCTGCGACGCCTGCCTTATGATGGGCATTGGATTTGCCTACAGTTTAAAACCATATCACACACCGCCAGTTGCACGCTATCTGGTTGGTTCACAAGAAGTGGTCTTGGCAACAGGATATCCGTATGCGCAAATGTTTGAAAGACTCGCTTCTCAACCAATTTCTGCTGAAACCTTTGCCAAAGATACCGTACGCATATTCTCCGATTCATATGGTCGTATTACCCATGACTATACCCAATCAGCATTGTGCCTGGAAGCACTCGATCCACTGTATGAAAGCATCGACACACTTGGTAATTTGCTCATTGAAGGCATGAAGAAACAGGCGGAAAAATCAGTTAAAAACTTGATCAAGAAATGCAGCAGCCGCACAACCTGTACCTATTTTGAAGAGCCGTCATATAAAGATCTCCATCAACTGCTCAACAACATGCTCAAAAACATCGACTCTGTTATTTTGCTCAGTCCAGCAGATACGACAAGCTTTAAAAAGCGCTTAAGCGTAGAGCTACAAAAATGTTGCTCACTCATCGACCGAGTTGTTGTTGCAAATGCAACAGGTAAAGGGCTCAAGGATGCACGTGGTATCTCTGTCTACGTCGCCGACCGTAAAGTATACCCTTCATTCCCTTATACCGACTTTGCACAGCATACAAGCTGGATGAATATGCTCGGGCTTTATTTGAATTCATAACACCACTGATGTAATAACAGATGACATCTCTACCAGGAATGGGCAGGCCAACTTGCCCATTCCTGGTCTTTTCTACGCAACTCCAGCCTGGCAAGTTAATCTCGTTCCAGATCACTGAGCAATTTACCATTTGATATGCAGAAACTTTTATGCCAAACTGGTAATATATACAACACCACGAAGGACACCTATGACAAAGCAGCACGCAATTTTTACTCTCTTCACCATGTTCCTCGCCAGCCAAAGCACTTTTATGTTTGGCTCCCAAGCGTACGTTACCGTTACAACTGCCCAAGAGCCTTCGTCCAAAAGAGTCAAACTTTCTTCTTTAGACAAACAAGTTGAAGCTCTTGAAGAAGAATCAAAAAAAGAAGCTGCGGCAAAAGAGCACACAAATATTCTGCTTCTCACAGAGTCCAAAGACAGTATCTATAAAAAACTCAATTCTTTTCTGATATGTCTGCCGCCAGAGCTTTTGCAAATAATTGCACAATACGCCTGTCGAGGATATACCGAGATTAAAACCGACGTTGAAATCACCTGCCTGGCATGTTTACCCAATAATAAAATCGCCTACGCCTCAAAACCATTCTTAAATGAGCAAAAAAAAACAATATTCCCTCTTGTTGTTTTTGATGTAATACAGGGCAAAGAAGACAAAAGATTATTGGACAACGCAGTTCGGATTATGGCTCTCGCGATCCTACCCGGGAATATGCTTACTTCTGGCGATTTTGAAGGCAAAATAAAAATCTGGGATATAACCACTGGAAAATGTATAAGAACATTTTCTGGGCACACTCGATATATTACTGCTATTACACACATGTCAGACAATGTATTGGCCTCAGCAAGCCATGATAAACAAATAAAACTTTGGAATCTCGATACAGGCACATGCCAACGCACCATTACTTTTGATGCAAAGGGAAGTAATACTTCTATACCAGTTGAGCTTATTGCTCTCTCCAACTCAACCCTGGCCGCGAGAAATCCTAACGACAAACTCATGATATTTGACACAAAAAACGGCACATGCTTGAGCGAATTTACAAGCGATATCCCAATAATAGCTATGACCCTTTCCCCTGATAATACTATAATTTTATTACTCAGCGACCAGTTCAATAACCAATATATTCAACAGATAGATATTGCCCAAAGAACTCGTCCAAATCGACACAAACTCGAATCCTCAAGCCCATTCTTCTCACTTGCATTTTTAACAAAAAATAGAATCGCGTGCGCAAGAGAAGATGGAAAAATAGTAATTTACGATACAACAAGCTACAAGCGCCTAGAGAAATTTCAGGCACACTCAAACTCAACAACGCATGTAACCGCTTTGCAAGGACAACTGTTTTCATGCTCTCCCGACAAGACAATAAGGGCATGGTTGTAATCAAGTACGTTTCTATAAAATTAATCTAATTTATGGCAAGCTAAACACGTTTTACTCTTCACCAAAAAGGGAACTCGTATGAAATGCTCGCCATTCAGAAAACAGATCCTTGCATGTCTTTTTACCTTTGCCTGTACGACACAAATTAAAAGTGCTTGCGCAACTCCGCACAAAAAAACAGCCAACTACACTATACAAACTCATGATGAAATCAGTACCAACCACCATGATTTTGTACACTTTTCTGACGAAATTTCTTTTCAACGCTCTAATCTTGTTATTTTAACACCACTTCTTCTTGCTTTAGGGGTAATTCAAGTATTTGCCCGGGCAACAAGACAACTTCTTGGTATGCCAATCGAGGATTAGTTCTATGACCACTCATGAAAAAAAAATCGCCCTGCAAAATCTCTATAATACGTATCGGGATTGCCCCATCTGCCCCTACGGAAAAACAGAGAATAACCATAAAGTCTTTGGCATGGGAAACCTGAACGCCAAGATTTTTTTCATTGGAGAAGCTCCAGGCGAGCAAGAAGACCTCCAAAAACGGCCCTTCGTTGGACGAGCCGGGCAGCTCCTGAATGAAAGCATGGAAAAAGCCGGCTTTTCGCGTGAAGAGATTTTTATCACCAATATCGTGAAATGCCGCCCACCCAACAATCGTACCCCTACCCCCCAAGAAATCACCCCGGCGATGAAAGAACTTCTGCAAAAAGAGATCGAAATTATCGACCCGGTTGTTATCTGCACTCTGGGCGCTACATCAGCCCGCACACTGCTCGACCGCCCAGTCAGCATGACCCAACTACGCGGTACCGTCTCCAGCTATCACGGCTACCCCCTCATCCATGTCTACCACCCTGCCTATATCTTTAGAAATTGGGGGGCACTCGAGACGTTTATTTCGGACCTCAAAAAAGTGTACGATTTTTCGAAAAAATAAATCGAAGTTTGTCATAAATCGTAGAATAAAAATCGCACAGCCAATAGGCCAACTTATACACATTGGAATGTGGATAACTGGGGGATAAGTGGTGGATAACTGGGGGATAAGTGGTGGATAACTTTTTTGGGCAACAAAATTCTTGAGCAAAAATTTACCAAAAAAGGCTGTTAAATTAAAGCTTTTAGCCTAAGACCGCCTGAAACACACGAACTGATTGGCACATCGGAGTTATCCACATAGTTATCCCCCAGTTATCCCCGACCCTCGGCCGAGAAAAAAGGTTGATTTAGTGGGATAAATTCGAATTTTTGGCAAAGTTATCCACATTTTGGGTCGTCGCCTATTATTATATATATAAATATATATTTATATTAATAGTAATAGGCTAGCCGGACATGACTAAAAAATCAGAAGCTCAAAAATCCCAAAAAGGAGGGGTGAAAATGACAGCTCTTTTTACACTCTTTTGGGGGGAGGCAAACTAGGTATATGTATTTTGGCAGGACTTTCCCCTTTTTGAGTTTTTCTGTTAAACTATCAACTATCGGTATACTTTTGGGTTTAGCATCTCACTATTTCGAGGAACATTTGTGAAGATTTCACATGTAATTGACGAACTTGTCGAAGAACGCTCTTTAGAAGCTGGCGTTCTGGGCGATATCATCTGCGAAGGGCTCTTAAGCGCCTTTCAAAAAAAGTATCCCAACGTTATTTTTAAGGTCATGTATGACAAGAAAAAGGACGAATTGGGGATTTTTGCCGAAAAAACGGTCGTAGCCGCTGTTGAAGATACCTTTACCCAGATAAGTCTTCGCAAGGCTCGGGCAATTAAAGAGTCTGCAAAGCTCGATGAAGTTATCCTCGTTCCTTTTGATGAGCCGATTGGTCGTATCGAGATTTTAAAGGCCAAACAAATTATTGCTCAGCGCATTCGCTCTGTTGAGTCGCTGGCTGTCTATAATGAATTTAAACCTAAAGAAGGCACGCTCCTTATTGGAACTGTCCATAAAGCTGAACGCAATGGCATGACGGTCAAAATTGGTGAAACGCTTGCATTTTTGCCTAAGTCTTTGATGATTCCTGGAGACAAATGTGTCGTTGGTTATACAGTTCGTGCTCTGCTGAAAGAAGTTTTACCTGAGCCACGCAATGATAACCAGTTGGTTCTTGATCGCAGTTCCAAAGAATTTTTGGTAAAGCTCTTTGAGCTTGAAATCCCCGAAATTTATGAAAAAATTGTCGAAATCAAGCGTGTTGCTCGTATTCCTGGATATAAATCAAAAATTGTTGTTGCTTCCCATGATAAGAATATTGACCCAATAGGTACCTGTATTGGATTTGGTGGAGCTCGAATCAAACCGGTCTTGCGAGAATTGGGACTGGAAAAAATTGATGTTATCGGAGAAAAAGATTCTTTGGGTGAGTTGGTAGCAGAATCGCTTAAACCTGCGCAGGTAAACCGTGTTGATATTGTCAACGGTCAAGAAGCTCAGGTATGGGTCGATGCTGATCAACGCTCCCTTGCTATCGGAAAAATGGGACAAAATATTCGTTTAGCAAGTGAATTGACTGGCGTCGCCATCAATTTGATGCAAAGCGAAGGAGCTCAAGTACAACTTGGTGAAGATGAAGGTAGCGAGGGACAAGGATCGGATAAGGTCGAGTGGGAGCTCTAATATAACGATAGGAAGTGTTGATGGCTGTTCGCGTATATGAATTATCAAAAGAACTTGGCGTTCCAAGCAAAGAGCTTGTTGAGATTCTAAAAAAAAATAAATTTGATGCTACCAGCCACATGTCTGTTGTATCAGAGCAAGGGATTGCTTTTCTGAAAAAGCAATATGCCAAAGCCGCTCCCCAAGCTAAAAAAGCTGAGAAAGATGAAAAAATTGAGAAAAAGGTAGAGCCAGTAAAAGCACCGAGCAAAGCTGTAGTTGAAGTTACAAAAGAGCAGCCGGTAAAAACTCAAGAACCTGAAAAGCAAGCAAAGATTGAAAAAACTGTCGTGACTACTACCTTTGAACGAACTCACAAACCATCACATCCTGTTCCACAAAAAAATTCTACCCCAAAGCCAAGTCCTGCAAGAGAGAGGTCTTTCGAGGCAAAACCTCAAGAGACTAAGCCAGAAGCTCCGACTGACGTAAAAAAGCTTTTAATACAAACGATGACTGTCGGTGAATTTGCAGAGCGAACCAAAAAACCTATTTCAGATGTTATCTTATCGCTGATACGTAAAGGTATTCTAGCGACAAAAAATCAGCTGATTACCGAAGCTGCCGTTGCCGACTTAGCGCGAGCATATGGCATGGAAGCTATTCAGCCGCAAGCTAAGGCTGCTCCAAGCGAAGCGCAAGAGAAAGTACAGCAAACGGGTGCTGAACGTTTGCCGATTGTTGTGGTTATTGGCCATGTTGATCATGGAAAAACTACGTTATTAGATTTTATTCGTAAAACGCGCGTTGCTGCTCGTGAAAAGGGTGGAATTACCCAGCACCTTGGTGCATATGAAGTAACAACAAAGCACGGTTCTTTGATCTTTTTAGATACTCCAGGTCATGAAGCTTTTTCGCTCATGCGGGTTCGTGGGGTTAAAGTTGCCGATATTGCTATTGTTGTGATTGCTGCTGATGATGGTGTTATGCCACAAACCATTGAGGCGATTCGCGTTGCTCAAAACGCAAAAATTCCTCTGGTTGTTGCTCTTAATAAAATTGACAAAGTACCACAAACGCAAATTGATAAAGTAAAACATAGCCTTTCCCAATACGGCTTGGTAAGTGAAGAATGGGGCGGTCAGACTTTGATGGTTCCTATTTCAGCAAAATTGGGACAAGGTATTGATACATTGCTTGAAATTCTTGTTCTCCAAGCGCAGATGATGGAATTGAAAGCGCCTTTGAATGTACCGGCACAAGGGTTTGTGCTTGAAGCAAAATTAGAAAAAGGCTTTGGTCCTGTAGCGACTGTGATTTGTCAGCAAGGCGTTTTACGCGTTGGCGATTATATTACAGCCGGTGCTGTACGCGGTAAAGTAAGCGTCTTAATTAATTCTGCAGGTGCTAAATTACGCGAAGTTCCACCATCGGTACCTGCATTGGTTGCTGGTTTTAATTCATTGCCAATAGCTGGAGAAAGTTTTCACGTTGTTTCACAGGAAGTATATAAAAATTTTGAACGATCAAAAGAAACTCCTGTTGCAACGTCGCAAACAGCATATCGCAATGCTGCAACCAGTGAGCAAACACTGAATCTTATTGTAAAAACTGATAACGCTTCTTCTTTGGAAGCCGTTCTTGGTGGCATTGCAAAGCTTTCGGGCAAATGGTTTAAAGAATTTTCGATTGTGCACAGTGGTATTGGTCCAATTAGTGAAAGTGATGTCATGCTCGCTGCTGACACGCAAGCACTTATCTATGGATTTACCGTCAAAGTTGAACCTAATGCAGCGCTCTTAGCACAACAAAAGGTTGTACAGGTCAAGCTTTTTGATATTATCTACAAAATGTTTGAAGATCTTGAAGTTGTTGCTGAACAGGGTAAACCAGTTAAAATGGTCTCCAAAAAGATGGGTGAAGCGGTTGTTCTCAAGGTCTTTGATATTAAAGATCTTGGTGTTATTGCTGGCGCTCAAGTTAAATCCGGCATCTTTGTCCGTAACGGCAATGTCGTGATTTGGCGCGGAAAATACAAAGTTGGCAAGGGACCTATTAAGAGTCTTCAACGTGATCGCAAAACTGTTAAAGAAGTACATACTGGATTTGAATGTGCATTCTTGATTGATGGTTTTGCTGAGTGGGAAGTTGATGATCGCGTTGAATGTTATCTCGACGTTCCTGAAGTTTAATAAAATAGTATGTAAGAAAGTTTACGCGTGCTCTTGCTGTTGCAAGGGCACGTTTTTTTTGTAAGAGAGATTTCTTGTAACTTTTAAGACTACTTGCTCTTAGAATGATTCCAAGATTTTGAAAACAATCAATGGCCTACGCGCAACGCTCCGGCGACAGAGCGAGGGCTGCGCCCTTCGAACCCGTTTTTACAAAAGATTGTATTCTAATGGCCTGTTATTAGGTCAGAATGGTATAAGACTACTTGCCGACGCAAAATTCACGAAAAATTTTGTCTAATGCTGCTTCGCTAATCGATTTGCCGGTAAGTTCACTCATCGTTTCCAGTGCATCTTTCAGATGATATGAAACCAGTTCATATTGAACAGACGTTTCTAACATTGGTATGATTTTTTCTACACGTTCTTTCAAAACAGAAAGTAACTGGTAGTGCCGTTTGTTGAGTAAAAAGGGCGATTGGTGCGTTGCAAGCAGCTGGTCAACTTTTGCCTTAATTGCTTGTTCAAGCGCAGAAATTCCTGCAGAAGTAAATGTACTCACCTGCAAAGCATTGTGTGGAACGGCGTTGGTGATTGCTTGTGTAAGATCTGCTTTTGTGATGACCGTAAGTGCTTTGTGAGTATATAATGTTTGTAATTGCGCATAACAGGCTTGCTCTTGCTCGCTCAATCTGTGTGAGCCATCATAGACAAATAGAACAATATCAGCTTGCTGCGCTTCAGCATATGAGCGAGTGATTCCCTCTTGCTCGATAACATTATCTGTTTCTCGTAAGCCAGCAGTATCAACAAAATTCCAAGCAACTCCATCATGGTATACGCTCGTTTCAATCGTGTCTCGTGTTGTTCCTGCATATGCAGAAACGATAGCGCGTTTCTGTTGTACGAGCGCATTAAAAAGTGATGATTTTCCTGCATTGACCGATCCAATCAGCGCAATGCGAACGCCATTGCGAATCTGTTTTTGTAGGTCAAATGATTGCTGCAATATAGTAATCGTATGAATAAGCTCGCTGAGTCGATCTTTAATGAGCGGTGAAAAATCTCGTTCTTCATCGAGAAATTCAAAATTTGCTTCACACCAAGCAATTGCTTGTAGAAGCTTTTCTTCGATTGCAACGATCTGATGAGAGAGGCTCCCTTCAAGTTGCGCAAGTGATTTTTTGAGTGCTTCATATGATGGTGCATGAATAAGATCATCGATTGCTTCTGCTTGGGTGAGATCAATTTTTTTATTAAGATAGGCGCGTCGGGTAAACTCACCCTCTTGTGCTGGTCGTGCTCCGCAGGCGATTATTTCGTTAATAATTTTTTCAACAAGCAACTGATTATTGTGGCAGGTAATTTCGATAGAGTCTTGACCAGTAAAGGTTGCTGGAGCTTTCATGAGTAGAAATAAAACTTGATCAAGATGATTGTTTTCTTGATCAATTACCCAACCATAATGAATTGTATGCGATGGAAGTTCAGAAAAGCGTTTTCCGCTAGCAAGCTTGCTTATTCGTTCAGCACACGCAATGGTCGTTGCACCAGAAATGCGAATCAGCGCAAGAGCGCCGCTGCCTTTCGGTGTGCATTGAGCAACAATAGTTTGTTCGTCGTGGATATGCATTGCACGTAAGAATGTAGATTATGCGTTGTGAGTAAGTACAATACGATGACGTCGCAGACCGGCTTTAAAGTTACGTTTAATCGCTTCAAGCATCAGCAGAGACATACCTGCGAGCATACGTTTTTCTTTTTCTGGATTGTCGATCAAATGATGACTGAGCGTAAAACGAAGAAATGCATTTGATGTTTCAACGGCAAAAGTAACGTGTGCGCAATTCATCTCTTTGAGAACATCTTTAAGCCATTGTTCGGCAAAAGAGATCATCGGTTGTTCCCAATGCGCTTGTGAACGTTGAACGCGAGATTCATCTTGTTGTGGTCGTTCTTCGCGCATTTCTCGATGTTGTTCTTGTCGGGGTTGCGTAGGACGAGCTTCAGGTTGTCGTTGTTGTTGTTGCGCAGGAGCCCGGCGTGGTTGCTGCTCTTGTGAAGAGTGGATAGCAGAATAATCACGTTTGCTTTGTTGGCGAGGAGCGTGATTTTGTTCTCGGCGCCCTTGGGTTCGCTCTTCAAAGCAGAGTGAAACTTTAGCCGGATGCGTTGTTAAACCGAAAAAATTCTTTTGAGGAAGCTCAAGAACCTTGATTGAAAAATCTGCAGGTTTTCCCGCCTTTTCCCAGGCGAGATCAACCGCTTTTGCAATGGATGATGCTTCTTGAATTACTGATTTCATGTGTGCCTATTCATAACGTAGCTAAAATTTTTTTAAAATTTGGGAAATTTTTATTGTTCAAAAATTTAAAAGATCAGGTTTTCGCCCAGTCTACGCTTTCTATGGGTTATCTCTCCGAAGTTAAGAAAGCTACGACGGGCAGCCATTCGCCCTGTATTCTTCAGAATTAAAATGGCTCGCCAGCCGAAGCCCTCTTGCTCTGCGAAGAGCTTGCTGAGAAGGGTGAAGGCTGGAGCGGGAAACGGGATTCGAACCCGCGACCTTTGCCTTGGCAAGGCAACGCTCTACCAGCTGAGCTATTCCCGCATTAGATCTATTTCAATAAGGTGCACATCTGCACCAAACGCCCTTAGAGCCCGAATTCAATGTGATGAAGTTCTTATTTGCGCAAGAGCTCTATTTTATAGTTATACTAAACTAACAAACCGGTAAATATTGTCAAACCAAAGGCTGAAAGATTGCGGTTTATCACGGGTGAAGCATCTAAAAATAGTAGTAAAAAAAAGAGGCAGGGTATGATCTATAGTCTTAAAGGTACGGTAATAGCTCTTGAACAGCTATTGCTCGTCATAGACGTCCAGGGAGTAGGTTATGGGGTTCAGGTTGTCCACCCAGAAGTTTACAGCTTGCAACAGCCGGTAACAGTTTTAACATATGTACATTGGAACCAGGAAAATGGGCCACAGCTTTTTGGATTTAGTTCTACGTTTGAGCGTCAAACGTTTATGATTCTTGTTGGTTGTTCGGGAATTGGTCCTAAGATGGCCCTGGGGATTCTCTCCCAGATTTCCCCTGCAGACTTAGTCTCGACTGTCTTGGTTGGGGATGTAAAGGCGTTAAGCGCCTTAAAGGGCGTTGGTCCTAAAAAGGCTGAAAGCTTAATTGTTCAGTTGCAGGATAAAGTAAAAAAACTGGAGCATAGCTCATCGGCTACTGGTTCGGATGACCAACCGGCTCTACTCGCAAATCTTAAAAGTGTCTCCGAAGTACTCAATTCTCTGGGCTATTCTCGAATTGAAGTATCCCAAGCCCTTGATCATCTCAAAACACAAGCAACGGCAACCAGTTCCTTTGATGAACTGGTGCGTAAGGCGCTTGGCTTTTTAGCAAAGGCTCAATGATAGGTTTGGCGGGCCGTTTGTAAAAGTTTCAGATTGAGTTATTATGTTAGGGAAACCCTAATTTAATACCAAAAATCCCAAGGAACTTTTATGAACAATGTCTTAAGGGGAATAGCTCTGCCTATTCTGATAATCCTCGCCCCTTTTTCTGGCGGGCATACTTTATTTGCATCTCAAGCCCAACCTCCAGTTCAAACTCCGCCTTCATCGAGTAGTGGTCGAGGTGGCCGAAGTATATTTCATATGAAGGACAAAGAGCATGCTGAAGCGCTTGTAAAGGAGGCAAATCTGTTTTATCAGAAGAGCATTGAAGCAACCGATAAGCAACAAGTCTGTGACAGCTTGATAGTTGCAGGAGAAAAGTATGCTGCAGCAGTTGTGCTTGGTAGCCAGGAGGTGCTTAAAAAGCTGGTGCATATAGGTTCTGAGCTTTTTGGGTATGGTTGTTTTGATGCCGCCAAAGATCTGTATATTGCCGCGGCACGAGCGGGAAGCAGCGAAGCTCAAGAAAAAATCGATTACTTAAACAATCATAGAAATCCAATTGAGATGCACGCATACAACGGGATGCATACAGTGTCTCTAGATTTCCGTACGCTGTCAGATTGTAAAGGATATATTGAAGAGGTGCGGCGTTGTACCAAAGAGCAGCGTGAGGCCTTGGGGGCCAGTTCTCGTGAAACAAAAAAAGCATAATGCTATTGTGGTAGTTGTTTTTACAACTTTACTTATTTTCAGTCTGTGTTAATATTGATAAAAATATTGCAACAACACCAAGGGAAATTATCTTATGAAACTTTACAACATGGCCATCACTCATCTTTTCGCTCTATCTCTTTTTGCTTATTCTTTAGAAGTTGCGGCATCACAGATTATGCAGCCTTCGCAAATGCCTGAGTCGCTCAGTCTTGGTAATTCTCTTCTTTCAAATATTCAACAACAAAATGGTAGAGAAATGTTGGATGAAGGATATAAAAAGAGCCTTGAAGGCTTTAGGAGCGAGCAGTTGGCAAGACAGCAGAGACGCGCGGAGCTTTTACAGCAGCAAGAACTTGAACAGCGTAAAGCAGTTGAAGAAACAAATAAAAAATTGGAAGAGCAGGAACGCTTAGCGGCAGAGCAAAAGAGAAAGAAGGATGCAGTAGATCTTTTGGCGTTAAGTCGAATTTTAGAGTCGAGTGGACAATTTGATGCGGCATTGGACGGTTATCGATGCGCTGCTGAACTTGGCAACACTCAGGCGGCTTTATGTTTTGATAATTTGCGTGGAAATCTTTCTTGCGCGCAAGTAATTTATTCATTTGCTCTACAGCATGAACGAAGTGGTCGTATGAATATTGCGATCGAGTTATATCAGCGGGCTGCTGAGCGTGGGAACTTCCATGCGGCTGCTCGCCTAAAAGCTTTGCAAGAATCATATGCTAAGCAGTGTGAAGCTACTCAGAAAAATAATAAATCTGTAACGACGATCTCAGTAAGAAATTAATCAAGAACGAAACCAGAAACCCAAGTAAACCAACCCTTAACCCAAAGGTCCACGATGTTAACAAAGTCCCCTCGGATTTTCTGTACCCTTTTCGCTGTTCTTATAAGCGGAATCGTGCCACAAGCGTATTGCTCTCAGGCGCAAAACTTGAACAGCTCGACTGTTCAGAATGTTCAGACAACTCCGCAACCTGTAAATACGCACAAGCAAAATGCGCAGATGCTTACGAAATTGCTTCAAGCCATGCCAGATACTGAGAACTATGACCTTTTTGATCTGGGAAAGCGTTATGAAGAGGCAGGTAAAAAAATAGCATCTCGAGCGCCAGTATATCTCGCATTAGCCGCAAATTATTATGCAATAGCAGCTCACAACAACGAAGGAGCTCTCTATTATTTGCCAAAGTTTTATGAGAAATATAAGAATATTTTTCCAGATGCCTTCAAAAAACGTTATTATTGGCTTGTAAAAATAGCCCAACCTGCTGATAGTGTGCCTGATGCTGCTGCTTGCTATCAAGTTGCCCAGTGCCATAAGCAGGGACTTGGTGTTGAAAAAAATGAAATAAGGTATTTTGAATGGATTAAAAAGGCTGCGGACGAGGGGAGCTCAAAAGCATCGTATGAAACAGGACTTTGCTATGAGGCTGGTCAGGGAACGGCGCAGGATTCTAAAAAGGCCTTTGCCTATTTTAAGCGGGCAGCGGATGCGTTTGCTGAGTCAGATGAGTTGGTAGGAACAACGAACTATAAAGCAGCTCAATGTTTTGAGAGTGGCTATGGGACGAACATCGATACTAAAAAGGCCTATTATTACTATACAATTTCCGCAAAAGCTGGTTTTCCAAAAGCTTGGTACACACTTGGCTTTTATTACACGACTGGTCTTGTTGTTGGTCGTAACATAAAAAAAGCTTTTGAATATTATCTTAGTGCTGCTCAAAAGGGTGAGATACGTGGACTCGCGGCGATTTCTTATCTTTACGAGCAAGGAATCGGTTTGTCAAAACAGGAATCCTACTTTAAAGGCTGTTATGAGCAGGTAACAAAATTACGAAGTGCGTTATCTCAACACAGTGCCAAGCAGGTGGATGCGTATATACGGGAGATGCGATCAAAGGTAGCTGGAATTGCTTCAGGCGTGGTTTTGGATTGTACCGGTGAGGAGTGTTCGACCTGTCGCTCTGCATATGCACATAACGATGTACTTGCGGTTCTTCCCTGTGGGCACAAGTTTCATAAAAATTGTATTGATGGCTGGTTTGCTGCATTGCAGAATGAATATTGGGAAGAGGAGCGAGAAGATCTTGTTGCAACGTGCCCGTTTTGCAGGAGTGACTGCATGCGAGAAGATACACAATCTCATTGTTCTATACCCCACTACTTTACTTGTACCTGCTTGTAATGTGGGTCAATAGGCCTCAATTTGGGTGCCATTTGCACCCTTTTTGCCAGGTGGTATGCTAAATACCATCAGAAGTAAGGCTCTTCAATGAAAAAACAGGATCTATTATGAAAAACAACTTGGTTTTACGCACAATATCGTTACTGGTCTTTGGAGTAGGCAGTGCTCTTTTGGGGGTAAATTCCCAAGAAGCAACTTTAAAAGTTGTTCTTGCAGCTTTAAGTAATAATTCGGACACGGTAACTACGCTTCTTGGAGCTGCTTCTTCAAAGCAGCATGCCCAAACAGTTGCTCCGTTTCAAGAAAAAGAGCTTAAGTCTCCTCTGGCGGTCCCCTTTATCTCCGTCAGAAATCAAGATCGCGATGCGTTTGTCTCAGGTGAACCCTATGCGCCTCAAGGCTCGTTGGTTATTGAGACAAAACAGGGTCATTTCTGTATGTGGGAAGATGAGCGTGGTGTTCAGGGAGCATTCCGGTTTAATCCAGAAGATCCTGCAGGCTGCCCTCGGGAAGTTTGTGTAAGCAAAAAGCTTTATAATTCAAATGTGATTCGCGCTGCAATCGTTGCAGGAAGACTTGCTTCTCGCAACAACCAGGTGAATTTACGTCTTTTTGTTGACTCACTTGGCCATATTGAACGTGCCGAACGAGTATAAAGCGCTTTTATAAAACTTCTTGCTGAGACTTGGCTGTGTTCAAAACTTTCAGCGTGCTTTGTTGCTTGTGCTCTGCAAAACCAAGTTCGATAATCTTATCAACAAAATCCATAGGCTTCATGCCAAGTTCCGCGGCTTGATGAAATATACAGGTTGCAGGGGTCATTCCCGGCAGCGTGTTTACTTCTAAGATAACAACCCGTTCAGCCTTAGTTGGGCTTTCATCAGCTGTTTGGTAAAAACAGTCGATACGCGCATAGCCTCTGCACTGAAGTGCTTGGTATGCTTGCGCAATAACATCTTGTACCAGCGCAAGCTTTTCGCTTGGCAACAGAGCAGGGGTCTGATTTTCTCCAGCACCAGGTAAAAACTTTTCTTCAATCGTCAGAATATCTTTTTGGACAACTGCTTGGCTTGGTGGAAGTGCCTGTGGTTTTTCATTTCCAATAACACCAACGGTTAATTCCATGCCGCCAATACATTCTTCTACGAGTGCCGAATTTCTTCCCGTTGCAAAAATTGCCTGAACTGCAGTTGCAAGCTCAATATCACTACGTACTTTTTGTACCAACGTACTGCAGCCGTCATCATGTGGTTTAACAATAAGCGGGAAGTCAATGCGTCCAGCAAAAAGTGCAGAGCAGGTCATCTCCTTTGTGCCCATTTCTTGAGCGGTGATAAGTACTCCTTCAGGTACAGAAAAGCCCTGTTGGCGCAGGAAATTATTGGTCTTAAACTTGTCCATACAGAGAGCACTCGTTAAGACACCTGAACCGTTATAGGGCAGCCCAAGCATCTCTAAAATGCCCTGTACGCATCCGTTTTCTCCGCGACCACCATGGAGCCCTAAAAAGACAAAATTGACCATAGCGGGCAAATTTGACCACTCTAATGAAGAGATTTGGTGTTCGGCAATTGCCAAATTAATCTCGTGGGTTGAATTTAAAACAAGCGTTTTAGAGTCGAGGGGATACAGTTTAAATTCTGGGGAAACAAACAGGGGGACTGGTATATACTTTTGGGGGGAGAGTTTATAGACGATATTTCTGCCTGATTCCAGGGAAATTTCTCGTTCTGCTGAGTCGCCGCCAAAAAGAACCGCAACGCGAATTTTTTCTGTTTGTTTTTGTTCCATTGATTCCCTTGCCGTTACGGCATCAAACATGCCATAAGCAAAAAGTTCTGTTTCAATAAGATGGTTAATAAACTGTGTGTGGCTAAAACCCTGTTGTGCTGCTTGTAAAAAGGCAAAGCTTGAAGGTGCCATTCCCGAGATCGTATTTGGATCGATAATAACGATTCGATTATCTTTGGTTAAAAACCCATCAATACGACCCTCGGTGGTGAACCCAAGTGCGTCCATAACTCGAATACAGGTTTGCTGAATAAGCTTTTGCTGTTCTTGTGTACAGCGGGCGGGGGTAAATTTCTGAGCGCGTCCCGGCATATATTTTTGGTCAAACTCGTAGACGGCAGATTCGGGTACAATTTCTGTTGGTGGGAGTGGAATATATTCGCCTGTTTTATAATCGGTGACCACGATACAGGCAAACTCCATGCCCTCGATTTTTTCTTCGACCAGTACAGGTTGGAGTACGCCATGGGTAATCCGTGCTGCTTTTGTAAGTGCAGGAAACAGCTCTTCCCTGGTGTTGATAATCGAAACGCCTAAGCTCGACCCTTCGTTTTGGGGTTTGATTACCAGGGGGAATTTGAGCCGGGCTGTTGTGCAGAGTTGCTCAAGTGTCGCGCGTTGCTCTTGTTTTGATAGTGCTTGCAGTTCATTGAGTTGGTGGGGGGTAATCGCAATCGAAGCGGGAACGTCAATATTGGCGATTCTCAAAAACTCTTTTTGCATCTGCTTGTTCATGCCAAGTGCGCTTGGTAGCACTTTTGAACCGAGATAGGGGATGCCTAAAACTTCGAGAGTTCCTTGTAAGAGACCATCTTCTGCGTAGCGGCCATGCATAGCGATAAAGGCAAAGTCGATGCGAGTGGCCAGAATATCCCAGCTTATTTTTTCTGCTTCGTTGGGGAGTCGATGTTCAAAGTCGGCTGTTTTGCCTCTATGTAAAAAGCGTTGGGGGAGAATATACAAATCACCGACTTCGGTTTGAAAGATGGGGATAATTTCATAGCGGGCGGTATCAAGATGGTCGCAGACCGTTCTTCCTGAGTTGAGGGAAACTTCCCGTTCAATAGACTTTCCACCGAGTAAAACACCGACGCGTAGTTTTTGTGTGTTTGTATTCATTGTTGCCAAATATCCCCTAAGTTTCGTAAGCTCTAGAAAAAGTGTAACAGCTTTTTCAGAGATCTTTAATAATTGGCGCTAATTTAAGTGGGTTTATTATGCATACTTCTCCAACTATTTCCCCGGTCCGTGATGATCTGTTGGTTTGGATTGATCTTGAAATGACCGGTCTTGATCCTGATAAAGACAAAGTTCTTGAGATTGCCACACTGATTACTGACAATGCCCTTACCGTAATTGCCGAAGGACCCGAGCTTATAATCCATCATGAAGATACGGTATTGGACTCTATGAATGACTGGTGCAAAAAGCAGCATGGCAAAACAGGGCTTACCCAGGCGGTCTGTGCTTCGACTCTTTCTCTGGAACAAGCCGAGCAGCAAACGCTTGAGTTCATACAACAATATTGCAAAAAAGGTACAGCGCCACTCTGTGGTAACACAATCTACCAAGACCGAGCTTTTTTGCGGAAACATATGCCAAAAATTGACCAATTTCTCCATTATCGTATCGTTGACGTTTCCAGTGTAAAAGAGCTCGTAAAACGCTGGTATCCCAACAACCCCTTAAGTAACTTTAAAAAGAGCGATTCCCATAGGGCGTTAGCTGACATCCAAGAGTCGGTCAAAGAGCTTAAGCAATATCGCGAGGCGTTTTTTAAGAGTTAGAAAATCGGAAAATGTCTTTGCAATAAGACTGTCTCTCTCGTGCTTATTTACTCCCATACCGCAATGTTTCTTGCTTTAGTCACCGAGACAAAGAAGCCGTATTTTTTATTCCCAGATTTTGATAGAGCGGTCACTAGATCCTGAAGCAATAGAATCGTCTGGCAATACTATCAGGGTATTAACATGGTCTGTATGTTCTGCTAGAGTTTTTGTGCACTTCCAGTCAGGTATACTGTTGGTGCCGATATCAAGGGTCCAGATTTTGATAGCGCCGTCACGAGCTCCTGAAACAATGGTGTCTTTTGACAAAACCACTAGGGCATTAACAGAACCTGCATCCCCGTTGAGAGTTTTTGCACAGGGCCAATAGGATCCATCGGATTTGTGGATCCAGATTTTGATAGTTTTGTCACTAGATCCCGAGACAATGGAGCTGTTTGGCAAGACAGCCAGGGCGTTAACACTGCCTATGTGTTCTCTACTGAGAGTGTGTTTGAATTTCCAGCCAGTTGTTCGGCCGCAGGTGCCGCTGCCAGGAGTCCAGATTCTGATAGTTTTGTCACTAGATCCCGAAATAATGGAACCGTTTGGCAAGGCA
>CAYYBE010000006.1:0-28046 GCA_964470345.1 uncultured Candidatus Babeliaceae bacterium | reverse complement strand
GATTCTGATAGTTTTGTCACTAGATCCCGAAATAATGGAACCGTTTGGCAAGGCAACCAGGGCCAAGATGCTACCTGTATGTCCTTGGAGATCCTGAGTGCACTCCCAGTTCGTTGCTAGACCATCGGCGTCAATATCAGGAGTCCATATTTTAATTGATTTGTCGCTAGATCCCGAAGCGATTAAACCATCTGGAAATACTACGAGGGCTTTAATTGGGCCTGCATGCCCTTTGAGATCCTGAGTACACTCCCAGTTTGTTGTTTGACCATTGGTGTTACTAGGAGTCCATATTTTGATAGTGCAGTCCGCCGATCCCGAAATAATGGAACCGTTTGGCAAGGCAGCCAGGGCATTTATGCTGTCCGTATGTCCCTTGAGAGTCTGAGTACATTCCCAGTTTGTTGTTTGACCATTGGTGTTGCTAGGAGTCCATATTTCGATTTCGTTGTCTACATTTCCCGCAGCAATAGAACCATTTGGCAAGAGGGCCAGGGTAGAAATACTGCCAGCATGTCCGGGGAGCGTAGCAAGGCAGATGCCTCTAAGCTCATCTTCGTATTTGGCAATCAGTTTAGCGAGATCAAGTGGCAAATCTGTAATTTCAGTAATGTTGTTAGCAATAGCTTGACGCCTACCCCTAAGAGGTTGGAGCCATTTCTGGGTATATGATTGCTCAGAGACCTTAGAAGCTTCTTCTTGTTGCGAAGCGCGTTCTCTTTGATTGCGAAATTCTTCTATTTTTTTTATCACATCGTCAGACATTGTTATACCTGGTTTTATTGCTTCGCCATTACCGGTGCTTGTAGAGGACGTTGAACCTCCAGTATATGAGCTTGTAGATTGAGAAAACTGAGTTGTTTGACTGGCGACGAGGGTGGCTCCGTTGCGGGCGAGCAAGAAGGCAATTAAGATCGAGGCTGAGCGTAAGATTGTCATACTGTCTCCTTAAGTGATTATGATAAAGTTTATACCTGTTTTTATTATCTTGACAGATATATTCAGTTTGTCGAATGGGTTAAGTGGTAAAAAATACAAGGTTGAACCAGGTTCGGCCAGCGAGGGAAAAGGTTGGTGTCTCGGATATGGTCTTGCTATTTATTCTCATAATTCCAGGCGTGCTATACTGTACGTATGGAACAGTTATCAATCTACAATACTCACCAACCACCTCTTGCCGAACGTATGCGGCCCAAGTCTCTTGATGAGATTGTCGGGCAAGAGCATCTTTTGGGTCCGGGCAAGCTGATGCGGCGGGCGATAGAGGCCGACCGTATCAATAGCTATATCTTTTGGGGTCCACCAGGAACAGGTAAAACTACGATAGCTCGGGTGATTGCCAATGTTACCAAGCGCCCCTTTGTTTCTTTTAGCGCCGCGTTTAATGGCATTAAAGAAGTCAAAGCAGTTATTGAAGAGGCTGACGAGCGTATTAAAACAGGTGGCAAAAATACGATTTTGTTTATCGACGAAATTCATCGTTTTAATAAAGCGCAGCAAGACGCATTTTTGCAGCCACTGGAAAGTGGGACCATAATTTTAATCGGCGCAACGACCGAAAATCCGTCATTTGAAGTAAACTCGGCGTTACTGAGCCGCTGCACGGTCTGCACGCTTAATGCGCTTGGCGATGAGCATATTGAAAAAATTGTACTACGCACACTCGCTGATCGTGAATGTGGACTTGCAGAACTTGCACCAGTTCTTGCTGATGAGGCGCAAAAATTGTTGGTAAATTACGCTAACGGCGATGCACGTGTTGCGCTTACAGCGCTTGAGTATGCCGTTCAGACAACGCCAATCAAAGATGGTAAGCGTGTGATTTCGCTGCAAACGATTAAAGCTGCATTAACAAGCCGCCACGTTGCGTATGATAAACAGGGTGAAGAGCATTACAATCTTATTTCTGCACTGCACAAATCACTGCGTGGCTCTGATGCACAAGCGGCACTTTATTGGCTGACACGAATGATTGAAGGTGGCGCTGACCCACTCTATATTGTTCGCCGCTTGATTCGCTTTGCTAGCGAAGATATTGGTCTTGCCGATCCGCAGGCACTTGTGCAAGCTATTGCTGTGCAACAAGCAGTTCACTTTTTGGGCTACCCAGAGTGTGACAACGCGCTGGCACAACTTGTGATTTACTTGGCTACTGCGCCAAAATCAAATCGTGCTTACGTCGCCCTTGGTGCTGCAAAGCGGGCTGTTGCACAAACGCGTAATGATCCTGTACCATTGCATATTCGCAATGCGCCGACAAAGCTTATGAAAGAGCTTGAGTACGGCAAGGGCTATAAGTACGACCACGACGAACAACAGAGTTTCTCGGGGCAGAGCTTTTTGCCACCAGGACTGGGAGAGCAAACGTTTTATGAGCCGAGTGAGTTTGGCTTTGAAAAAGAGATTGCTAAGCGGCTTGCCTATTGGGCTGCATTAAAAAGGGATAGGGGCGCGTAAGGATTTTGCAATCGCAGGATCTGTCTTAATGTTTATAAGATTTGTAGCGTCAAACACAACGATATTTCCCTTAAACACACAGGCATAACGATTTTTTTCAAGAGGGATGAGGGGAACTCGCTTGCCAGCGTAAAAGCATTCGTAGATTTCAGAACGAAAGCGCTTTTTTAGATATTCACAAACGATGACCTTGATTTCTTTCGGCAAAAATGAAAGGTGCGCTGCAATATCTGTATCAATTTCTTCGTAATTATTTGAAACGTAAGGTGTTTTTCTAAAAATCAAATATTCGTCAGTTTCGTCTTTGGCACCTTTACATATTATTGTGAAAATATCAAAAATGATTTGGCTTGGAATTGTTTGTTCGGCTATTACATTTTGGTAATAAGGATTCTCTTTGCTCCAATTTCGAGAGTGTTTTTCGCTTCTAAAACGTAATTGTTCAGCATTGTCATTGCACGGAACAAGAAAACTACCGTCTGAACGATTGATAATCGTGTAAGGATCTGGCTGTAAAGCTTTTGGGAGCCGTATTATCTCCGCCGGCTTTGACGGGTGAAGATTGTTGTGGATAAGGTGTAAGATTTGCAGCGCAAAGAAAAAACGATCTTTATCTACTGCTAGGGTACCTATGATATTTCTGCTCGGTTTTGCAGAGGCCTCCAGCGATGTGATATTCGGTTTTCGAAGGTACCCCTGCGTGGAGTCCTCGTATAGAAGCTTATAACTGGCTTGAGGTTGGATGTTTTTGCCGTCATTGGTTTCTTTGTAGATTTCAAGCTGATGAGCAGAGCCGACAATTATAAGATCGCGAGAAGTTGCGATTGCAGGAGCGTCCACACCGGTTGAGGTTGTTCTGCTTTTAAAATTGTATGCGAGTTTGAGCGGATTGGTTTCAAAAACTTTAATTGTTTTGTTTTTACAGCTAGCTATAATTTTTTTTGTTGTCGGTTCGTAGCGAATATCGACGATATCATGGTGAGATTGTTGCTCTCGTATGCGCTGCTTAAAATCATTCTGGGATATAAAACGGTAATCCAATCGAAAATCAACACGCTCTCTGTCTGCAAAAAGTATGAGAAAATTGCCAGTCTTATCAATCTTGAGGATCCAATCATCTGTTGCTGATCCTTTAAGAGCTTCCGTGAGCTTTTCTTGGATTGTTTTTTGATCTATTTTTGTAAATAGACTTTTTAGATTTGGTTCATAAATACAGATATCAAGACCGTATTTTTTGCTAGAGCCACCCTCTAAGCGTGTAATGATTTTTCCAGACCTTGACTGGAGCCTCAGCTCTGTCAGTTCTGGTAGATTTTGGAATTCATACAACGGAATTGTTGTGGAGCTGCTTGTGGATTGAGCGCTTGTTGTTGCCGTAGAGTAAGAACCAACAGATTCTGTTGTTATGGGATGCATAGCTACATAATTTTCTGTTGTTGCTGATGAAGAGGATGTGCTGCTGCAACTTTGCTCGCTGCTTGGTAAACTCATGAATGGAAATGATGCCTCTTGCTCTGCTTGTGCTCTTTCAGAAAGGCTTGATGTAGAGGTAAACGAATGAAGATGCTGGTAAAAGCTAGGATAAAAAGCAGCACTATCTGAATCGTAGTCTAAAAGTGGTTGTTGTATGGAGCGGGCAGGAATTGCTATGCTCTCAGAGCGTGTTGCTTGAAAGGCATGTGTAAAATGAGCGTGTAGGCATATGAGTGTGAGAAATATTTGTGTATATAACTTCATTGTAAGATTCTCCCAGGGTAACTTGAGGTTATGATAGCGCCTTTTCGTTGAGCCCAAACGTCATAATTTTCCCTTTCCATATGACTGCCATTTGTTGGTCGGGCAAGAGAATTGAGGGGAGCTCTTTTGAATCGTAGTAGCATTTGTAAAAGACGGTATCATGTTGAGTAAATTTTTTAACAGCGATGCAGTCTTTGCCTTTCATTGAACTATTTACTAAGGCCAAAAGCTCAAAAAGTTTTGCTGTGGGAGCTGGTACCTCGAGCGATTCGTATTCGTACCAAACGTTTCTCTGTTGCACTAGAGAGAGTATTTTGGTTTCTGTAAGGCTTAAGAGAATTGTGTTATTGGGGAGTAGAACACATGGCAAACCATCTATTGTTTCTTTATGATTGTTTAATATTTTTTGATGCTCTGTGTGTTTGGCAATAGTGCCATCTCTCAGAGCAGAAAGTTTGATTTCAATGAGCATGTGGCAGTGTTGCTTGGTCGAAAGAAGCATAACAACGCAACCATTTGGCAGTACTGCCAGTGCATCAATGGTAGGGTCAGGGCGGCGAGTGGTATTGTTTTGCTTTTGGTCATTTGGTGTGTCGTTCAATGTTAACGAGGCTCGGAGGTACCAAGCACCGGTCTCCAGCTCTTCATAGGATTCAAAAAACGGGCCATAACCAAGCAAAATGTTTTGATTTGTAACAGCGAGCTTTGCTGCGCTATTGCCTGAGTATATATATTCCGTGATAAACGTATGGGTGCACGTTCTGTTTTTAAGATCAAAAATCTTGATAACGCCGCCGGTGCAACTCGCAACAACTCTACCCTTTGGGTATTTAGTTGATGGAGGCATTACTGCGAGATAACGGGGTATGGGCTGATATTTTAATAGAGATGGATCATAAAGTGGTTCAAGATATTTTGTTTCAAAAAACCAACTGTTACATGATACACCTTTTTGTGTGAGGTGATAGATTTTTATTTTTTCTGCTGTTTCGTCTATCGACCAAGTAGCTGGATCGAGGCTCTTTGGTAACAAAAATTTGCTCGGTGATGCTGACCCTGTGCTGATAGATGACGTTGATCCAGAAGTTGTATAGCTTGTGCTGTGGGTTTGCAAAGCCGTTAGAGAAGATATGTTTCCTGCGAGTATGGTAATCCAGAATGATTGAACTACGAGGTTCATAAAGTTTTCTTTGTTGGGGGTGTGGCTTTTCTTACATATTCACAGGATTTGGGGTGAAATAGCAAGAGCTTGCATAGTTTTGCTGCTGTGCAAGATTAAAGAGCGTGATAGCTTTGGACATCTCAGTACTTCGTACGTATAAGCGTCGTATATTGATGTTTTTAACTTTATGGACTGGCGGTTGTGCGGGCCCAAGAATTTGTATGTCCCAATTACGTTCGGCAGCATATGCGCATAAAAGTTCTACGCAGGCGCGCGATTCTTGGTCGATTACCGTTTCGTTATCATGACGTAATTCGATTTCAGCAAAACGAATGCAGGGCGGGTAGCCAATTTCACGGCGGGAGGCTATCTCCTGTTCATAAAATTGAAGATAGGCACTCTCGGTGGTATAGGCAAAGACAGGATGTTCTGAAAACGACTGAATAATAACTTCGCTGTGCATTGATGCACGGCCGGCGCGGCCTGCAACTTGAATGATCTGCTGTATTGTTGTTTCAACGGCATTATAGACAGGCATATTAAGATTTAGCTCTGCCCAAATAATTCCTACTAATGTGACTTTGGGAAAATGGTACCCTTTGGTAATCGTTTGCGTACCTACCAAAATATCGAGCTGCTGTTCGCGCATTGCTTGCACGGTTGATTGCCAGAGCTTTTTGTTTTTGGTGCAATCGGCATCTGCACGGCCAATACGTGCTTGTGGAAATAACTGCTGTAAAATTTGTACGAGCTGCTGGGTACCTAATCCCTTTTTAACAAAATCTTTTTCTGGCGCTGAACAGTCGGGGCACTGTGTTGGTAATGGTTGTGTGTGGCTGCAGTAGTGGCACACGAGTGTGTGACACACAAGTGTGGGACACACTCGTGTGTTGTCATAGTGATACGTTAAACTCACCGAGCAGTTCTTGCACGTAAAAATAAAGCTGCATGCAGAACACTGAACAAAGAAACTGTAACCCCGTCGGTTAAGAAAAATAATTGCCTGTTCTTGGCGTGCAATGCGGTCGGCGATAGCTGCTTCTAATTCTTTACTAATCCAAAAGGCGCGTCTCTTTTGTTCTTTGTCGATTTTAACAAGTGTGATTTTAGGAAAAGCACCGGCAAAGCGTTGCGTGAGTTGAAAAAGCTTCCAGCCACGCTCAGTTACGTTATAGAGAGAACTGATCGACGGTGTTGCAGAACCAAGTACGATGGGAATTTTATAGAGCTGTGCACGCATGAGCGCCGCTTCTTTGGTATTTATGCGTGGGTGCTTTTTTTCTTGAAAACCCACTTCATGCTCTTCGTCGATAATAATTAATCCCAAATTGCTAATGGGTAACATAATCGGCATATGTACGCCGACAACGACGATTGGTGTTTGGTGTATGAGATGGTGCCAAATTTCGCGCCGTTCAGATATGGGGGTGGCAGAGTGAAAGCCTAGAATAGCAATCTCTTTTGGGAGCTGCGCGCGCAACAATGTTGTAAAGTGTACGGCAAGTGTGACTTCGGGCAACAGCAGCATAATTGTCTTGCCCTGCGTATGGGCTTGTATGATCAACTTTTTATATACTTCTGTTTTTCCAGAACCAGTTACACCGTGTATCAAAATTGGCTGAAATTGTGGCTGGTCGATAAAAGGGGTGATGCCATCAACGGCGATTTTTTGTTCGTCGGTTAATGTGACGGGAGGGGCAGCAATTACTTCTTCAATCTCGCTGTCTTCCTGTTCAAAAGGCTTTTCGTTAATACTTGTCCGCATGCGTCGGTATAAAATAAGCGGATCAAGGGCATAGTAACGGCTGAGCTGTTCGATGAAATGGTGAAAATTGGGATCTTCGGGTACGAGTTCACAGCTAAGCGCCGGACGAATTTTGAAAGAAACGTTTTTTGGAAGTTCTGCAAATTGTTCGCATACAAGTGCAGACTCTGTCCGTTGTTGAAATGGTACGCGGATCAGGGTTCCTGGCTTTGGAAGTGTAGGCCAATCTTGGGGAATGGCGTAGGTGAGCGGCTGTGCGTAACCACGCAAGAGTTTTACGGTAACGAACATAGGGTACGATATGCACGGTTGAGACGGGCAATGGCGTCGGTATTTGTAGCAATCTCGCACGAAACAATGTTGGCAGTTGGCCGTTTTGCCAGTCCAAACTGGTACGCTTTGTCGTAATGGTGTAAAAGTTCTCCACACGCTTCGGCGATTTTTTGAGTTTTGATCAGTTCAATAATTTTATTTGCCCGTTCACTCCCTAAGTGGCTATAGATACGAGTAACACAGTTGATTAACTCGGCAGGGGCAAATGATCCGTATTGGTCACAGAGATTAGTAATGCGCTGTTCGCGGGGCATGGCGACCGTAATAACCGGTGCTGCGCGCATCTGGTTCCAAAGTTCATCAGGAATAAACAGATCGCCAACTCGGCGACTTTCATCTTCTATCCATAGGGGAACTTCAAGGGGGACACTTGTAAGTGCTTGTGCAAGATTGTTTTCAAACTGTTCTTGGGTAGGTTGTTCTTGTTGGCCTAATGCACCAAAGACTGAGCCTTTATGATGAGCGAGTCCCTCAAGATCAACAATAGCATGCCCTTCGTCGCTGAGCATATGTAATAGTTCTGTTTTTTCTGAGCCGGTTGGTCCGCCTAAAATAACAATTTTGCGAGGTTGGGCAAAAGAATTGCGAGTATGAGCTCGATAGGCCTTGTAGCCACCTTCAAGCAGATAGGCGTTATATTTAAAAAATTGGAGCAACCAGGCAAAACTTGAGCTTCTCATACCGCCGCGCCAACAGTGCACAATAAAAGTTTGGCTCTTGGTTTTCGCTTCTAACTCTTTAACTTGGGCAATTAAGTTATCCATTTGAGGACCAATAATTTTAAGTCCCAAACGCATGGCCGGCTCTTTACCCTCTTGTACATAGGTTGTGCCAATATCGACCCGTTCTTCGTTAGAAAAGAGGGGGATATTATATGCCCCGGGGATGTGTCCGTGTTCAAACTCCTTTGGAGTACGGACGTCGATAATGGGGTAATTGCCCCCTATGGTCTGGAGGTCGGCGGCACAAATTTTGGTAAGAGAAGAGGCTTGGTTCATACATTGCTCATCTTGTAAGGGCTTGGTACATTCTTAATGTCACTTTTTTTGGGTAGTAATGCAAGGGGTACCCACCAGTTTGAGTTAAAGGGTAGAATGTGAAAAAACAGGTTTCTCAACATACATTATTTTTAATCGATGGATCATCGTTTCTCTATCGGGCCTACTATGCCCTTAAGCCGATGGCCACTCCTCAGGGGGTGCCGGTTGGGGCAGTGTACGGTTTTTGCCGTATGATTAAAAAATTGCTCGATGATTTTCAACCGGAACACCTTGTTCTAACCTGGGATAGTAAAGGACCTACCGAGCGGCATGAGATGCATGCTGCCTACAAAGCTACTCGCCAAGCAGCTCCCTCAGACCTAGGAACGCAAAAAGAGTTGATCCAAAAATTTGCCGATATTATTGGCATGTGCCAAATTCAAAAACAGGGTGTAGAAGCTGACGATTTAATGTACTCGTTAGCCCTGGACTACGTGAAGCAAGGGTACGAGGTTATTCTGGTAACGGCAGATAAAGACTTAGGCCAGGTAGTTTCGGACAAAATACATATCTATGATGCCTTTAAAGACGTTATGCTCGACCCAGCAGCGCTTGAAGAAAAATATGGTTTTTCTCTGGAAAAGCTTCCCTTTTACTACGCCCTGATTGGTGACGCTTCTGATAATATTCCTGGGGTTGCCGGGGTAGGCCCAAAGACTGCAACCGAGCTGGTGCAAAAGTTTGATTCTCTTGAAGATCTCTATAACCGTCTTGATGAAGTACCTCGGGAGCGAACGCGGGAACTGTTAACGGTCAACAAAAAAAATGCGTTGATGAGCAAAGAACTCTTTTTATTGCGCTATCATACGCTTGATCTTGCGATCGACCGTTGCAAAATCGAACTGAACCAATGGACCGCAGCTCGTCACTTTTTTGAAGAACTTTCTTTCAAGTCGCTCCTCAAAGATATGCCAGCGAAAGAGAAACTTGAGTGGCTTTCTGAAAAACATGGCTACTCATTTACTTGGATTACTGACGAAGCTGAACTTGAGCGCGTCTGTGCAGAGATTAAAAAACATCGCCATTGCGCTTTTGATACGGAGACTGATGGATTGCAACCCTATCAGGCCCATATCATGGGGATCTCTCTCTGTTGTGAAGTTGGCAAAGCCTATTATATTCCTCTTGCGCATGCAACTGCGCCTCAGCAGCTTACGCAAGAGCAGGTCTTAGCTCATCTGAAGCCAATATTTGAATCGAATACGATTAAAAAATATGCGCATAATGCAAAGTTTGATCAGCTTGTGCTTGCTAAGTTTGGGATTGAAGTAAACGATATTGCGTTTGATACGATGATCGCTGCACACTTAGTTGTTCCTGATGGGCAACGAATTGGTCTCAAATATCTTTCGGTAGCAATGCTGAACCAGGAGATGGTCTCATACGCAGATCTTATGAAAACCGGGGCATATAAGCAGTTTGCTGATGTGCCGTTAGAAATTGCGACAGAGTATGCTGCCGGGGATGCGCACCAAACGTTGCAGTTAGTTCCACTGTTAGAAGAAAAATTAAAAGAACAAAAACAGTGGCACCTCTATACGACTATTGAGTTGCCGGTGAACTATGTTCTGTATGAGATGGAAAAAGAGGGGATTATCTGTGACCCTGAAGTATTGCAAACCATCGATAAACAGGTTTCTCACGACTTAAAAATCATACGCAATAAAATTGTTTCGTTTTTAGGAGAAGCGTATGAAGATGTGAACTTAAGCTCTCCCAAGCAAATTGAAGAGATTTTGTTTACGCGACTGCAATTAACTCCCGTTAAAAAGACTTCGAAAAAGACTGGCTTTTCTACCGACCAAGAGGTTTTGAGTGAGCTTGCAAAAGTACATCCCATTCCCGGCCTATTATTGCAATATCGTGAACTTTCAAAATTAAAAAGCACCTATCTTGATGCATTGCCAACCTATATAAACCCGCTTACGGGACGTATTCATACGAGTTTTACGCAAACGGGAACTGCAACAGGGCGCTTGGCAAGCTCTGATCCAAACTTGCAAAATATTCCTGCCAATAGTGATCAGGAACTTTCTATTCGTTCTGCGTTTAAAGCGCCGCGGGGCCAAAGATTTATTTCTGCAGACTATTCACAGATTGAGCTGCGAGTTTTGGCTTATCTTTCGCAAGAGCCGCAGTTGATTGATGCCTTTGCAAATGGCGAAGATATTCATGCGCGCACCGCTGCAGGTCTTTTTGATGTGAAGCTTGCCGATGTTACCTCAAAGCAGCGACAACTTGGTAAACGTATTAACTTTAGTATTATGTACGGGCTGACGCCCTATGGGCTCTCAAAAGACTTGGGGATTCCTGTTTCAGAGGCGCACACGTATATAACAAAGTTTTTTGAGCAGTATCCAAAAGTTTCTGCGTGGATGGAGCGGGTGATTGAAGAGACCAAAGAGCATGGCTACGTAACAACCCATTGGGGCCGCCGCCGGTATCTACCGGGTATTTATGAAAAAAACAGAACGCTCTATGATCTTGCGCATCGTATGGCAATTAATACCAAAGCCCAGGGAACGAGTGCTGAGCTTATGAAGATTGGCATGATCAATGTTCATAAACAACTGCAGCAAGCAGGTGATGGTGGCAAAATTATTTTGCAAATTCATGACGAATTGCTTGTAGCTGTTCCTGAGCATGCTCTGGCCAAAACAGAAAAACTGATTAAAGAAACTCTTGAAACGGTTGTTGACTGGAATGTACCCTTAGAAGTAACAGCACGGCATGGTAAAGATTGGGGCGAAGTCTCCAAGTAATGCCGTAGATGCTGAGCACGTAGTCTTTTGAGGGTGCCAGATGAAGCCTTTAGCATTACTTTTTTGCTTCTTTTCAACGGTTCTATCCACCTATGCGCTTGCCAGCCAAGCGGCTCTTATGCATTTTGATCAACAATTAAAAGCGCTAACAGCTACTATTACTTCAGTAGAGTCAAAAATTAAAGAGCTCAGCCAATTGCTTGTTGATTTGCAAAGAGAGCGTAAGGGTAGAGGAGCACGCCAATTGTATGACGACTTTCAGAAATATGCGCAGAAGCGTTTTGTCTCACTCTTTAACGAACTTATGAATGAAACTGTGGGTAAAAATATAGCTCTTTCTCAAGAGCACAAAGGGCAACTGATAAAAATTACGCATGATTTTGACACTACATGGCCATCTGGTCGAGGCCCCCTTACATATCCAAAGCTTCATAAAGCTTGGGATGATCAAAGACAAGCGCGCCAAAAACGTACCTCGGTAACCGGGGCATCGACGACGATTGCGCAAACATTCAGAAAAATTGCTGAAAACGTTGGAGCTGGTGTACAACAAGGGCTTCAAGCTTTGCAGGCTCTTGAGCAGAAGGCTAAAGAAAAAGCTGTTGTTGCACAAGTTCAACAGCAAGCTGAAGTTGTTCGCCCCGTAGTAGCGCAGCCAGTAGCTAAAAAAGAAGAGGAAGAAAAGAAACGGGAATTAGTCGTTGCGCAGCCAGTTCTGCAGGAACGCAAGCAAGAAGCTGCTGAACAAGAGAAGAAGTCAAAAGAAGTGCAGCAAGAACAAGAAAAGAAAGTTATAGCGGAGCCGGTAGTGCAGGTAGCACAGCCTGTTGTAGATTCTGAAGCTGTTAAACAGCTGACGGCTCTTGAAGTATTATTAAAGACATATAAGAGTGATCTTGATCGTGCGCTTAAAACAAACGCTTCTCAGCAGGAAAAAAATAAGCTTTTCAAACAATTAAAGAATAATTTTATAGCTCAACGCAAAGCACTCAATGAATATACAAAAACTCAGGGACATACATTGGCGCCTGAGCAAGAAAAACAATTGCAAGAAATTATTAAAGACTATGATAAGCAAGCTGAAATCTTGATCGCAGCAAATTAATGAGAAGAGAACGTTCGTAAAAGTACTCTAACGAGGGCAAAAGGGAGTGTATGAAGAGAATAGTATGTTTAGTAGGCTGCATGCTTACGCAGATGTTCGGAATGGCCTATGCACAACAAGAGCTGGCAACGTTGCAGAACCAATTTGCCAAACTCACGCAAGAGATTGCAAAAACGCCAAAGCCCAAGAAAGCTGTGGTTATGAGCACTCCGGCAGCGCCTGCGCCACGAGTTGAGCTTGCGGCGGCCGATTATATTAAATATCTTGATGAGGCAATTGCAGCCTTTAAAGATCCGGCAGACCCATTGCGTGCCAAACTGATGAGCATTAAAGAGTATATGCAAACAACGGGTAAAACCTTGTCAGATATACCGGTGATCCCTGAAGCGCCCGCACTTCCTGGAATGGGTATTCCTGAAGCGCCACCACCACCAATTATTGAGGCTCCCACAACATCAGGTAGGACAGTTAAGCCGCAAACAAAGAAAATTGAAGCTCCCAAGGCTAATCAGGATCTTCTCAAAGCGATTACAGAGGGAACTCGATTAAAAAAGGTGAGTATCTCTCAAGGGACAAAAACACCCGGAGTCAAAACGCAAAACGATGAGTTGCTTCAAGCTATTCGCGCACGACCGCCGTTAAAGAAGGCTGCAACACAAGTAAAACCGGTAGCCCCAAAAGACATCACGCTCTCATCAGAACTCGAAAAGCGACTTGCAAGAAGACGACAACAAGTGGCTCCTGAAAAAGAAACTGAAGAGACTTGGGAAACTAATTAATTTTTCCGATAAGATTCTTGCCTACGCGACTATTCTCAATAAATAAGGGGACTTTTCGTCCCCTTATTTATTGGTGTAAATTAAAAGAGCTAGGTCTATAGCTTTATCGTCGGCGATCTCTGCCAAACGAACGGCGTTGTCCACCTGAGCGTGAGCCACGGTTTTCGCCACCACGGTGTTCGCGTTGGCCACCTTCATTTGGAGTAGCAACAAAGGCTCGAATAGCTCTGCCACGGATTTTCTTATTTTGTAACTTGTTCAAGATGTCTTTAACCGCGTCGTTTGCAACGTGGATAAACGTTCTACGCTTAATAAGGCGAACTCGCAGAATAGCATCTTTATTGATTTTAAGAACTTCAAGTAACTGAGCAATATCTTCTGGACGTACGCCATCGTCTGAACCAACCGTAAGGAAAATCTCGGTTGAATCACCTGTTTCTTGACTAACATTTTCAAATGACGGTGTTTTGGAAATCTCTTCTTCTTCGTATACAACCTGAAGAAACTTATCGAAGAGCACCTGTTTCAGGGTATTTTTAACTTGCTCTGGTGTTAATTTGTCAATGAGCACGTTAAGCTCATGTTCTTCCGGAGTCATGCGTTCAATAGAGCTGGCAAGATATGCTTCAATCTCTTTGATGCGAGACAAAATCATGTCTTGACGGGAAGGAACGTCGATCGGATTGATGACGACACCAAATTTTCTTTGGAGCGTTTGCAGATAACGTACTTCGCTTTTGCTCACAAAGGTGATAGCAATACCGTCTCGACCAGCACGTCCTGTTCGACCGGTGCGGTGAACATATGCTTCTTGGTCTTCTGAGAGAGAGTAGTTAACAACGTGTGTTAAATTTGCAATATCAATACCGCGTGCAGCAACGTCAGTTGCAACAAGGATGTTGATCTCTTTGCCTTTAAAACGACGAACCGTTGTATTACGTTGTGGTTGACTCATGTCACCATGCAAAGAACCAACTTTGAATCCGCGAACTAAGAGTTGTTCGGCAATTTCAGCAGTTAACAATTTTGTTTGACAGAAAATGAATCCGTAAAATTGAGGGGCACTTTCGATAAATCGGCAGAGTGCATTAAGACGATTTCTACCAGGAACTACGCAATAATAGTGTTTTGTATTGGCAGTAAGTACTTGCTTTCTGCTGACGCGTACAGAAATAGGATTTTTCATGTAGTTCGTCATGATGTCATTAATGCCACCTTTGACCGTTGCTGAGAAGAGCCAGATTTCTCGGTCTTTAGGCATGAACTTTAAAATTTCTTCAATTTCTTCTTTAAAGCCCATGTCGAGCATAATGTCAGCTTCATCAAGAACAAGTGTCTTGATTCCTTGGAGATTCAGTGTTTTTCTCTCAAGGTGATCACGAAGACGTCCTGGAGTTCCTACAACAATGTGGAGTCCTTGGCGTAAACTTCTGATCTGAGCTTCAATAGAGGCGCCACCGTAAATGGCATCAATGCTGACACGCAGTGCTTGGGCAAACGGACGAAGAGAGTCACAAATTTGCAATGCAAGTTCGCGTGTAGGAGCAATAATGATTGCCTGGGTGGTACGAGAACTTGTATTAATTTTTTGGAGTAAAGGGAGACCAAAGGCTAATGTTTTACCAGTACCTGTTTGTGCTTGGCCATGAATGTCGATTTTGTCATGCGCAATTAAAAGAGGAATTGCTTTTGCCTGGATTTCGGTAGGAACCGTAAAACCAAGAGCAGCAAGCTTTTCTTGAAGTTGGCTATTAAGGGGTAATGATTGGAAAGATGTCGGAACAATCTGTTCGTCTAAAGAAGGTGTATTCATATGATTGCAACTCGAAAATGTTGAAAGAGGTTAAAGTGAAGGTCGGGGCTTGATTCAGTTAGTACGATTTTAAGCATACCAAAGTAGATAATTTTGTCAAATTTTGCTTTATCTCTCGGGGTTTTGAGCGTATAGCAGGGGCAGAATTCTTCCCGGGTGAGCGTAGAGGCTAGAAAGATGAGCTTTTTGGTCAATGAACAGGCAAAAAAGCTTGATTTTTCGGGGGTATTTGATTTTTCGTGGGATCTGTTAAACTGAAAAACGATATGATTTTGTCTATAAATTCTAGTGTATGGAGACAACAGCGATGAAATTCCCAATTCTGCTCCTTCTGATTTTACCATGTTTTTTTATGGCCCCTGTGTACTCTTCTGGCCAGTCTAACCATATGTTTTCTGGCTGGTGGGGAAAAAGCGCCGCTGAAAAGCAGGCGGAAGCCGAACAAGCTGAAGCTCAGAAACGATCTGGATTTTGGGCAAAATTGATGTCGACCTTGGGCAAAAAGTCTGCTCAAGCAGCAAATCAAGAAAATAATAATAAACAGGCAGAAAAGGCCGGCGTTGGCCTGTGGACAAAGTTCTTTTCTGGTCCTAAAAAGGGAGAACCAAAGCCTGTTGTGCAACCAAAGCGTAGTTTGTTAGCCCGTTTACTGGGACGACAAGCTCCAGCTGCTGCGCAAACTCAAACTCAATTGGCTGATCCAAGAAAAGATATGACACAACCCGTCGTTGAACAACCCCAAAAAGCGGGCTTTTTCAGATCGCTGTTTCATAGAAATGCAAAAACGGTAGAACAGCCGCTTGTGGAAGAACAGCCTCTAATGGAAGATATCCAGGTAGAGCAGCCTAAAAAGGGCTGGTTCTCTTGGTTCTCAAGGAATAAACAACAAAATACCCCATTACTTGCCGGTCAAGATGATAGCACAATCCAGCAAATACCTGGATCAGCTGGAAAAGAAATGGTCGGTGAACTGCGTAAAGAGTTTAAATTCTTGATTGAAGACTTAAAAGGCTGCGCTGCAGATATGCAGAAAAAGGGTGGCAAAAAAGATGGTCTTTTTGTTGATAGAATGCTGTTATATGGTCCTCCAGGTAATGGTAAATCAACCTGGGCCGCAGCTATCGCTAAAAAGAGTGGTAGTGAATTGATCGAGAAAAAAGGTTCAACGATTGTTGGCAGTTATGTTGGGCAGGGTGCTAAAAACGTACAAGATGCCTTTGTTGAAGCTGCACAAAAAGCTCAAGAATCAAAGCGTCCAGTTGTTCTGTTTATCGATGAGTTTGATGGCTTTGCAAGTAAGAAATATGACTCGAGTGGTAAAGTAGGGGAACAAGAATATACAAACGCTGCAAAAACATTGTGGCTCTGTATGGACGAAGTTCGCAATAAGAAACTCCCTATTGTTGTTCTTTTGGCAACCAACTTAGAGCTTAAAGATATTGATCGCCGAATTATTAACCGCTTTGATGGATTTAACACGGTTGAAATCAAGAACCCTGATAAAAAAGATCGGGAAGCTCTGTTAAAACATTTCATGGGACGTGCCTTGCCAGAAGCTGCTCGTAAACGAGTTTGCTTAGATACAGGCCTTATGAAAGCGCTTGTTTCTCAAAGTGACAACATGAGTATTCGTCAGCTTGAGAACTTTGCGCAAACTTGTCGCATCGAACTTACTATTAATAATCGCGATCCAGAGGCTCTGACAAAATCGGTCTTACTTAAGCTCTTGCTTGAGAATAAGAAAAAAGTGTCAGCTGACGTTGAAACGATGGCTGAAAAGATGAAGCGCAAGTTCCAAACAGAGTTTGATGTTGCGCACGGTGTGAGTAGTTCTATGGGGGTTGCCCATAGTCTCTTGAGATTGCCGATTGATCTTCTGGGAACTGCTGCTCAGTACGCTGATATTAGGGGTACCTTTAATAAAGTATTTGGTAGCCGTTAATTAAAGCTCATTAACATACGTTTAAATTTTAGAGGGAGCATGCTACATGCTCCCTCAAGTTTTTCACGGGGATCAAGTATATACAATGTGGATACGGTGTGGTAACCTATAAATAGAGTTCACACCAAATAAAGGAGCGTTTCATGACGAAAAAACTGATTAAACACGGGAACAGTTTGGCGTTGCTGATCGAAAAGCCGGTGTTAAATATACTTGGCTTTGATGAAAAAACAGAGCTCATAGTCGCTATTAAAGATGGTGCTCTTATTATAAGTTCTGCCAAGGTTAAAAAATCAAAGTCCAATGATAAAGAATTAGATGAAATAACCGAGAGAATTATCAAGAAGTATGAACCTGTAATCAAAAGACTTGCTAGGACTTAGCGATGAAACCTGTACCTCTTGATCACGTGTGGCGGTTGCATGATCGGTTTATTGATGCCTATGGGGGTGTTGGTGGTATCAGGGATTTGGGGCTTCTTGAATCTGCACTTGCCCAACCGCACGCAGAATTTTTCGGCGAGCCTTTATGTACAGATCTCTATGAGATGGCTGCTGCCTACTGTTTTCATATCATTCAAAATCATCCCTTCGTAGATGGGAATAAGCGTACGGGAATTATTTCGGCGCTGGTTTTTCTTGATAGAAACGGGATTACTCTCGATATTGACTTTGATAGTCTTTATGAGATTGCAATAAGCGTTGCAAGTTCTGAGATGACCAAAGAACAATTAGCAGAGTTCTTTAAGCAAGCTCACAATCGGTAACAATTAGGCTTTTTCTAGCCAACCGCGAATTTTGCCTTGTAAGTCTTGAGGCATAGCAGCGCCGCCGCCTTGAACAGCGTTAGCATTAGCGCCGCCTTTAAGACCCAGCGTTCCAACAAACGTAGCAAAATCTTTGAGCGAGAGATTGGCTACAAGTGTAGGAGCAAGTGTTGCCAAGAACGTAACCCGTTCCCCACTCTTAGACACAATCACATAAAAGCCTGGCTGAGCTTTTATAAGATCCTGTCCGATGTCACGCAAGAGTTTTGGATTAAACTCTGAAATTTCAACGTAGCCGAATGGTACTTGTTTAACCGTCTCAACGGTCGAGATCCATTGCGGGACCATCGCCTTGTACCACTGTTGTTGCCATTTTTCCAAGTTCTTTTGCTCAAGCTTAAGCGTTTCTTGCTGTTGGTTAATAGCAGGGACCAATTCTTGGTGCGGCACTTTGTATTCGTGCGAAAGTGCTTTAACAACCCCAAAATATTCTTGGAACAGTTTTACAGCGCCAAGCCCGGTAACACCGACTAAGCGGCGGGCGCCGATCGAGGTGCTTTCCGTGATTTTAAAGCAGCCGATATCGCCGGTTGCAGTCACGTGCGTACCGCCGCAGAGTTCTGCCGACACCTCAGGGATTTTTACAACACGTACCGACTCAGGATTATATTTTTCGCCAAAGAAGGCGATAACGCCCTGCTCAGATGCTTTTTGTAGTGTTGTGTTTTGAGTAGAAACGGGAATATTGGCAAGAATGGCTGTGTTTACAATCGTTTCAATTTCTTTAATTTGCTCAGGGGTTATTTGCTCTGCCCAATTAAAATCAAAGCGCAGATACTCAGGGGTAACCAGTGACCCTGCTTGTTTAATCTCTTTGCCCAACACTTTCATAAGCGCGCTTTGCAAAATGTGCGTTGCCGTATGGTTACGCATCGTTGCCAAACGGCGTTCTTTGTTTACTGAGAGGGTAACCTCTGAGCCAACTGTTAACGGTGCCGGGGTAATTATCTCGCAGGCAATAGCTTTGCCAACTTTTTTGAGTCCAAGGATAGCTGTTTGGGTAGTGCCAAGAGTAACAGACCCCTCGTCACTGACTTGTCCTCCGCATTCAACGTAGAGTGGTGATTGCGGGGCAATAATCCAGCAGCGTTCGCCAGCAGGGACCGTTTCAACCTGCGTTGCGCGACAAATGAGGCCAGAAATTGTAGTGTTGGTTGTTAACTCTTGATAGCCGGTAAATTCGGTTGTCAGGCCGAGGTCAGGAAGTTGCTCTTTACCCGCTTCTTGTTTTTTACTCGATTGTTGGCGTTGTTGTTCCATATAGGTTTCAAAACCGGCAGCATCAACGGAGTACCCACGCTCTTGGGCAATTACGTTAGTCAATTCCAGGGGGAAGCCGTAGGTGTCATAGAGCGTAAAGGCTTGTTCTCCTGTAATAATTTTCGTCTTTTCTTGTTGGGCAAAATAACCAGCAAGAATCTCTTGTCCCCGGGTGAGATTATGGGAAAATTTCTCAGTTTCGCTTGAGAGTGTCTTGGTAATAAGCGCTTGGTTTTTGACAAGCTCTGGATAGGTTGCGCCCAGCGTTTCAATCACGGTGGGAACCAGTTGAGCAAAGATCGACTCATCTTTCAACTTACGTGCAAACATGGCAGCGCGTCGGATAATTTTTCTGAGTACATAGCCGCGTCCCTCGTTTGACGGCATACAGCCGTCGGCAATGGCGCATGAGGTTGAGCGGACATGGTCGGCAAGTACGTGGAAAGCAGCCTTGGTGACTTTATCTGCTTTTTCGTACGACACACCTGATAATTTTTCAAGTGCGGCAATAAGGGTCATAAACTCGTCCGTTTGAAAGACAGAATCTTTGTTTTGGATCACAAGGGCAAGCCGTTCCAGCCCCATGCCGGTATCAACGCCTTTCTGTTGCAGTGGTAACTGGGTACCATCTGCTTGGCGGTTAAACTGCATAAAGACTAAGTTCCAGATTTCCAAAAAGCGATCGCAAGAGCAACCGGGTGCGCATTCGGGAGCACCGCAGCCGAGTTCTATGCCGCGATCGATGTAAATTTCTGAGCATGGACCGCAAGGACCCGTGTCACCCATCTGCCAGAAGTTATCTGCTTCACCTAATCTGACAATTCGTGACGTTGGTAATCCAATGGTCTTGTGCCAAATCTCATACGCTTCATCATCTTCCCGAAAGACACTGGCGTACAGCTTTTGGGGATCGAGACCAACATTTTTTGTTAAAAATTCCCAGGCGTAGGCGATAGCATCTTCTTTAAAGTAGTCGCCGAATGAGAAGTTTCCGAGCATCTCAAAAAAGGTTAAATGGCGCTTGGTAAAACCGACGTTTTCTAAGTCGTTATGCTTGCCCCCTGCCCGGATACACTTTTGGATGGTCGTTGCCCGGGTATAAGAGCGCTTCTCTTTTCCTAAGAAAATATCTTTAAATTGGTTCATGCCCGCATTGGCAAATAAGAGCGTAGGATCTTGCGCGGGGATGAGGGATGAGCTGGGGACATGCGTGTGCCCCTTTTGGACAAAATAGTTGATAAATAATGTTCGAAGTTGCTGTGCTTTCATACAAAGCCTCTATTGGTTTCAGATCCTACGATTTATTTTCAGGGTAAAACTCTTATTACTATAGCGAAATTTATTACATCTGACGACATTGCTATTTACTTTGATAATTTTGACAAACTGTATTAGTAGGTTTGTTTTTGTTTTATACTAAGAGATATGGGAGTTTTTGATTTAATCTCGTAACCGAATAGTTGTATGAGAAAAATAATTTTAGTTTCTCTCTGGTGTTTTGTTGGCAATAGTTTTCTTGTCGGTTCGCAGATATGCGTAACAAATGCTAAGCAAGATAAAGTCGCTAATAGTGTTGAGAAGACGGAAACTGACAAATGGGTTCAGTATTCTCTGAGTAATCAATTTCAAGAGGAGTCTGTTTACAAGATTTTTAGAGAAACAGGTAAGACTGTTAGTTTTATGATAAATGCAATTATTCCAGGGGTTTCGCGCAGGGCTATCTTGGTAAAATTCAAAGATAATGCCTTTGTATCTTTGCAAAAGAGATACGAGCAGCAAGAGCAGAATACTGCTTCGTCCTGTTGAGTAGCATATACTATACGTGTAATATTCAATGAAACCCCTACACTCAAAGGATGTTTTATGCACAAGATATTGTTTTGCAGTTTTCTTACCACGTTAATATTGACCGTTAATTGCTCGCTGTTTAGCGCGCAGGTGCAAGAAGCAGTGCAAGAAAAATCAGTTGTCCTCCAAACAAATTTAGGTCCTATCGTAAAAATAGCGCGAGGTAATATTGGTAAACTTGAAACGAAAAGTTGTACCCAGTTTGTCTTAGTGCCTTCTCTTAATCCTAATTATGCATGTATTTACCAGGTTCCCAAGAATGGTAAACGAGGTGTGAGCATAAGGGCCAAGATTCTTCAGTTAGGTAACAAGAAATCCTTGGCCTTTGAAAAGCGCAATAATAATGATTATGAGTACATTTGCACTGATTATGAAAATGCTCTGAAGTTTCATAAGGCTAAGAAAAATATAAAAATTGGTGTCGTTAAAATGACGCAAGATCATGGAGTTACAACATATTCAGCGGATGCTTCTGATGGCACAATATGTGTATATAAAATTGCTGATATAACAAAGCAATCCGAAAGTTTTATTTTGAGAAAGGTTGGGAGTGCGCAGACGATATTCAACATCTCAAAAATAAGGCGTAACCCCGATGACTTTAGTGGTTTGTCACTGGAGTATGAAAAACAGCAGAAACTGCTTGCTCAAGCAGGGGTAAAACAATCTGTCAGTGAGTCTAAAAGTTAAGAGCAGGTTCTATTTTTATCAAATATTGTGCATGCGTTGCACCAAAAACTCTATTATACTATCTGGTATACTAAGAAAAATTTACTATTGTAGAACTACTTGATTTTGGAGACATCTATGTTGAAAAACAGTATTTCAGGCATATTCTTTGCTAGTTTTTTTATATTTATAAGCTCGCTTATTGCCGAAACCGCCCCTGAAAAACTTATGGTAAGTTCTGACCAAGTACAGACTTTATGCATGGATCTCTATCACAAGATAAAATCTGACAACTTTGCGCCTGATTTTTTGGTTGGTCTTTCTCGGGGAGGCTTAGTTCCGCTTGGTTTTCTAGCAGGTGAACAGATGTTTGATAACCGAGCTACCAAGATTATCAATGTAAAATCATATTCAAAATCTGGATGCCAAACAGAGCTCAGGGTAATTCTTCCCATGCATCTTGAAGATATGCAAGCTGCCAAATCGATTTTGATCATAGATGATCTCGTTGATTCGGGAAAGACTTTGGATTACGTTTACGCGCTTTTCAAAACAACATTTCCCAACGCGGCCATCAAAACCGCGACACTCTTTTATAAAACATCGTCCAAAATTAAACCCGACTACTACGTTCAAGAAATAAATGATTGGGTCGTTTTTCCGTGGGAAGCGTGAGGGCGCATCTCGTCAGGTATTGGCAAACCAAGATACGTTAAAATACACGGCGCAACGCCGGCCAGCGTTGTAACAGAGTAGGGCAGTTGGGTGCTGCTGCGCAGATCTTTGGTAACCAACGCAAAATAGACGGGATTAGTTGTATGAGCTGTGCGAGGTTGTTTGGTGATCGGGTCATATTTGTCTTCAGCGTTGCCATGATCAGAAACAATAAACAGGGTGCCGTTCATCTTTTCAACAATCTGGATATAGAGTTTGTGCAGCTGTTCATCTAAGCATACGAGCGCTTTTACCGTAGCATCAAAATCACCGGTGTGTCCGACTAAATCTGCGTTTGCATAATTAATCAAATAAAAGTCTGCCGGCTTTGTTGTCAGCGATTGTAATACGGCATTCGTGATCTCTGGAGCGGACATTTGTGGATACGCAATAACTTTCTCTAACGGCAGTGATGGCACAATGACACGTATTTCTTGTGGCCGTTTTACTTCCCGTCCCCCATTAAAAAAATACGTTACATGTGCATATTTTTCTTTTTCTGCAATCGTAAAAAGCGTGTAATGATGTGCCTCGAGCACGTCGAGCAGCGTGTGTTCAGTTATTGGTCGTTCAAATAAGACTCCTGTTACAGCAAAGTCGGGATCATACTGAATCCCTGTTATAAAAAATGCAAGTTTTGGGTGCGCTGCTTGTAAGAACATGCGAGTTAAGCTTCGTGCACGATCAGCGCGAATGTTAAAGAAGATGAGTCCATCGCTATCTTTAATCTGACAATTGTGCAAAAGTGCGGTCGGTGGGATTAGCTCGTCGTTTATGCCTTGCTCGTAATAATGGGCAACTGCTTGTTGCCAGCTATCAAATGCAGGCGTTTGGGGTTGTGTGAGTACATCAAAACTTTTTGTGATATATTCGACCCGCTCGTTACGATCCATTGGATACGCACGCCCGTGAATTGATCCAAGTGTTCCACATCCAACTTCTTTAAACAGAGTATCGAGCTTTTGCAAATACACTGCAGCAGAGCGCGGTGGTACGTCTCGCCCGTCCAAAAAAGCATGTACAACAATATTTTTTATACCATTTTGCGCAGCCATGCGAATAAGCGCGTGCAGCTGCTTTTCATGACTATGACTTGCACCATCAGAAACAAGCCCCATAAGATGCAAAGTCTTGCCCGAAGCTTTTAATGCAGCAAAATAGGTAAGTAATAATGCATTTTTAAAAAAAGAGCCGTCATCAATTGCATGATTAAGTGCCGTGATAGGTTGATTAATAACGCGTCCAGCGCCTATCGTAAGATGACCAACAAGTGAATTGCCTGCTATGCCTGCTGGCAGTCCAACCGATTCCCCCGACGCATCGACGAGTGTGTGGGGATAGTCGGTGACAAGCATGGTGTAGGTTGGCATCTTTGCCGTGTAGAAGGGATTATGCTCTTTGTTGGGGCTATAGCCGAGCCCATCGAGAATTACTAAAGCTACAGGTTTTTTATTGGTCATACGTGCCCTTTCGTATCGTAGTTCTAACGATACTGAGTTTTACGCGTATGAGTAAATAGTTTACGGTTGTGTACTGATTCCACCGTGCAATTCATCACGTGAAAAAATTGAGAGTCCTGCAAAAATAAATACAAACCCAACGAGATAGGCGCAGTGAATCGTTTCGCCCAGCATTAAGCTACTAAATACCGCACCAAAAATGGGGCAGACAAATCCAGAGAAGCTTAAAAATGTAATTGAGTAGCGCTTGAGCAAGTATCCATAGAGCGGGTAGCCAATAAGATTTGATGCAATAATAAGAGCAAAAATATAACTGAAGAGCACATTCCCATCATGATAGAGCGGCCCTTTGTTCATGAGTAACCGTGTGCCGAGACCGAGTGCACCACCAACAAACATCGTGATTCCATTAATACGTGCCAGTGAGAATCCACTTTGCATCAGTCTGCGTATTAAAAACCAGGAATATGCGGTTGAAGCAACGGCGATGATCATTAAAAGTTCTGGCATAGAGATGTGTAAAAATTCGCCGAGTGCTTGCTCTTGAACGTCCATGGTAGCAAAGATTGGCAACATGCCAACTAAGCCAATTCCCATACCAAGCCATTTTTTCTTGGTAAGTCGTTCTTTGAGCAGATAATAACTTAACAATGCGCTGACAAAGGGATAAAACGACCATAAGAGGTTGCTTTTTATCGAGCTGATTGTTTCCATGGCAAGTGCTTCGGGAACAAACGTAAGAAACGTATAAAAGATTGAAGCTTGCAATAAGAGCCACCAATGCTTTTTAATTGATGGTTGATGTTTTTCGATAGCATATGAGTATGCAAGAAATAATACACTTGCCAGCAGAAGTCGTGCGCCACTTAAAAAGAGTGCATCGGTGTAGCCCAACGCGAGTTTGGTGAATGGAAATGTTATAGCAAACAGTGCTTGCATTACAATTACGAGAAACATATAAGTCCTTCGATCTTAGCTTTTATGAAGTTGTTCCCATTCTTCAAAAGTGAGTGCATGCGTTTTTTTTAATTCTACCAGCCGTGCTTGCGCTGCTGTAAACTCTTTTGAACCATACGCAAGTTCGGCGAAAGCAAGCTCCTGATGAGCGATCTGCTTTTCAAGTCGCTCTATTTTTTCTTCAAGTCGTTTTATTTTTTTACGTTGCTCAAAGTTATTTTGAGACACTGGATTTACTTTTATTTGCACAGCGTTTTTTGTGGGAACAACGTGAGTGCCTTCTTGCTGCTGCGCTTGTTTGTACGTAACATACGCATCATAATTGCCGTGATATGTTTTTGTTCCTTGCGGACTTAATTCAATTGTATGTGTGGCAAGGGCATTAATAAAATCACGATCGTGAGAAACAAAAAAGAGTGTGCCTTCAAATGCCTTGAGCGCTTTGATTAAAACATCTTTTGATGGAATATCAAGGTGATTGGTAGGCTCGTCCAGCAAGAGAAAATTAGCATCTTGCAACAATACAAAAACCATACCAACTCTATTTTTTTCACCACCACTTAAAACTTTTATTTTTTTATTCGTATCATCACCACTGAATAAAAAAGAACCTAAAAATGTACGGATCTGTTGTTCGGTTTTATTTCCACAGCGCGTGATAAGATTGTCCAAAATGCTTTTATTACCATCAAACATCGTGCTTTGATCTTGTGCGAAAATAGCGGCGTGGACGTTATGTCCAAAGGCAACGCCTCCTTGTTGTATGGGAAGATTTCCTACGATCACATTAAAGAGCGTTGTTTTGCCAACACCATTGGAAGCTACTAATGCAACTTTTTGTCCCCGCTCGATTTGAAAGGTAACGTTAGAAAAAATCTTCTTTTCTCTTTGATCTTTTGTGATAAACGTCTGTGCAAGGTTCGTTACGGTGAGCACAATCTTGCCTGGTTGTTTGATAACGGGTAAATGAAAGTTAACTGTTTTAGGTGATGGTGGAAGCGTAATGCGCTCAATTTTTTCAACAGACTTGAGCATGCTTTGCGCCATTTTTGCTTTTGTTGCAGAAGCGCGAAAGCGCTCAATAGTTGCCATTTTGCTTTTGAGCTCACGCTGTTGTTGCTCGTATTGATTTTCTAATTGCTGCAAATCTTTTTCTTTTTGTTGTTCGTAAAACGTATAATTGCCGGGATAGATCTTCCCGTTACCGTTTTCGAGTTCAAGAATTTGGTTGCATAACTCATTCATAAAGTAACGTTCGTGGCAGACGATCATGAATCCGAACTTTGCTTTTTTCAAAAAGCCTAAAAACCATTCTTTTGCAATTAAGTCTAAGTGGTTGGTAGGTTCATCAAAAAGATAAAAATCTGCGTCTTTGAGCAACAGTTTGGCAAGCACAATACGCATTTTCCAGCCGGTGCTCAGGGTGTTTACTGGTTGCTCGAATTGGATTTCGCTAAAACCGAGACCCAAAAGCATCTTTTTAGTGAGTGCTAATTTTTTCTCAGGCTCTTCATGTATCAGCGCTTCGCACAGATGGGCATAGCGTATGGCCAAGTCAGGATCATTGTTGGTTGCCAGCTGAGGCTCGAGCGTTGCAAGCTCTTGTTTGAGCTTACAAATCGTTGTAAACGTATCAAATGTTTCTTGGACAATCGGTTGGTCCGACTCTAATACCACTTCTTGTGGTAAGTAGCCGAGCATAAAATCTTTTGAAAGGGCGACAACGCCTGAATCAACGGGGTGTAGGCCAGCAATAACCTTTAAAAGGGTCGATTTGCCAGAACCGTTACGCCCCACGAGGCCAATACGTTGGTTGGGGTTAATGAGAAATGAGATGTTATTAAAAACATCTTGCGCGCCAAAAGAGAGGTTGAGTTGTTTTGCTTGTATCATAATGAATAAGAATACCATTTCTTGGTATACTGGCCTATAGGTATAAGGTAAATACTATGCGCTTTATGGGAGTGCTATGAATTCAACAGTCAAAAAAATCATACTTGGACTAGCGCTGGTTGCGCTTAATCTCTTTCTCTGGCTTTACTTTGACCTTGGCAGCCTACTCACCTTTGAGATGCTCAAAACTCAAAAAGATCTTCTTGCATGTATTATCCAGCAGCATTATTGGCAAGCATTTGTAATCTATATTCTGGTCTATGCAATAGAAGCAGCGCTCTTTTTGCCATTCACGGCGTTACTTATTATAGCCGGCGGATTTCTATTTGGCGTCTTTCCAACTATCTTTGCCGCTATGGTCGGTGCCAGTTGTGGTGGAACCTGCGCTGCGCTTGTGACACGATACTTGATTGGTAAAACGATTCAAGAACGCTATCGAGAAAAGCTGGTAGAATTTAATGCGCAGATGGAGCGCCACGGGACGCTTTATCTGCTCGCGATTCGCCTTATCCCCATTATGCCTTTTGCGGTGGCTAATATCTTGATCGGGCTCACGCTGATCCCCCTTGTTAAATGCTTGTGGACGACGGCACTTGGAGTAATCCCTGTTGTGACGGTTTATGCCTGTATTGGCCAGGAGCTGACAAAGTTTAACCAGCTGAGCGACATCTTTACCCCCCAACTGATTATTGCGTTTACAATTCTTGCCTTACTGACCTTGGTACCTATTTTAGTGCGCTATCGAAACGTTTGGCGCAGGAAAATATCAAAGTAAATTTTGCTCTTTAGTAAACCTGCTTAAACCCTGATATACTAAAAATCAATCTTTCTCACATTCATCAGGTTAGTCAGGTGTTAGTATGTCAGGACAAATTTTGCATATTTACGGACCGTTTTCGATCCAAAGCTTTGGACTCTTTATGTTTTTGGGCGTTGTTGTACTCATGTGGGCGGCGCAAAAACATTGGTTGTGCAAGCGCTTTTTAGGGTATGACCGTTTTTTTGACATGGTTGGTGGCGCGGTTGTTGCCGGTGTGGTTGGTGCGCGGGTGCTTCACTACATTACTGAACCTGGCGAGTATGGATCATTTTGGGATATCTTCAAAGTCTGGGAAGGCGGACTTTCTTCACTTGGTACCGTGCTTGGTTGTGCCGTATTTGTCGTTGGGTATCTCTGGTACCATAAAATTCCCATCGTTCCCGTACTTGATCTGATTGGTGTGCATACACCTATTTTGCATGTGTTTATCCGCTTTGGTTGTTTCAGCGCAGGCTGTTGTGGTGGAGTTCCGACAGACCTACCATGGGCAACGACGTGCAAGATATCAGGTGCTCTTGTTCATCCAACGCAGCTGTATAGCGCTTTGATCTATGCCATTATTTTTGTTCTTTTGTATACACTCTCGCAACGTCCATTAGCAGGTAAAATTTTGCGTCCGGGGCAGCTGGCCTCTTTGTATCTTGTTTTTAGTGGACTTGAGCGATGTATTGTTGATTTTTGGCGGGGAGACCGCGTGATGTCCT